>JAGHSZ010000164.1 GCA_018065565.1 Candidatus Colivivens caballi
ATGGCAAGATATATAGGACCAAAGTCAAGAATTTCACGCCGTTTCGGTGAGGCAATTTTTGGACCAGACAAGGTTTTGTCAAAGAGAAACTATCCTGCAGGTCAGCACGGCAACAACCGTCGTAAGAAGTCATCAGAATACGGCCTCATGCTTGCAGAAAAGCAGAAGGCAAAGTACACTTACGGTGTTCTGGAGCGTCAGTTCCGTAACTTGTTCGAGAAGGCAGCATCATCAGATGGTGTAACAGGTGAAGTACTCCTTCAGCTTCTCGAAGCTCGTCTCGACAATGTAGTTTATCGTCTTGGTATTGCACCAACTCGTGCTGCAGCTCGTCAGATGGTAAGCCACAAGCACATCACTGTTGATGGCCAGGTAGTCAACATCCCTTCTTACTCTGTAAAGCCAGGTCAGTTGGTAGCAGTACGCGAGAAGGCTCGTTCTCTTGAGGTCATTGCTGATTCACTCGCAGGCTTCAACCACAGCAAATATCCTTGGATTGAATGGACTGACGCAGAAATGGGAGGCAAGCTCCTCCACATGCCAGAGCGTGCAGACATCCCTGAGAATATCAAAGAGCAAATGATTGTCGAGTTGTACTCTAAATAATAGTTAACAATGGCGGTATTAGCATTTCAAAAACCTGAAAAAGTTATAATGTTGGAATCGGACGACAAGTTCGGCCGCTTCGAATTCCGTCCTCTGGAGCCAGGCTTCGGTATTACCATCGGTAATTCCCTCCGTCGCATCCTCCTCTCTTCACTTGAGGGCTATGCCATCAACACAGTCCGCATCGCAGGTGTAGAGCACGAGTTTGCAACAGTTCCAGGAGTAAAGGAAGATGTAACCAACATTATCTTGAATCTGAAACAAGTAAGATTCAAGCAAACAGTTGACGGGGTAGAATCCGAAAAGGTATCTATCACGGTCGAGAATTCAACCGAGTTTAAAGCTGGTGATATCAGCAAGTATCTTACCGGATTTGGAGTGTTAAATCCTGAATTGGTAATCTGTCATTTAGACCAGAAAGCAACCCTGGAGATAGAACTCAGCATCAACAAGGGACGCGGATATGTCCCTGCTGATGAAAACCGCGAGTATTGCAAGGAAATCAATGAACTTGCGATTGATTCTATCTACACACCAATACGTAATGTAGCAACACACGTAGAACCTTACCGTGTTCAGCAGAAGACTGACTACGATAAGCTCGTGCTCGAAATCACCACTGACGGTTCCATCCTTCCAAAGGATGCACTGAAAGAGGCTGCGAAGATTCTCATCTACCACTTCATGTTGTTCTCAGACGAGAAGATCACTCTCGACAACAACGACATCGATGGCACAGAGGAATTCGACGAGGACGCTCTGCGTATGCGTCAGTTGCTTAAGACCAAACTCACCGACATGAACCTCTCAGTTCGTGCCCTCAACTGTCTCAAGGCAGCTGAAGTTGACACACTCGGTGACCTGGTTAAGTACCAAAAGAACGATTTGCTCAAGTTCCGCAACTTTGGTAAGAAGTCACTCACAGAACTCGACGACCTGCTCGAAGAGCACGGCCTTCAGTTCGGAACCGACACTAGTAAGTATAAACTTGATAAAGATTAATCAAAGATGAGACACAATAAGAAATTCAATCATCTGAGCCGTAAGTCAGCCCACAGAGCTGCTATGCTGTCAAACATGGCAACATCACTGATTATGCACAAGCGTATCACTACGACTCTCCAAAAGGCAAAGGCTCTCCGCGTCTATGTTGAGCCACTGATCACAAAGGCAAAGGAAGACACTACAGCTTCTCGCCGTGTTGTATTCAGTTACCTTCAGAACAAGTATGCTATCACTGAACTCTTCGGTGAAGTAGCAAACAAGGTTGCTGACCGTCCAGGTGGCTACACTCGTATCATCAAGCTCGGCAAGCGCGCTTCTGACGATGCTGATATGGCATTCATCGAACTCGTTGACTTCGACGAGAACATGGCAAAGGCAGAAAAGAAGACTCGTACACGCCGTAGCCGCAAGTCTGCTCCAAAGGCAGAGGCTGCTGAAACTGCTACTGAGGCAACTGCTGAAGCACCTGCAGAAAGCGCAGAATAAACCCTTCTGCACCTGCATTAGCTGACATATCAATCACTACATATTTCAGCATGTAAAGCCACATCTCACTCCACTGTGAGGTGTGGTTTTTTCGTGGCGCGTGCTTTTCATTTAAGCGCATCTTGCCTATGCCACCTCCCTTGCCCTTCCTGGGGCTCAGGAGACGGTTAGGGCGGCATCTATGGTCGTGCGATTTACTGACTCTATATGTGATGCCACAGCGCAGATTAGCAATTGTTCATATGCGGACATTAACGGATTGCCTGACGAGCGCTGATAAATTGTCCGACGAGCGCTCGTAAATGCCGAATCGAGCGGTCGATAATTGAAAAAGGTGTACACCTTCCTGCAAAAAGGTGTACAGGTTATTCGGAAAAGGTGTACACCAAACGCTAAGAAGGTGTACACCTTTTTATGTTTATGAGCGCTCGTGAGGGAAAACATGAGCGCTCGTGAGGGAAAACATGAGCGTACCTTCCCCAATTTAGACTTTACTCCCCAGACCTTCCCGGACCTTCCCGGACCTTCCCCCATCCCCTTCCTTTCAGGACGGGGAGCAGAATGACTGCAAACGATGGCGAGTCACATCGGTAATCTTTCCGGTTCTTTAGACATTTGGAGTGATAGGAAATATACTTTCATTTCGCAAGCGTCTGGAGGACGCTACATCGCTTAGCCATGTGCTGTACCGTCTTCCAGACGCTTGTGAAATGACCGAATGACCGAATGACATGAGGCTTGCGACAACTCGGCGTTTATGCCGACAAAGCATATTTCC
>JAGHSZ010000007.1 GCA_018065565.1 Candidatus Colivivens caballi
GCACCACTTGTTGTGATCTTAGTTGAACGACCACCTTCCATAACTGGGTCATCGTATTCGTCTGTTACGAATTCGAGTCCTTCTGGGAGATAGATGTCAGCTTGAACACCACAGATTGGGTCTTCAGCATTGTTGAGGTCAACATTGAGTGTGAACTCTTGACCTGCTACAACATCGTCAGCAGAGAGTGTGAGGGTAGCTGAACCTTCAGCAGTTGCAGCGAGTTGCTTTACTGGGTTTACATCAAGTGTAGTTTCTGCGTTTGCTCCAAGACCTGCTAAGCAGAGAAGTCCGAGCACAATTGATTTTTTCATGTGTTAATTGTTTATTTAAATTGTTTGTAATAATTCGATTGAATGTACCGTTTTTATCTCACTATAAGTGTGAAGCGCAGTTAAATTTTACTATACGGGTGCAAAGATAAACAAATCATTTGTAATTGACAAACATTTTTGAAGAAAAATGCAATAAATGTTGTCATTATGATTCGTTTTAAGTAAATCTGTTGCCGTTTAACTCATAATTGCAAAGTAATCGACGATACCTAACAGTCGGTTTTCTTTGTCGGTAACTATGAGTGAATGAATCTCGTGCTTCTTGAAAATTGATTGAATTTGCATCAGTTTCGCATCCGGACCGATGGTGCGTGGGGTGCGTGTCATGGCATCTTTTACTGCAAGATTGAAAAAGTTGGATTTTGCTCCCTCGACAGCACGGCGTATGTCTCCATCTGTGATGATGCCAATTGGGCACTTGTCTTCATCAAGTATGATGCCAAGTCCTAACTGACCGTTGCTGATGAGTATGATGGCGTCGATAAGTTTCATGTCGGCATCAACAATCGGCAGGTTGTCGGTGTACATCACATCGCGCACTTTTGTTACCAGTTTCTTACCGAGGGTACCTGCTGGATGAAATTTGGCAAAGTCGCGTGCTTTGAACTTACGCTTGGACATCAATTCGCATGCTATTGCATCACCCATTGCCATGGTTGCTGTTGTCGATGAAGTCGGAGCGAGTCCTAATGGACATGCCTCCTTTTCGACTGCTACAGATATGTGGTAATCAGAGTGCTTTGCAAGCAATGATTCAGGGTTGCCTGTCATGGATACAATCTTGTTGTGACGGTCTTCCAAACAAGAGACTATGTGAAGAATCTCATCGGAATTGCCTGAATTCGATATGAGAAGTGCGATGTCGTCTTCCATAATCATGCCGAGGTCGCCGTGTAGTGCATCAAGTGGGTTTACATAGAATGCGGGTGTTCCTGTTGATGCAAGTGTTGCTGCTATCTTTGCTGCCACATGACCTGATTTGCCCACGCCGGAAACGACGATGTGTCCTTTGCATTCATACATTAGTTCTATAGCCTTGCTGAATGTTTCACTGGCTTCAATCTGGGGTATTAGATCGAGAATGGCGTTGGCTTCGTCTTGAAGACACTTGATTGCTGTATCGTTTATGTTATTCATTGCATTTAGAAATTCGTTTGTTGAAAATTTCATCAATCGCTGATGTGTGGTGGCGCTGATGATTTCTTATGGTATGAGCAATGGCTTAATTGCGCTTTCGAAGTCTTTGAGATATAGCATGTTTGGTCCGTCGCTCAATGCCTTTTCTGGGTCAGGATGTGTTTCAAAGAAATATCCATTTGCGCCAAAGGCCTTTGCTGCAAGTGCCATGGCTGGCACGAATTCACGGTTGCCTCCGGTTTTTCCTCCTGCAGCCCCTGGACGCTGAACTGAATGAGTACAGTCCATGATCACAGTCTTTGCATATTTCTTCATGTCTGCAATATTGCGGAAGTCAACGGCTAAATTGTTGTAACCATAGATGTTACCTCTTTCTGTAAGCCAGACATCGGTATTACCGCTTTCGATGACTTTCTGCACAGGGAACTGCATGTCGTCACCACTTAGGAATTGTGCTTTTTTGATGTTGACAGTTTTGCCAGTTTTAGCTGCTGCAACAAGCAAATCGGTCTGTCGGCAGAGAAAAGCCGGAATCTGCAGCACATCGGCTACTTGGCTAGCAGGATTGGCTTGGTAACTTTCGTGTATATCAGTCAGAATGCGAAGGCCATACTTCTGCTTGATGTCAGCAAGCATCTGCAAACCTTTTTCCAAACCAGGACCTCTGAACGAGCTGATAGAAGTGCGGTTGGCTTTATCGAATGATGCTTTGAAAATGATGTCGATGCCCAGCGCACGGTTTATTCGCACAAGTTCCTTGGCAACTTCGTCAAGGACATCCATGCTCTCAATGACGCATGGCCCGGCTATGATGACTGTCTTATTGTTCATAATTGGTAAGCGTTAATACAAAATCGTTAAACACCTTATATAATATAATATGTGTGTTGCCATCCTGGGCATTCATCTTGAGATTCCCTTCATAGCATAATTCGTCGAATGGCAAGATATGCATGTCGTTCTGAAAATCTGCAACCTCTTTGCCAACCACTTTGAACACGCTTTCTTTTGCCGACCAGTGCAAGAGCAGACCGATAACTGTGTCAGCTTGTTCGTCGTCAGCCATGAAGCGCGATTTCACTCGCTCCACTCTGGACTCCTTGCCTGCTTCAAGATGCTCTACTTGCTCAATGTCAATGCCCACTTTGTTCTTGTCAGAAAGTGCTATGGCTACATAACTACCTGTGTGGGAAATACTGATGTGCAGTCCCTCATATTCTGGAAGCAAAGGGGCACCTTGTTCATTGTATGATATCTGGACCTGGCGTTCAAGCATTGTATACAGTAGGACTCTGACGGAGGTCCATTCGAGTCGTCGCTTTTCACTTGCAAAGCATGTTTCTGCCTCGCTGCTGATGGATTCGGCATCGGGCAGAATTCCTAACAGTTGCTCGTAGTCTTCTGTGATATGCCAAATTGCAACACGGGTGTTGCCTATCTGATTTTCGTAATAGAGCATCAGAATGGAGCCTCTTCTGTGGTTTGGGAAACAGTTGGCTGTACAGGTGTGGGAGCAGCAGATGTGGCTTGTGGCTTGTCGGTTGTTCCTTGCTGTGGGCGTGAGAGCATTTCCATCTGACTTGCTATGATTTCAGTGACATAGCGTCGGATGCCCTGGCGGTCATCATATTGACGAGACTGTATTTTCCCTTCAACATAAAGTTTGTCACCTTTGTGTACATATTTTTCTACGATTTCGCCGAGTTTATCCCAAAAAATTATTGTATGCCATTCTGTCTGTTCGGGGACCTGTGTTCCGCTGGCGAGTGTGTAGGCTTTGTCGGTTGTGGCAAGTCGCACTTGTGCTACACACACGCCTGTTGGTGTGTAGCGTACTGTTGGGTCAACTCCCACATTGCCTATGAGCATAACTTTATTGAGAGACATAGATTATCTATATTAGTTCTTATATGATTGAGTTTGTTTGTTTCATAAGCAAATGGTCTGCAATGACCATTGCTGCCATACTTTCTACAACTGGCAATGCACGTTGAAGCACACATGGATCGTGACGCCCTTTTGCAACAAGGGTGACAGCATCACCGTTGTTGTTTACTGTCTGTTGAGGTTGTGCGATGGTGGCAATCGGTTTGAACGCAACGCGGAAATAAATGTCTTCGCCGTTGCTGATACCTCCCTGAATGCCTCCGCTGTTGTTGGTGTGAGGATGTATCTTGCCATTTTCACATACGAAAGGGTCATTCTGTTCAGAACCTTTCAGTCCAACGCCATCGAATCCTCCACCGTAATCGAAACCTTTTGCTGCATTGATGGACAGCATTGCTGATGCCAATGATGCTGATAATTTCCCAAACACAGGTTCGCCCAGTCCGATAGGACAGCCAGTTATGGTGCATGAGATTATGCCACCGATGGAATCATGTTTCTGACGGACTTCATCAACAATCTTTGCATATTGCTGAAACTGCTCGTCGTCTGTTCCAGAGAGAATGGTGCTACCGACTTGACTTATTCGTGCTGCAACATGTATCCCTTTTGCCTTGATTAGCATCTTGGCGAATGCTCCTCCTACAACTCTGCATGCCGTTTCGCGTGCAGAACTGCGTCCACCTCCGCGATGGTCACGGATGCCATACTTCATTTGGTATGTGAAGTCGGCATGTGACGGACGGAAAACCTCTTTCAACTCGTTGTAGTCAGATGAATGAGCATCAGTGTTCTTGATGATGAATCCGATTGGGCAGCCTGTTGATTTACCGTCGAATACGCCTGAAAGCAGTTCTACTTCGTCTTGCTCGTTGCGTTGAGTAGTTAGTAACGATGTGCCAGGACGACGACGGTTCATCTCGCTGCGAATCAAATCAAGGTCGATGTCTATTCCGGCAGGGAAACCATCTATGATACCTCCGATGGCAGGGCCATGGCTTTCACCGAAAGTTGTAAGGCGGAATATGTTGCCAAATGTGTTCATAGAAGTCGATGATTAATGACAGTGTCCGCATCCACATCCATCGTGATGATGGTGGTTCTCACCGCAGTCGCAGTCATCATCTCCACATCCGCATCCTTCACCGCAATCGCCTCCGCAGTCGTGACATCCACAACCGCATCCTTCGCCACTTAGCATACGAATCATACCAGTGACTTCGTCGTTGGTAGCTTCACGGTGAGTAATGACTTTGCCAACAAAGTGCAAGTCTTGACCTGCTCTTGGGTGGTTGAGGTCGATGGTCACTGCATCTTCCTTTACTTCGATGACAGTTCCGTTGAAGCGGTTGCCGTCTTCACCCTGAAGTGGAATCACATTCCCTTCGAAGATGTGTTCCTCGTCGAACTTGCCATTGAGGAAGAATGTGGATTTAGGAACATCAAACATGAGTTCGTCTTCGAAGTCTCCATATGCATCCTTGCATGGGATTACGAAATCGAAAGTATCTCCCTCTTTTAGTGGGTCAAGTTCTTTCTCGAATGCAGGTAGTACACAGCCGAGATTGCTGATGAACTGGAACGGATGTTCTGCCGATGCCTCTTCTACGAGATCGTCCTCGATGTCTTCGTTGTCGCTTACATAGAGTTTGTATGCTACTGTAATGTAATTGTTCGTTGTTGCCATTGATTTTATCTTTTTTATGTGTATGAAAGTTATTTTCTTTGCAAATATACAAATATTTGGGGAAGAAACGCTACCTTTGTACAAAATAATCGACTAAATGAATAGAACTTTATTAACAACAGCCGTTAAAAGGGTAGTGTTAGTGGCAATGACCGCTGCGGTACTTGCTTCGTGCAATAGTGGTTCGACAACCAAAAATGGTGATAATAATGGCGCAAATGTTGACTCGGCCTGTGAAGCACAATCAGAAGATAAGGTGGAGGTGGTACGCTGCGACATTCCGTTTGCTGGTGAATTCTCTCAAGTGACAAGTATATGTAGTCTGGACATTTACTTTACGCAAGGCGAATGCAGGATAATGGCAGAAGGACCAAAGTCGCTTGTCCAACTTGTCAAAGTGTCTGTTGATTCGGGTTCTTTGATGATTACTTATAACAGTGAGAACAATCCGTCAATCAATATGTTTGATAAAAAGGGGGCAAAAGTTACATTGTATGTCTCTGCTCCAAAGTTAAGAATTGCATCCACATGTGGCACAGGTAATTTCATTGCAAAGGGAACCATCGAAACCGAAGACTTGTCGCTTGGCACGTTGTCGTCTGGAAATATTGAAATGGATTCAGTGGTTTGTCATGGAGCATTTAGGTATGATGGCAAAAATGTTGGAAATGCCATGTTCCACTATCTAAAAGTTGATGGTGATGCTGATTTTGTGGCTTCTGGAGACGGCAATATCAATGCAGGAGTTGACATTGGAGGTCATGTGTTGATAAATCAGAACGGTAGCGGCAGGACTATATTGCAAGGTAAGGCTGATAACACTGAAATACTGGCGTTTGGTAAGTCTGATGTGGAATTGAATATTGAAACAAACAATGTGGAAGTTTCGGCATATGACGATGCAAATATCGTCCTTGCGGGTAGTTATAAGTCAAGAACCGTAAATCAAGGCAAAGGTGCAAAAGTTCTGTTTCGCTGATTGGCAATGATGCAGCACTAACCACTTCTTTAAAGGCTTTATTGTGTTCCATTTTAACCGAGGGAAACAAGATGCGGATGATAAATAAGTAGTAGGCTAATTAGTATGTTATAGTCTAATGGCCTATTGTGGTTGAATACATGCTTAACAGCATTTTTATGATACTTGGACTTGGTCTCTGAGCTGTTTGTGCGTGTATTTCATGTAAAAATATGGTAGTTCTGTTTTTTTTTCGTAATTTTGTGCCGAATTATAAACATATAACAACAGACACGAACTAAATGAAGAATATTCGCAACTTTTGTATTATTGCACATATTGATCATGGTAAGTCAACTCTGGCTGACCGATTGCTTGAATATACTAACACCATTAAGGTTACTGAAGGGCAGATGCTTGACGACATGGATCTTGAAAAGGAACGAGGCATCACCATCAAAAGTCATGCCATTCAGATGGAGTACAAACTTGATGGTGAAACTTATATACTGAACTTGATTGATACTCCGGGGCATGTTGACTTTTCTTACGAAGTGAGCCGAAGCATTGCTGCTTGTGAGGGAGCTTTGCTGGTTGTTGATGCCACTCAGGGCGTTCAGGCACAGACAATATCAAACTTATATATGGCTATCGACAACGACTTGGAAATAATTCCTGTCATCAATAAGTGCGATATGCCAAATGCTATGCCAGATGAGGTGGCAGACGAGATAATTGACCTTCTTGGCTGCAAGCGCGAAGAGATTATTTTGGCGTCAGGCAAGACTGGTATGGGAGTCGAGGAAATTCTGCGTGCTGTGGTGGAACGCATACCTCATCCAGAAGGTGACGAATCTGCTCCACTTCAGGCTCTTATCTTTGATTCTGTCTTTAATTCGTTCCGCGGCATCATTGCATACTTCAAAGTTGTGAACGGTGTGATGCGTCCTGGTCAAAAGGTGCGTTTCATTAATACAAAGAAAGAATATCAGGCAGAAGAAATCGGTGTGCTAAAAATGGACATGGTACCTCGAAAGGAACTGCGGACAGGTGATGTTGGTTACATAGTCTCTGGTATTAAGAATGCTGTTGAAGTAAAAGTGGGTGATACCATTACCACGGTTGCTGATGGCAGTATGGAGGCGATTGAAGGCTTCCAGGAGGTTAAGCCAATGGTCTTCGCCGGTGTGTATCCAATCGAGACTGAAGATTATGAGAACCTTCGCACATCACTTGAAAAACTTCAACTTAACGACGCTTCACTTTCTTTCCAACATGAGAGTTCTGCTGCACTGGGATTTGGTTTCCGCTGTGGTTTCCTCGGACTTTTGCACATGGAAATTGTTCAGGAGCGACTTGACCGTGAGTTCAACATGGATGTGATCACTACTGTGCCAAATGTGTCTTATATGATATATGACAAGCATGGTGTGGCAACCGAAGTTCACAACCCTTCCTCTATGCCCGACCCAACACTGATTGAGCATGTCGAAGAACCTTATATTCATGCAACGATTATTACCACATCCACATATATAGGTCCTATTATGACCTTGTGCCTCAGCAAGCGTGGTGAACTTTTGAAGCAGGAGTTTATTGCTGGTAATCGTGTGGAGATACATTTCTTGATGCCACTTGGCGAAATTGTCATTGACTTCTATGACAAGTTGAAGAGTATAAGCCGTGGCTATGCCTCTTTTGATTACAGCAGTGCTGGCTTCCGCCCATCTAAACTGGTTAAACTCGACATTCTGCTCAATGGCGAAAGTGTCGATGCACTGAGCACACTTACACATGTTGACAATGCAGTGACGCTTGGTCGCCGTATGTGTGAACGCTTGAAAGATTTGTTGCCACGCCAACAGTTCGATATTGCAATTCAGGCGGCTATCGGTGGCAAGATCATTGCTCGTGAAACTGTCAAGCAAGTTCGAAAGGATGTACTTGCAAAGTGTTATGGTGGTGATGTTAGCCGTAAACGCAAACTGTTGGAAAAGCAGAAGGCTGGTAAAAAGCGAATGAAGCAGATTGGAAATGTGTCGGTTCCTCAGAAAGCTTTCCTTGCAGTGCTGAAACTTGATGATTAGTGACATAAGCTGCATTGATTAATGGTAAAAGTTACATTGATTAATGATATAAACTGCTTTAACTACATAAACGGTGTAAACCTTAATAGCAGAGTTTGCTTCTTACAATGGTTTGGATGAGCAATTCCGTTTGATACATTCACCATGGAGCTGACTTTACTTGTTTCAGACAACCAACAGACTAATACCCCAATTGTCCTATGATTAACTTACGAAACTTCCTTGTGGCACTTTCAGTCGTATGTTTGAACACACTGAATGTCAAAGCTGACCCTATCAATTTGCAGAAGGCACAGACTCTTGCACAACCATTTATGAACAATGAGTTCGTAAAACCAGTTCTTGTGACGAAGGCAACGAGAAAAAGCAAGGCAAAGCTTGCACCGAAATATGCCGCATCGTCACCGTATTATATTTTCTCTCGTGGTAAAGGACTTGGGTTTGTTGTTGTCAGTGGCGATGACTGCCTGCCTGAAATACTGGGATATACAGAGAACGGTGACTTCGAACCCGACAATCTTCCTCCATTCCTTCAGTGGTATCTGGACTATTATGCAACCGCAGTAGAATCTGCACAAGCCGTAAATGCTCCGCGGTTTGTGGAACCAAAATACGCTACTCCCCGTGTTGATATTGCTCCTCTCATAAAGACTCATTGGCATCAGGATGCTCCGTATAACAATTTCTGTCCTGATCGCAAGGACGGAGGAGGAAAATGTGTCACAGGATGTGTGGCAACTGCTGCATCGCAAGTTGCATATTATTGGTGGAAGGATCTACCACATGAGACACAGTCGGCTACAAGTAGTTACACTTATGGTGACAACGCTTATGCTACTACTGCTTTTCCAAAGGGTACACCTTTGATGTGGGAGCTGATGCAGACTCAATACAATGGTTCCGAACCGAATGAATATCGCAGTGCTGTGGCAACCCTGCTCGCTGTGGTCGGTGGTGGCGCCCACCTGACTTATGGTTCAAGCACCAGCGGGTACAATGATGACTGCCGTGCTGTGTATAGTAACATTCTTGGCCTTAATGGTGGACAGGAAAACAGCAAAGACTGGGGAGAAGAATACAATAATTACAGTGATGCCGCATGGTCAACATTATTGTACAACGACCTTGTGCAGATGCATCCAGTGCTATACAGTGGTTGCAATGACAAAGGGGAAGGGCATGCTGTCGTAGTTGACGGTTATAGGGCTTCCAGCGATCTTTTCCACTTTAACCTTGGTTGGGGAAATCCTGGTACATACGACGGGTATTTCACTGTCGCTCGTGGACAGAGCCCATCATGGGGCTTCAACAATTCATGGCAGGAATGTGTAACTGGTGTTTATCCCAAGAAACAGAACCTGACTGCGTCTGTTGAACTGCCGATTCATTCATACATGAACCGAACAAATACACTGAAAGTCCGCGTGAAGAACAATGGCACTTTGCCTTATTCCGGTATTTATCTTTTTGTAACTTCTACTGGAGCAAGGCCTACAAACATCAGTTCGGCAAAAGACCAGAATGTTGATATGGTTATTCCTGTAGATGGCAGTGAGAGTGAGATGAAACTATCTTACAAACCAAACACGAGCCATAACACATATCTGACAGTGACTGATAAAAACCTCAATGTACTTGTTCAAGAGGTAATTGTTTCTGAGACTCCACAAAGCGAATTGTCGCTCGTGGATATGTTTGTCGATGGAAGCAGTGATGTGGAATCTTTCGCAGGCAACGATTATACTGTGGTTTATGGCTCGAAAGCCATGGCACAGATTGAAATCAAGAATTTCAGCAGTGTGCCATATGAAGGAACCATTCGCATGAATATCTCTGCCAGTGAAGATGGCGGAAATACATTTGCAGCTGTTGGCACTAAGACTGGACGGATTGAAGTTGCTTCGCACAGTTCAGGCTCCGTTGCCATTACTATGTCTTCTACTGCGGGATGTCCAATTGAGGAAGGAAAACTTTATGTTGCTTCATTTGAAAATCCTGTCAAGACAAATGGTATAACCGATGAGGTTGTCATACCTGATGGCAAGAAAAATGAAGTGCGCTTTTTGTTGAAACCAGGTACACTGGCTGTTGAAAGTTTTGAAAACGATTGCCTGAAGTTTACTGGTAACTGGGATGTCAGTCTATTTACCACCGCAGCGAAGAAGGTTGCATATAAATCTGCTACCAGTTACGACCTTACTGCTGTCAGTTGTATCGGCAGAATTGCAGAACCGCCAGTTAACCCAAATGCCGTCTTTTATGTTGCCGATGATTGCGATGCAACCGGTTATAATATAATAAATAAAGGTGTATGTGCAGATATGAAGTTGACACCTGGCTATAATTTCAGTGTTGTAAGTGACTTTACTGCCACCAAGGCGTCAGTTGTTATTATGCAGCAACCTAATCGCTGGTACTTGCTTACACCTCCATGTGAACTTGATGTGCCTGTTGGAATGACTGCACGTCAGATTGACAACCACAGCTCGACAGGAATCAGTAACAAGACCACAAATATCAGTCATCTGCTTGCTGGACGCACATACATGGTAATGACTTCTTCTGAACGCAATCAGACAATGACAGCCAGCGATGCTCATGTCAGCGCTACTCTTCTGTCGAATCCTGATTCTGCCCTTGTTGGTACATACACCAATGTCACAACTCCAGAGGGCGCAATGCTTATGGATATGGAAGAAACACAGTACTTCCAGCCACAAGAGGAAGGAACTGCTGTTGAGGCTCTTCGTGGTTATTTTTGTGCTTCCAACCTTAGGAAAGCATTCCGAGCCAATTCTTCGGTCACACTTGATCCTGCATACCAGACATTGGGTGAAGCCATCAATTGTGCATGTGAAGCGAAAAGCGAATACGCTGACCTTGTGACAGACGAGGCAAATACAATGATGGAAGACTCCATAGCATGCGCAGAGAGTATCTTTACTATGCGCGAAACGGCTGTTTCTGGCGTTCGTGCTGCTGCAAATCGTCTCGTTGACTTTATTGAAGAGTACAAGTCTATGATGATCACTCTTGGCGATAAAGAGATAAATTGCACAGGCAACATACAAAATCCTTCTTTTGAAGAGAGTACAGTGACTGCGAAAGGCTGGACCGTCGAAGGAGGCACAGCAAAAATATATAAAGATAACAACTTGTGGCATCGTGCCGTTGGCATGGAAGGTAGTAATTTAGTTGAGACAACATCGGGTGGGGAATCAACAGTGGTAAGCCAACTGATAAGTGGACTTGTTCCTGGTAAATACAGCCTTATGTCGAAGGTCGGTTCTGACGAAGGCAATGTCATTGTAATGTTTGCTGGTGTAGATTCTGTTGCAGTGTCAGCTCACCCATTCGGCTGCTATTATCTGGCGGATGCTCGCCTTGATGATGTTGTTGTTGGAACGGATGGCCTGCTACGGATTGGTGTCAAGTCTGATTCATGGTTCAAGGCAGATGATTTCCGTCTTGTTCTTACCGAAAAGACTGATGTAACTGAAATCGAAGATATTCAAAACAAATCACCTGAAACCGCAGTGGAAGGAACATTTGACCTCACTGGTCGTCGTTTGGACCCGTCACATGTCAATGCTACAAAGGGACTTCTCATCGTAAATGGCAAGAAGGTGCTTGTTAAATAAAACTTGATGAACAATAACTGAACAAACACAAATAGACGAATAGTTGAAAATGCAGATGAATAGTGTAAAATATGTTGATATGCGCTGTCGCCCTTATACTTTTTCTGTGCAATTGGTGCGTATATACTTGATTCTTGTGACACTCGTGTTCTTTACATCGTGTGGCGAAGACCGAACATACGAATATGAAGAGAAAACGGAACAGTCACACTGGATTCAAGAACTTATGACAGACAAATATCTGTGGGCAGATTCCGTGCGTGACCTTGAATGGAAAGAATACTTTGCATCACCGACAGACTTCATCAAGAAAGTCTCAAAGTACAGCTCTGTGACAGATAAGTGGTCGTACTGTTCGATTGACACACTCGAACAGGATTACCATGAGCGTGGCATGTTCAGCCATGTTAATTCCTATGGACTCGACTTGACACTGATGACCGATCCAACTGGGGAGACCACCAAACAGTTTGGGCGCATTCTGACCATTTATCCAGGTTCGCCTGCCTCCGAGACTTCACTCTGTCGAGGTGATTTCATTGCATTGATAGATGGAGAAAAAGTCACATCGAAGACTTTACAAAATCTGAAAAAGGGTAGGGAGCACACTCTGGTTGTAAATCATCTTGATGTAAATTACGATGATAACTCACTGTTCTGGCAATCGACCGATACCGTTAATCTGGCTGCTTCTCGCCAAGTTAATGACCAACCAGTTTGGTGTAGCCAGATGATTCGTCGTGACATTGCTTATATCATGTGTTCAAACATGACTGGTAGCCTGGTGACCGATGCCGTATCATCACTTATGGCGAATAATCCCAAAGTCCTGGTCTTTGACCTCCGTCTTTGTAACCAGGGAACAATTGAAACTGCAAACGACATTGCTTCTATGATTAGTCCTGAAACGGGGGTGTTTGCACAGACTTTGTTCAACAGTGCTCGATCGGCAGAAAATCATACATATAATGTTACAAAAGGCCATGATGGACTGACGCTCTGCTTCATCACAGGGCCATATACGCAAGGTGCTGCCGAATGGCTTGTTCATGGTTTGAAAAAACTGAATGCTGGTGACAGGGTCAAGGTGTATGGCACAAAGTCCATGGGGCAAAACATCTGGTTAGAGGAATGTCCTTCACCTTATCCATTTACAGTACATCTTGCTTCCGCATATGTTGCCGACTGTGACGGAGATTATGATTATGCAAGTGGAATCATTCCAGATGAAGTTATTGATGAGTTCTCGTTTGTCCAACTTTATGATTATGGTAATACTGACGAGGTAGTACTGAATCATATATTATCAAATTACTATTAAACCGATAGAATAAAATGGAAAAGACCGAAAATAAAAAGTTGCCATTGTTTGTCGCTGTAATGCCAGTCATCGTGCTTGTTCTGATGATGGTGCTTTCAGTTATTTTGTTTGGAAGTGATGCATTGCTTGGAGGCAGTCAGGTATCGTTACTTGCTGCAACTGCGGTTGGCGCATGCATCGCCCTGTTCTGCCGCACTGCCACTTGGGATGAATTAGAAGCAGGGATTGCGAAAAACATCAAGGATTCAGCTACTTCAATTGTCATCTTGATTCTCATTGGCATGATGTCGGCATCGTGGATGGTGAGTGGCGTTGTTCCGACTTTGATTTATTATGGCGTCAAGATAATGTCGCCAATGTTCTATCTCGTGGCATCATGCATCATTTGCTCGGTAGTGTCGCTTATGACAGGGTCCTCATGGACAACAATTGCCACCATTGGTGTTGCACTTATAGGTATAGGTTCTGCTCTTGGAATCCCTGTCGGTTGGTCGGCAGGTGCTATTATTTCAGGCGCTTATTTCGGAGATAAAATCAGTCCATTAAGTGATACCACTATCCTTGCCTCGGCTGTGGCTGATGTCAACATCTTCACTCATATCCGTTATATGCTTCGGACCACAACACCAGCTATGTGTGTTGCACTTATAGTTTATGCTGTTGCAGGCATTTGCCTCAGTGTCAATGGTGACATCACTGTGGATGCTAACATCGGGGTACTCGCAGACAAATATAATCTGTCACTTTGGACTATGGTCGTGCCAGTTGTAACTGGTATTCTCATCGCAAAGAAGGTACCTTCACTTATTACTCTATTTGTGTCATCGCTGCTGGCAGGATTTATGGCGATTGCCATTCAGCCCGACTTACTCCGTGAAATTGCTGGAAACGATTTCTCTGGATGGCAACAACTGGCAAAGGGACTGATTCTCACATTCTCAACCAGTACCACAGTTGAAACTGGCGACCCTCTCATCAACGACCTTGTATCTACTGGTGGCATGTATGGGATGATGCCAACCATATGGCTAATACTTTGTGCCATGTGCTTTGGTGGTGTCATGGTGGCTGGAGGCATGATAAAGACAATAACCGAAGCCATTGTGTCGGGCATCCGGAGCACTGCAAGTCTTGTTGGCTCCACTGTACTGTCAGGTCTTGTTGCTAACCTGATTACTTGTGACCAGTATATGAGTATAATCCTGACAACAAGTACCTTTAAGGATGCATACCGTACAAAGGGGTGTGAGTCACGATTGTTGTCACGAACCACGGAGGACAGTGTTACAGTAACATCTGTGCTGATTCCGTGGAATTCATGTGGTATGACGCAGTCGTCCGTTCTTGGCGTTGCAACACTGGTATATCTTCCATATTGTGTCTTCAATTATGTGAGTCCGTTGACCTCTATTTTATATGGTATCACTGGATGGGGCATAAAGAAAGCATCTGACTCTCCATCCCTTCCTCCAACGGAGAATAGCTGAGGGTGTAGCGTGCTATAAGTACTAATCCCCAATCTCTCAACACTATTATCTAAACTGTCCTTGTCCTAAAATGATTATGGGAAAATGACAAGTGAAAATAGTGAAATCAACCACAAAACAGGGAAAAAAGGCTGAATTATTAAAATAATCCGTGTACATATGCTTCACTTTCAGCATATTTTTGTACCTTTGCAACCGCTATTACGAGTTAGTAGCACTTCAAATCATTTATAAACAATAAAAAACTTAAAAACAAATGGCAACTAAAATTAGATTGCAGCGTCACGGTCGCAAGAACTACGCTTTCTATGCTATCGTTATCGCAGATGTTAATGCACCACGAGATGGTCGCTATGTTGAAAAGATTGGTACTTATAACCCTAACACCAATCCTGCTACTATTGATTTGAAATTTGAGCGTGCTCTTTATTGGGTACAGTGCGGTGCTCAGCCAACTGACACAGTTCGCAACATCCTTTCAAATGAAGGCGTTTACATGATGAAGCACCTCCTCGGTGGTGTCAAGAAGGGCGCATTCGATGAACAGGCAGCTCAGGCTAAGTTCGATGCTTGGAAGTCAGCAAAGGACAACAAGTCTAATGCATTCGAAGCAAAGAAGGCTGCTGAGAAGAAGGCTGCTTACGATGCACGCATTGCTGCTGAAAAGAAGGTTAACGACGCAATCGCTCAGAAGGTAGCTGACAAGAAGGCTGCTGCTCTCGCTGCTGCTGAAGCTGCAAAGGCTGAAGAAGCACCTGCAGAAGAAGCTGCTGCTGAGGAAGCACTTGCAGAAGCATAAACCTCCTTTTAAGGTACGAATCAACGAAATGCGACCGACTATATTCTTGTAGTTGGTCGCTTTTTTTAAGTAGTATATAGTATATCATTTCTCCTCATATGCAGAATCATTTAGTTATAATGGCAGGTGGTGTTGGAAGCCGTTTTTGGCCAATGAGCACTACTGAATGTCCGAAGCAATTTATTGATGTAATGGGCTGTGGACGCACTTTCATCCAGTTGACACTCGACCGTTTTCGTGGAATTGTTCCCGATGAAAATGTGTGGGTAGTCACCAATGAGAAGTATCGCGACATTGTGATGAAACAACTGCCGCAAGTGCAGCCCCAGCACATACTTTTGGAACCATGCCGCAGAAACACGGCTCCTTGCATTGCCTATGTCAGTTGGCGCATAAAGCAGGTGGCTCCAGATGCTAATCTCATTATTACTCCGAGCGACCACATCGTGACTGATGTTATCGAGTTCCAACGTATCATCCGCCTTGCTCTCGATTTCACTGCTGCCCACGATGCAATTCTTACTTTGGGAATGAAACCAACTCGCCCTGAGACTGGTTATGGTTATATTGAGCGTGACAAGAGTGGTGATGATGATGTCTATCCAGTTCTTCGTTTTTGTGAAAAGCCAAATCTTGAAACAGCAAAAGAATACATCCGTCATTCTGAGTTCTATTGGAATTCAGGTATATTCGTATGGAATGTTCGTACTATTGTCAATCAGTTAAAGATGCATGCACCTGAAGTGACTGCTGTGTTTGACAGTTTGAATCCTTATCTTGGAACACCATCGGAGCAGGAAAAGGTGAACGAACTGTTTCCGACTTGTCCGAGCATAAGTATAGACTATGCTGTAATGGAGAAAGCAAACGACATATTTGTCTGCCCTGCTGATTTTGGATGGAGCGATGTTGGCACCTGGGGTTCACTTATCACATTGTCAGAAAAAGATGCTAACGGCAATGCAGCAATTGGTCCTCGCATCGAACTGCATGAATGCAGCAATTGCATAGTTCATACGACAGAGGAGCGCCGTGTTGTCATTCAGGGACTCGATGGCTACATCGTTGCTGAAAAAGATGGCACACTGCTCATTTGCCGATTATCAGAGGAACAGCGAATCAAGGATTTCAGTGCAAAATAATAAACTTGCTCACCCTATTCCCATGAAAAAGGGACAATACCCTCATGAAAAATCATGGTATTGCATCATGAAATGATTGTTTCAAGCCACAATATCGTCATTTCATGCCATGATACCACCATTTCATGCTGCGATGCATTTACAACATATGTAGTAAAAGCATCATGAAGTATATACGATTGTGCGATAACGCATACTAATTCAAAAGTAAACCAACCTAAACAATAATCTTGTAAAACCAAGACTGTTACTAATACCACTAAATAATGATACTAATAGCAGACAGCGGATCGACAAAGACTGAATGGAGTGGGGGATTGTTCACACAAGGCATCAATCCGTTTCATCAGGATGATGCCACCATACGCAGAATAATAAATGAAGAATTGAAACCGCAGCTATCGGCAACTGTCGATGCAGTCTATTTCTATGGTTCGGGATGTACTGTGGAGGCATCTCCTCGGTTACAGACCATACTCGAGGATGAACTTCATTGTCGTGCCGAGGTTGGTTCTGACATGCTGGGTGCTGCCCGTGCCTTGCTGGGCCATGATGCCGGCATCGCATGCATCCTTGGCACTGGTGCCAACTCATGCTATTATGATGGCAACACTATACTTATGAACACACCACCGCTTGGCTACATCCTCGGCGATGAGGGCAGTGCCGCCTATATTGGTCGTCGTTTGGTGGGTGATGTCTTTAAGCATCAGTTGTCGCCAGCCGTTTGTCAGATGTTTGCCGATGAGACTCACCTGACATCAGCCGATGTTGTTAACCGTGTGTATCGTCAGCCTATGGCAAATCGTTTTTTAGGCGAGGTCAGTCAGTTCTGCCAGCATCATCTCGACAATGCTGAAATCTATTCACTTGTTGCCGACTGTTTCCGTCAGTTCTTCATTCGCAACATCCATCCATATTTGTGTCGCCTAAATGCGAACACCGCGAAAATTGATGACATACAGATACCGTGCTCATTCGTGGGTTCTGTGGCATGGGCATATGAGCATGTTATCCGTGATGTGGCACACGAACTGGGATACAGTGTCGGCACCATTGTTCGGCGTCCAATGGATGGGATGCAAAAATATCATGGCTTATAAGTCGAGTTGAAGCCATCATGAAAAGTTAGGATTGATATGATAGTTGAGTCGCAGTAATCCATACACTTTTCATTTATCAAGATGCTTTACACATGAATTGGCTATTCCAATATCTCATGTATTCCTTGTTCGCGGTGTGTGAGTTCGATGCGCACACCGTATTTTTTGCGTAGATGTTCAGCGACATGCTGGGCACAATAGACACTGCGGTGTTGTCCGCCTGTGCATCCGAACGAGATCATCAGGTGTGTGAAACCACGGTTGAGGAAACGGTTGGTGTGGAAATCAACGAGTGGATAGACACTGTCAAGGAATGTGAGTATCTCTCCGTCTTTTTCAAGGAAGTCGATGACGGGCTGGTCGAGACCTGTCAGTTTCTTGTATTGCTCGTAACGCCCCGGGTTGTTGGTGCTTCGGCAGTCAAACACATAGCCGCCTCCATTGCCAGAGTTGTCTGTTGGTATTCCTTTTTTGAAGGAGAAAGAAGTAATTTGTACGGTCAGTGTGCTTGGGGTGGTTGTGCTTGCTTTTGCGTCATTGCGGGATGCTGCATTTTTGGCTGTTGCTGCTTCATCGCAGACCACGGTATTGTTGACACTGTCATGAGAAACTGTGCTGATTTCATCAGTGCCGGCACTGACAGGGTTGGGCTTTTTGTTTGCTGTACAGAGTGAAATGGCGACTTGCTTCAAATATGGGTATGCATCAATGGTTCCTTGGTTGACCAACGACATGAGGTTGCTGAGTCCCGCAGGTATGCTGTCGATGAAGTGTGCCTTGCGTTCCCAAAGTCCACGGAAACCATATGCTCCCAATACTTGGAGTGTGCGGAACAGCACGAAGAGCATGAGCCGTGGTTCGAACTGGGAGCGAGTTAAACTACGGTATGGTTGAAGGGCTTCAAGGTAGGTGTCAATGAGATGGTCACGCAGTGCGGGACTGTAGTGGGCTGATGCTTGCCAGAGAAAACTTGCAACATCATAGTAGATGGGGCCGCGTCGTCCGCCTTGATAGTCAATATAACATGGCTTGCCATCGAATACCATGACATTGCGTGCCTGAAAGTCACGATAGAGGAATGTGTCGGAATTCTCGGACAGAATGTCGTGGGTGAGGTGTTCGAAGTCGTGTTGCAGAAGTACTTCATTGAACTCGATGCCTGTGAGTTTCACATAACAGTACTTGAAATAGTTG
Source organism: Candidatus Colivivens caballi (assembly GCA_018065565.1). Classification (GTDB taxonomy): domain Bacteria; phylum Bacteroidota; class Bacteroidia; order Bacteroidales; family Bacteroidaceae; genus Colivivens; species Colivivens caballi. The sequence continues at coordinate 18,779 of JAGHSZ010000007.1, forward strand.
AGGTCGAACATCACACTCATTTCATCGAGTGCCGGAACTGGATAGCACTGGCTGAACACATCGTCGCCTGCTCCAAGAAACTGGAGACGGGGCAAGTCGCGCATCACCTGTTCCAGCATTTTGATGCCTGGGTTGGGGGGCGCAGGATTGCTACAATCGTAGGAATGGAGATACTGTTGAAGTGTTGTGGTTCCGAGGTTTTGTTGAAGGTAGCATAAGTGGTCGTCGCTGATGGCATAGACTTTCGGCACTGGCAGGTGACGGTTTGCAAACATCTGTGACAGACGATAGAACGAAAGGTTTTCGTCGGGTGAGGTGCTGGTCACTCCATACACGCTGCTTCCATTGGCTGCTGTGATTTTGTAGTAGCGGCGACTGCTTCCACCTCCACCAAAGAGATGCTCAATAGCAGCGGGGGCTGTGCCGAATGTAGATGTGTATAGTGCTATGACTTTCTGTTCCATATTGACTTTACCTTGGTATATACTGCTATTATGTTGATAATCGAAACTGCGATGAGGATTACCAGGCCGATGACGATTGTGAGACTGATGGCTGGTGATTCAAACTGTGGGAAGAAACTGTGGAACAGTTCGATGTATTGACTGCGAACGATAAGTACGATGGCAATGGCGATGATAAACACCACTATGTTGAGTCCGACGGTCAGCAACTGATATGGGCGTGACACACGGCGTGGACTGTAACCTATGAGCAACAGGTTTTCAAGTTTTGTGTTGTTCTTTTCGACGAGCAGATAGACGCTCAGCATCAAGATGTAGAGTGCCAGTATGCATATGATGATGCCAATGGTCATGACAATGGCAACGATGATGCGCAGCATGAATGTCGTCTTGGATGCATCAAGCTTATCTTGGTCAGTCTCATAGTGATTGTCCTGAATGAATGAGGTGAGGCGCTGGTCGGTTGGGTTGTTCACTTCGATAATCAGACGAGTGGCGGCTGTGCCCTTTCCTGGTGCGTAGTGTTGGTTTGCCCATTCCATGAATGACTGTGGCACGAGTATGGTGTTAAGGCGGCTGCTGAAACCGACGATTCGTCCTTCGTAGTCGTCGTTCTTGCCATTGCCGCTGATTCTGATTTTCAACTTAATGGCTCCAAGTATGCCTTCGGATAGTTTTGGCATGTTACGGTTCTGTGCATAGCCAAAGTTGTAGAGGTCGAGATAGTTGCGAGGCAGGATGATAGGTAGTTCATGTGACTGCTCGACATATGCCCAGTCGGATGACTTGACATCGACAAACTCATCGGGAACAGACTCAAAGAACATATCGGTTGACATGTTGGTTGATTCATCGAGTTGGAACGAGGCGTTGACATCGAATGCCGATGAGGTAAACACTCCCATCCGCTCCACAAACTCCTGTTGTTCTACTTCTTTAAGTTCAGACTGGGAGAAAGCTGTAGATTTGCCGGTGATAGTGTTGACGGTGCTGATTTTCTTATTCAGGATGATGTAGTCGGCCTTCATGAAACTGTCTTCACCCTGATATACTGCCTGCGTGTCGGTGTAGAACTGAACTCCGAGCAGAATGATGGTCATGCCCACGAGGTTTGCGAGGAAGAAACCGGCAAACTGTGGAATGCTGATGTGTTGGCGTAGTAGTTTCCAGATCATAGTTTCAGTGTCTTGTCGTAGTTGAGTTCAATGTGTTTTCCGATACTTGTGAGGATTACTCCTGCTCCCTGGCGCTTGGCTTCGGTAGTGAGGATTTCGCCCATGATGCGGCTGTTGTTGTCGTCGAGGTGGCTGATGGGCTCGTCAACGAAAACGAAGTCGAATGGTTGGCACATGGTACGAATCATTGCCACTCGCTGCTGCTGTCCGAACGACATGCGGCCGATGCGAGCATCGACCTTGTCGGCTATCCCAAGCATCTCGAACCATTGCAGAATCTGCAGTCGTGTCTGAAATCCAGTTATCTTGTTCTTGATTTCCACATTCTCCATGGCAGTGAGTTCAGGAAAGAGACGCAATTCCTGCCAAAGCAGTGCGAGTGAGCGCTGGCGCAGACTTACCCATTGGCTGACACTGAACTGACGGATGTCCTGGTCGTCGAACTTGATAGTGCCCGTGTAATCGTGGCGGTAACCGAATATGTAGCTGCACAGGGACGACTTGCCTGTGCCTGAGTTGGCTTCTACAAGATAGAGTTTCCCCTTTTCAAAAGTGACATGCTTCTTCCAGACATCGCTGTTGATGTCAGTGCGCTGGGCAAACACTTCAGGCAGGGTGTCTGTGAGTGTTATAGTTTCCATAACTTGATGAGTTGATACAGAATGTTTTGTTTGATGTTAGGTGTTTGTGCCCTGAGCGACAACTTGCCGCTTTCGTCTGCTGTGACGATGACCTTGTTGATGATTCCGAACTGTGAATGTGGGTCGATATGTACAAACAGGTTTTTGCCCACAATCTCATCTTTGAGCAGGTTGTCGTGTTTTGCTGTGTTGAAAAGTTCTGGTGTGAACTGTTCTTCACCTATATATAATTGTTTGTCGTTGACGGCAAAGTAAAAGGTGCGGCCATCTGCTTGAATGCAGTACTGATTATTGCCACATGGGCTGAACTTGATGCCATATTCGCGTGCAGACTCCATCCAGTAACTGATGTCGTTCATGAAGTTGGTGTTGCCGAGTGTGGCAAGTAGGGTGGTTTTGTCGTCGGTGCTGACCATGACGAGTGCGTCGCCATCGATGGCGCGTATGATGTTGTCAATGTCGATGCCGAGGTTAATTGCCATCAGCATGTCTTTGATTTTGTCAATCTTCTTCAACTGTGTGATGGCTTGTTCACCATTCAGCCCCATTGTCATCCACAGTCGTGTGTTGTCGGGCAGAATGTTGATGAAGTCTCCGCTGACCGATTTGAATGAGTGTGTGAAGTCGTCGAGGATGCCCTGTACCTTGGGCTTACTGCTGAACAGTTGGATGGCAGCATCGGCTTCTCCATTGTTGAATTCAACTCCGATCACCATCTCGATGTCTTGGTGGCTTATGCCTGATGGGATGTAGTCTTTAATCTGGCTGGCGATGACTTCGGGTGCTGCTGCAAGGTTGAAGTATGCTTGCATGTCCTTGTATTCGAGTTTGCTGATGTTTTTGAACTTGTCCGTTGAGACAATGCTCTCTTCTGTTGGCAACTGCATCAGGGCAAGCATCATGTCGGTAGCCTTTTCGCTTGACATGGAGTTTATGCCGTCGAACTTTTGCATCATCAGCAGTGTGTTGTCGTCGAATGTGAAGTCGATGTCGTCAAACAGTGCGCTCCATTTCAGTCCGTCGTGTTCCTTGACGGCAGAACACAAGTTCTGACTTGACAGTCCATTAACAAATTCCTCGAATGCTGATGAGTCGTCAATGCGCATTGTGATGCCGACAAAGTGGTTCGGAGTCTGGAAAGCATAGACAGGTGCCTTGATGTCGATACCAGTAAGTGACGGGTCGTCGATAATGGCATCAATCTTCTGCTGTGTTTCTTTATCGATTAGCAATTGTGCTGCTTTCTTTCCCATTGTCAACAGTGGAGAATGAGCAAAATCGCTTTTCTGTGCAAGGCTTTGCAAGTCGATGGCTGCAACTGCTGTGGCATCAGAAGGGATGACGCCTATGTAGTCGGGCTGATTGTCCGAACATGATGAGAACCACATTGCGACTATGAGTAGCAATGCAGTCGTGGCATTTCTAAATGATGTATTCATCTCTTTTTAGATAATAAAATTTGCAAGAGGGTGTTGTAATAGTTATCCGGGGCAATTCCGATTAAGTCGTTTTCCCACAACTGGCCAACGACATCGGGTGCATACTGACATGCCTTGTCGAGAAAACTGATGGCAAGTTCGTTCTGACCGAGTTGTGCTGCAATGTGTGTGAGATAAGGATAGACCTTAACATGTTCGGGGTCATCCTGTTCTTTCTCTGCCATAAGGAGAAGGAAGACTGCGGCACGGTAGTAGTCGTGCTCCATCAAATCACCTGCTCCCGACATCAGTATGTTGACCTTTGTGTCGGAATTGATAGCTGCACGTATATATTCTTCAACGGCATCTTCTGCGTTTTCCATTGCCAGGTGGATTCTGGCTTTCTGTATGTGAAAGTCAACATCGTCGGGGAATGTACGGATGGCGAGTCGGATGACAGCAAGTGCCTCCTTGAAGAATCCTCCTATGGTCAATGCATCGGCAATGAATCCGCGGTTGTATGCCTGGGTGGATTTGTCCTTGTTGTTGTGGGTGCAGTATTCGCGTGCCTTGTGCAGCGTCTCCAGTCCTTCCTGTTTGAGTCCGAGTTCCATTTGGCAGCGTCCGATTGCCATTAGCACGGCATCGTCGCCTGTCTGCTCATAGTAGCGTTGGTAGTCGGGTAGGGCACTGGCAAAGTTGTGCTTGTCAAACAGACCGTGGGCACGAACTATGAGTGCATGAATGTCGTCGGGGTCAACAGCAAGGGCGTTTTCGGCAGAGTTGATAGAGTCGTCTATCAGTCCCTGCACATGTTGCAGTGAACTGAGGTAGGTCCAGCCTTGCGGCATGTAAGGATTGCTATCGAGGCACTGTGAGTAGATGGCTATCTCGTCGTCTGTGAGGTCGGCATCGTGGCAGCAACGGGCTATGTCGATGTCTGTGTCGTCGCCGTCGAGGGGAGCAAATGTCTTTTGATACTCATCAATCCAAAAGTGTATGGTTGGCTGTTGGTCGTGGCTGGTACCTAAGTCGATAAATGAAACAATGATGTGGAAATATGCATCTTTCATTCTTTCGCGGGATTCAGCCCTATTGGTCATCTCCTCGCATTTCGCCTGTTCATGTTGAATCCATTGACGAAAGTACTTGTTTGCCTCTTCGTTATTGCCCTTTGTTGCCAGCAACTGCCCTTTGAAGTAATAGTAGTCGTGATCTTTTTCTGGGTCGATGCTGTGAAGCATCTGGCGTGCCTCATCGAACCGGTGCAGACTGATGAGTGCATTGACTTTGAGCGAAACGAGGTAATCTTCGTCAGGATGCAGTGCCAGACCGTGCTCTGATGCTTCTAACATCTGATCGAGCTGGTCATTGTCGAGGTAGTATTCTGCGATGTCAATAAATTCGTCAGAGTCAAAATAGCACATTTGTCCCTGTTGCTTTGCCTGTTCGTATTTGCGAAGCAACTCCTTAAAGTCTAATGAGTCGTAGAATTCATCGTTGTTCATACAATGTCGTTTAGAGATCGTAGATACAAAAACCTCAAATCCTCCCGATTGTGGGGACTGGCTATTCAGCTCTTTTGGACTTGACGCGAACTTGCTTGCCATTAAGCTTTATTATGCATATCTTTAAGCTTAAACATGCGCATCTTTAAGCTTAAACATGCATATGTTAAAGCATTAATTTGCATACAAGTGGTCTTCGTCTTGCTTATCGTTGTACTTCTTTATTTGTTTGCCTTTGCCCAACTGTCTTTCAGACCGACTGCGCGGTTGAAGATAAGGTGCTCGGCAGTAGAGTCTTTATCGGGTGTGTAGTAGCCGATGCGCTGGAACTGAATGTAAGACAGTGGACTGAATTCGGCAGCGTACTTCTCGATGTAAGCGTGTGTGTTAATTTCCAAACTGTTAGGGTTGAGGAACGGACGCATGGCTTCGATGCCGCGTACTCCTTCGTGTTCGTCGGAATATTTCTTGATTTCGTCGCGTGGATTCTCCACCTGCCACAGACGGTCGTAGTTACGAACTTCAACTGGCAGACTGTGCTGAATGCTGAGCCAGTGGATTGTGCCTTTCACCTTGCGGTTTGCATCTGGCAGACCGCTGCGTGTCAGTGGGTCGTATTCGCAGTAGATTTCTTCAATCTCGCCGTTCTCGTCCTTCTTGATGCCTGTGCACTTGATGATGTAGGCATTTTTCAGTCTCACTTCGCGGTCGATGCTGAGACGGAAGAATTTCTTTGGAGCATCCTCCATGAAGTCATCGCGCTCAATCCAGAGTTCGCGGCTGAATTCGATGGTGTGGTGCTTTGAATTTTCATCCTCAGGATTGTCGATGGCATCGAGTGTCTCAACTTGACCCTCAGGATAGTTTGTGATGATAAGTTTGACTGGATTGAGCACCGCACTGAGGCGTGTGGCACGCTTGTTCAGATCTTCGCGTACGGCAGACTCCAGCATTGCGTATTCGTTGAGCGCATCATACTTTGTGTAACCAATCATCTTGACGAAGTTGCGCAGACTCTCAGGACTGTAACCACGACGACGCATACCGCAGATGGTCGGCATACGAGGGTCGTCCCAACCGCTGACAACTCCTTCCTGAGTAAGGATGAGTAGGTTGCGCTTCGACATCAGAGTGTACGAGAGGTTGAGCTTGTTGAATTCAGTCTGGCGAGGGCGGTTGTCCTCGATGTTGTCAGTCTCTCCGCGTGATGTCTTCAACCAGTCGATGAACAGATCATACAATGGACGGTGAGGAACAAATTCCAGTGTGCATAGTGAGTGGGTGACCCCCTCAAAGAAGTCTGACTGTCCGTGTGCAAAGTCGTAGTTTGGATATACATTCCATTTTGAACCAGTGCGATGGTGTGGCATCTTCTTCACACGGTAGATGATAGGGTCGCGGAAGTGCATGTTAGGGTTTGCCATGTCAATCTTGGCACGGAGTACCATTGCTCCCTCTTCAACTTCGCCAGCCTGCATCTTTTCAAACAGAGCGAGATTTTCATCGATAGGTCGGTCGCGGAACGGACTTGCAGTACCAGGAATGGTTGGTGTGCCTTTCTGCTCAGCAATCTGCTCAGATGTTTGTTCGTCAATATATGCTTTACCCTCCTTAATGAGAGTTATTGCAAAGTCGTAAAGTTGCTGGAAATAGTCAGATGCATAATAGACATTGCCCCAGTTGAATCCGAGCCACTTGATGTCCTCCATAATGGCATCGACATATTCCACATCCTCCTTCGCAGGGTTGGTATCATCGAAACGCAGGTTGCACACGCCTCCGTACTTCTCAGCCATGCCAAAGTCCATGCAGATGGCCTTAGCGTGACCAATGTGCAGATATCCATTTGGCTCTGGTGGGAAACGGGTCTGAATCCGTCCTCCGTTTTTGCCTTCTTCAAGGTCATTTTTGATTATCTCTTCCACGAAGCTGAGCGATTCGCTCTTTACCTCTTCATTGTTCTTGATTTCCATAATCAGTCAGTGTTTTTATCTTCTTGTTTTTTGTTTGTTTCTAATTTCGTGCAAAGTTACGAAAAAAACACATACACCGTTGTGCTATTTAATAAAAATGAGATAGAAAACAAACTATATTGTGCGCTATTGTATGTCTTTGCTCTGAAATACGCATATGCCGACCAATGAGTGTCATAACATTTGCTGCAACATTGATTAGGATACAGACACGCATAGATGATAGTAAAATTCACTGTGTGAGCAAAAAAATGGCGGAATCGCTTTGTCAGTTTTCGAATTTTGCATATCTTTGCACCCGAAAATAACATGAGGCTTGTTGTGCAAGCAAGATTTTGGATGACTGGCAGTCTATTGCCATCACACCAGACTCCTAAACAGCCGACCTCATAAAACAAATTTTTATATGGACGATTATCCGGCGAATAACGAACAGAAGCGTTAGGGTAGAGTCAATTAAGCGAAGAATATGTAACTTTTGACTCCCCGCTGTTGCAAGCAACTGCATAGTGCTTGTGGCATATCATTTTTATTAGAGTTAAAAGTTTAATAATTTCATTGTACTTTTTTCAGAAGGACAGCATCGGTGTGATGTACCTTCGTTGATGTACATTCATTTATTATATACATATTTTTTATGCTTGCATACTGGAATTTCAATAAAGGCATCCGTAAGATAGAACAATGGGAACCAGGTTGCTGGATTCAGGTCACTTGCCCCGTAGAGGACGATGTAAAGTATCTTCTCGAAGACTTGCGTATTCCCGATTATTTCATTGAGGACATTTCGGATGCCGATGAGCGTGCCCGCTATGATTACGATGAAGGTTGGCTGATGATTATCCTCCGTATTCCACACTTGAAGACTATCACAAGTCGTAGTCCATACACTACCATTCCACTTGGTATTCTCATCAAGGACGATAAAATAATCACCATCTGCAATCAGGAGACCAAGATGATGCTTGACTTCATCAACCACCAGATGCGACGGGCAGAAGGGTTTATTGATGCCACCGACCTCGTGTTCCGCCTGTTCCTCTCCACCAGTGTGTGGTATCTGAAATATCTGAAACAGGTGAACGGACTTATAGAAAAAGCAAAACGACACCTCGACCACAATATCGATAACCGCGACTTGACCAGCTTGTCTCGCTTGCAGGACTCGCTCACATATTTTGCTACAAGTATCCGTGGCAACGAAACCTTGTTGTCGAAACTGAAATTCCGTCTCCCGGTCGATGACCTTGATGCAGAACTGATTGAAGATGTCAACATCGAGATGAACCAGGCGCGCGAGATGACGCAGATATATGCAAACATCCTCGAATCGACAATGGACACATATGCCAACCTCATCAACAACAATATGAACCGAGTGATGCGTCTGCTTACATCGCTCAACATGATAATCATGTTGCCAACTCTCGTTGCGAGTCTGTTCGGAATGAACCTTGTGAACGGCATGGAGCAGAGTTCATGGGGCTTCCTCATTGCCATCATCATCTCTGTCATCATCACAGTAATCGGCTGGTACTATTTCAAGAAACGCCAGTGGCTGTAAAATTTCCCCAATAATCAAACAACGAAGCTTATGATATTCTATTTCAGCGGTGTAGGCAATAGCCGATGGGTGGCTCAGCAGCTGTCGCAGCAACTGGGCGACCAACTTCGGTTCATTCCCGATGAAATATCGACACCGATGTCGTATGAACTGCGCGATGGCGAATGCCTTGGCTTCGTGTTTCCGTGCTATGGATGGGGAGTGCCGGTGTTTGTAGAACGCTTCATCGAACAGATGCAGGTCAGTGGCGGTGTCAAGTACCTGTACTTTGTCACTACATGCGGTGACGACACCGGTATGACTGCTGAGATATTCTGTGCTGATGCCGTGCGCAAGGGATGGGAATGCAAGGCTGGATGGGCTGTGGTTATGCCAGAATCCTATATCTGTCTGCCTGGATTTGATGTTGACAACAAGGAGAAGGAAAACGAAAAGATTATGTCTGCCCGTGACCGTGTGAACCGCATCATCGATGACATCACAGACCGACGCTGTGGATTCGACACCATACCAGGTCCGATGAAGTGGGCAAAAAGCCATATCGTCCGTCCCTTTTTCAATCGTTTCCTGATAACTCCAAAGCATTTCAAGACAACAGTAGCATGCACTTCGTGTGGCGCCTGTGTTCGAGCGTGTCCATATTCCAATATTTCAATTTTGTCAGCACAACGCCCTGTTTGGGGAGATGTCTGTGTTCAGTGTATGCGCTGTTACCACACTTGTCCGCAGCATGCAATAGAGTGGGGACGTTTCACCCGTGGAAAGGGACAATATCTTTTTCCGCAGCATTTGTTTCCTAAAAAACAATAATACTGCCCCTTAAAAAACTTGGTTTCATATGAATGTGTGTGGATAAAAGATTAATCCATATGTTTGTAATGAAAAGGACGATGCCATCATGAAAAATCATGGTATTGCATCATGAAATGGTCGTATCAAGTCGCAATATCGTCATTTCATGCCATGAAACCACCATTTCATGCTGCGATGCATTTACAATGTGTGTGGTATAACATCATGATGAATATACAATTGTGCGATAACGCATACAGATACAAAAGTTAATTTTTATCCAAACAACATATTGTTTAGGCCAATTAGCAATAGAATGCATTAACAGTAAAGACATAGACTGTGAAAACAAGAAGGCTACGCTACTCAGACAGGTTGCTGAGGCGTAGCCTTCTTTGCTATTCGTGATGATATTTTTCACCATTGATAATGGTGTAGGCGCGGTAGAGTTGTTCGGTGAACAGCATGCGGATCATTTGATGAGAGAATGTCAGACGCGAGAGTGACAACTGCTCGTTGGCGCGTTGATAAACCGATGGCGAAAACCCAAACGGACCTCCGATGACATACACGAGGTTTCGCATTCCTGCTGTCTGCTTCTTTTCAATCCATGCCGCCAACTCAATGCTGCGGAACTCTTTACCGTGTTCATCGAGAAGCACAAGATGGTCGGATTCGCGAACTTGACGGAGAATGAGTTCGCCCTCCATTTGTTTTTGCTGCTCGGGAGTGAGTGCCTTGGTGTTTTTGAGTTCAGGGATGGTCACAATGGAAAACTGGGTGTAGTGGCTCAGTCGTTCGACATATTCGTCGATAATCTTCTGAAAGTCTTTGCTTGTGGTCTTGCCCACTTGTATGAGTGTAGTCTTCATCAGTTTACATTTATGAGTGTCGCCGTCATCGGCTTACATTTTTAACGCCTTTCACAAGTTTCAGTTTGTTGATGAGCTGTTTCAAGTGTGTGTTGCTGTCAATCATGATTGTGAGGTTGCCAGTGAACAATCCGTCTTCACTTGAATGGATGTCAATGCCACGCAGAACGATGTCCTTCTCTTTGAGAATGATGCTTGTGATGTTGTTGACAATGCCTATATCGTCATTCCCGACTATGCGTAAGTTTTGCATGAATTGTCCGTTGGCTTGCTCTGCCCAGCTGACAGGGATGACACGATAGCCCATTCCTTCCTTCATGTGTTGACAATTAGGGCAGTCAGTACGGTGGATGGTGATGCCACGGCTGATGGTGACGAATCCGGTGATGGGGTCACCATAGATTGGGTTGCAGCATCGTGCAAGGTTGTACTCCACACCTTTTATGTCGCCACGTCCAATGAGCAGTACATCGTCACCTCCCTTGTGTATAGATGATTCGACAGTCTGGTCAAACTTGAAAGTTGATGCACTCTGTACTTCAGCCGTAGGCAACTCATTGTTTTCACGCTTCTGTTCCTCAATATATGTGTCAATCACGGTGTTGGCATCAATGGTATCCTCGCCTAATGCTTTGTAGAAGTCGTTGACATATTTGTAGCCGAACCGTTTGATGGTCTTCATCATTACAGATTCGGAATACTCAATCTTGCGGTTGTGGAACTTGCGGTCGATAGCTTCTTTCGCAAGATTCACAGATTTGAGTTCCTGTTCGTTGATGGCTTGACGGATCTTTGTCTTCGCCTTTGATGTTATTGCGTAGTTTAGCCAGTCGTGCTTTGGCAATTGGTTCGGGTTGGTGAGGATTTCGACTTGGTCGCCAGTCTGGAGTTTTGTGCGCATCGGCACATTCTTGCCGTTGACTTTGCCGCCAGAGCAGTGGGCACCAACATTGGTGTGAATGGCGAATGCAAAGTCGAGCACGGTGGCACCTTTGGGCAATTTGTGAAGGTCGCCCTTTGGAGTGAAGACAAAAACCTCGTCACTGTACAGGTCAACCTTGAACTGGTCCGTAATCTGGTCTTCCGCGGGAAGCTGTGACTCCAGTGCCGTGCGTATGTCGGCAAGCCAGTCCTCGAGCTGCATGTTGCTCGATTTCACACCCTTGTAGCGCCAGTGTGCAGCCAGACCATGCTCTGCAATGTCGTCCATTCGCTCTGTGCGTATCTGTATCTCTACCCATTTGCCCTCTGGACCCATTACTGTGGTGTGCAGACTCTCGTAGCCGTTGCTCTTTGGCACGCTCAGCCAGTCACGCAGTCGCTTGGGATTTGGCATATACATGTCGGTTACAATGGAATAGGCTTGCCAGCAGTCCTGCTTCTCATGGTCTTCTGCCGAATCAAGAATGATGCGTATGGCAAAGAGGTCGTAGATGCCTTCGAACGGGCATTTTTGCTTCTGCATTTTCTGCCAAATGGAGTGTATGCTTTTTGTGCGTCCTTTCACATGGAAACGCAGTCCGGCTTCTTGCAGGCGTTGCTCGATAGGGGTGATGAACTGGTGAATGTACTGGTCGCGTGTGCGCTTGGTGGCACTTAACTTGTCTTTTATCATGTAAAAGGCATCGTGGTTGAGGTACTTGAGCGACAGGTCCTCCATCTCGGATTTCAGCAGATACAGACCCAGTTTGTGAGCGATTGGTACATACATGAATGAAGCTTCGCGTGCAACACGCTTGCGGTCCTCATCTGTGCCAAGTTCCTTGATCTGACGCATCAGGTTTACCCTTTCTGCAATGATGATAAAGATGACGCGCATGTCCTCTGCCATTGACAGCAACATGTCACGGTAATTGTCGGTCTCGACAGATGGGTTGCTTGCACTGAATTCGTTTATACGGATAAGTCCATGAATGATACGGCATACATCCTCTCCGAATGTCTCTTTTACGAAATCGAGCGACACAGTTCCTGATTTCACATGTTGCAACAGTAATAGACTGATGACTATTGGCCTCGATGGTTCCATCTCATTGATGCAGATCAATGCCGATTGCAAGTGAAAAAGGAACGGTGCTATGTCGAAGGCTTGCAGTTCGCAGTCGTCGCTGCTCTGGTCGTTGAGCAAGTCTGCCGACAGGCACAAGTCTAACTTTGCCCATTCATCGGTGGGGATGATGCTTGTGGTCCGACTTTTTATTTCGTTTAATATGTTGGTGGTTTCCTCGTTGCTTTGCATATATATGGTGTTATGGAAATTGCATATAGGACTGTGCTATATATAGAAATTGAGTGCAAAGTTACGGATTTTTTACAATTTGGCAAGTAGCAATGTAAGGTGGTATGATGAAAATAGGGACAATTTTGCGTAAAATAAGAAAAGTTAAAGGTTTTTATGAAATAATTTCCTTGATGGAATGGCTGTTTCCCAAATTTTAACTACCTTTGCACCGCTTTTTAGCACATCAGTACTACTGCTACTGAATATGGATGCAGTAAAGTGTGATGGCGAATTAAGCAGAAAACTTAATTTATAGTAACACAAAAAACATTTAAGAACATGAAAGAAATTTCACTCAATGGCCAGGCTCGTACAGCTACAGGCAAGAAGGCAAGTCGTGAACTTCGCCGTCAGGATTTAGTTCCTTGCGTAATTTATGGTGTTGAAAAGGATGAAAAAGACCTGCCAAAGGCAAAGTCATTCGTAGTTTCACAGAAGGAACTTGCAAAGTTGCTTTACACTCCAAATGTGTATATCGTTAACCTCAACCTCGATGGCACTATTGTTAAGGCTATCCTCAAGGATCTCCAGACTGACTTCGTAACTGACCGTCCACTCCATGTTGACTTCTACCAGATTACTGATGACAAGCCAATCGTAATGGAAATCCCTGTAAAGCTCAATGGTCTTGCAGCAGGTGTTAAGGCCGGTGGTAAGCTCACTACAAGCGTTCGTAAGCTCAAGGTTAAGTCTGTATATTCAAACTTCCCTGATACTCTCGACATCGATGTGACTTCACTCGGACTCGGTAAGTCTATCAAGGTAAGCGAACTCAGTTTCGAGAACCTCGAAATCGTTACTAACAAGGAAGTTGTTGTATGTAGCGTTCGTATGACTCGTGCTGCTCGTAATGCAGATGCTACTGCTGAAGAAGGTGCTGCAGAATAATTGTAACATCGTTTTATTTGACTAAATGAAGTATTTACTTGTTGGACTGGGGAACATCGGTTCAGAATACGATGGAACCCGTCACAATATAGGATTCAGAGTGTTGGATGCTTTTGCCGAAGCATCCAACATTTCGTTTGAAGACAAGCGTTATGGGTTTGTCGGCAAAGGTCGTGTAAAGAATGCAGAAGTCGTTTTGCTTAAACCTTCCACATACATGAACCTCAGCGGCAATGCTGTGCGCTATTGGCTCAACCAAGAGAATGTCTTGCCTGAAAACATGCTCATCATCTGCGATGACATTGCTCTGCCAGTAGGAAAACTCCGTATGAAACCGTCGGGCAGTGATGGTGGTCACAATGGGCTCAAGCACATTGCATCAGTGCTGTGCTCACAGCAGTTCGCCCGTTTGCGTTTTGGTGTCGGTAACGACTTCCCACGCGGTGCTCAATGCGACTTCGTGCTGGGACAGTTCAACCCCGAGGACAGCGACTTGCTTAAAGAAAAGGTTGAAAAAGCCTGCGAAGCTGTCAAGGCATTCTGCCTGTCGGGCATCCAGTTCGCTATGAACCATTATAATGGCTGACATCATCATACACATTTCAAAGGTATCATATATTTATTCAAGTTTCGCAAGCTCAACTTGCACGAAAGACAAAAGACGACGAAGATTGAGTATCTTCGTTTGCGACGACCGAATGACTGAATGTCATGAGGTTTGCGACGACTCGGTGTTTATGCCGACAAAGGAGTTCCTTCAAAGCGTTTATGCCGACAAAGGAGTTCCCCTACGAATCGATATTTCGCGAGGCTCAATATCTACAAAGATACCTTGTAGGTTCTGAGTAGGCGAAGAACCGATAAGTAGCGAAGCGATAGGTAACGAAGTGTTTCGTAGCCCGCAAGGGCGATTCGTCAACTGAGCAAGAACTTGCGAGAGTTGAATAATCTAATCCAAGAATCAATTATGAAAGCAAAACAATTAATTTTAACGATTGCAATGGCAGCAACATGCATGGGATGCCAGAACCAACTGGGCATTGGCATCAAACTTGAGAACATGAACGACAGTGTGGCTCCTGGTACCGACTTCTACCAGTATGCCTGTGGCGGATGGATTAAGAACAATCCGCTGAAACCTGAATATGCTCGTTTCGGCTCGTTCGATGCTGTGGCAGAAAACAACCGCGAACAACTGAAACAACTCATTGAAGAACTTGCCACAACAAAGCAGGAGGCTGGTTCGGTAGGTCAGAAGATTGGCGACTTCTACAACATGATGATGGACTCTGTACGACTGAACAAGGATGGATTCCAGCCTGCACTTGCTGACCTCAAAACCATTGACGAACTGGCAACTCGCGAAGCAGCCATTTCACAGTTCATCAAGAACGATGTGATGGGCGAAGGCTTCATCTTCGGATTCGGCATCGGCGCCGACATGATGAACAGTTCGATGAACCTGCTGAGCGTTGGCCAGGCTGGACTGTCACTCGGCAACAAGGACTACTACACAAAGGACGACGAGGCAACTGTGAAGATTCGTGAGGCATTCAAGAAGCACATCGTCAACATGTTCAAACTCGTAGGTGACGACGAGGCTACTGCTACACGCAAGATGAACAGCGTGATGGACATCGAGATGAAGGTGGCTCAGGGCAACAAGACCAGTACGGAACTCCGTGACCCTGCAAGCAACTACCACAAGATGTCATACGCCGACATCAAGAGCGAATTCACTGGTTTCCCTTGGGACGAATTCTGGGCAGCTCACGGCATTGCTGACATCGACTCCATCGACATGGGTCAGCCTGAGGCAATCCGCAATGACATTGCCATCCTCAATTCGGTTGAACTCCAACAGTTGAAGGACTGGATGCAGTGGATGATTCTCAACAACAACAGCAGTGTGCTCGGCGACAAGATTTATGCTGAATCGTTCGACTTCTTTGGCAAGACCATGTCGGGCAAGAAGGAAATGCAACCACGATGGAAGCGTGCCGTTTCGACTGTCGGCTCTGTACTCGGTGAGGCAGTTGGCGAGATGTATGTCAAGAAGTATTTCCCTGCTGAAAACAAGGAGCGTATGCTGCAACTCGTGAAGAACCTCCAGGTGGCTCTCGGCGAACGCATCGACCAGCAGGACTGGATGAGCGACAGCACCAAGGCTGTTGCCAAGGACAAACTCAATGCCTTCTACATCAAGATTGGTTATCCTGACAAGTGGAAGGATTACAGCAAACTCAACATCGACAACTCAAAGACACTCTACGAACTGTCAAAGGACATCACCCGCTGGGCAGAACAGAAGGAAATTGAGGACAAGTACAAGAAACCTGTTGACCGTGACGAATGGTTCATGACTCCACAGACTGTCAATGCATACTACAACCCTACAACTAACGAAATCTGCTTCCCTGCTGGCATCCTCCAGTATCCATTCTTCGACATGAGTGCCGATGATGCCTTCAACTATGGTGCCATCGGTGTTGTCATCGGTCATGAGATGACTCACGGATTTGACGACCAGGGCAGCCAGTTCGACAAGAACGGAAACTTCAACAACTGGTGGACAGAAGGCGATGCTGCCAAGTTCAAGCAGAAGACTCAGCGCATGGTTGACTTCTTCAACGGCATCGAGGTGCTTCCAGGTCTCAAGGCTAACGGTCAGCTCACTCTCGGCGAGAACATTGCCGACCACGGTGGTCTGAAAATTGCGTTCCAGGCATTCCAGAATGCTACAAAGGACAATCCACTCCCTGTCATCGACGGATTCACTCCTGAACAGCGTTTCTTCCTTGCTTATGCCGGTGTATGGGCACAGAACATCACAGAGGAGAACATGCGCCAGCTCACCACTGTCGATCCTCACTCACTCGGTGAATGGCGTGTCAACGGTGCTCTGCCACAGATTGATGCATGGTATGAGGCATTTGGCATTTCTGAGGACGACCCAATGTTCATTCCAAAGGACAAGCGCGTCAATGTGTGGTAAGGTGAACACAAGTTTCGCAAGGCTCAATATCTACCAAAATGCCTTGTAGGTTCTGAGTATGCGAAGAACCGATTAGTAGCCCGAAAGGGCGATTCGTAACGAAGTGGTTCGTAGCGAAGCGATTAGTTAACAAAACAAGCCCTCCCGGAGAAATCCGAGAGGGCTTGCTCGTTAGTGTTAGTATGTGTGGCGTGTCTGCCGTTTAGTTTGCTTTGCTTTCAGCAACAAACGAACGCTCGTCGAACAGACGGATGTCTTCGCGGCGGCGCTTGTATGTAGGCGATGATTCCACCATGCTGATGATGTCGTCGTTGTCGAGGTCTTCATCCTTGAAGATATAGGTGTAGGTAGGGCGGTTTTTGAGGGTGCCGTTGCCTTCGTTGCCGTAGATGCTGATGCGTCGCAGTTCTCTTTCGATTTCCTTGGCGTTGCGCTCGGCTTCGCGTTCCTGCTCTTCCTCTGTGAGTTTCCGCATACGTTCCTTCATCTCGCTGGAATCGATGTTCTGCACGCCAAAGCCAGTGGCAAGGATTGTGACCTTTACCTTGTCGCCGAGTGTTGGGTCGTTGCTCAGTCCCCACTTCGTATCGACGATGTCGCTGGTCTGCATCTTGCTCATGAACTCGTAGATTTCGTTCATTTCGTCCATCATGAGGCCCTGCTTGCCGTCTTCGCCCCCGTTGAAGGAAAGGTAGAGAAGGAACTTCTTGGAGTTATATACATCGTTGTTGTTGAGCAGTGGCGAATGGAGCGCGTCGTTGATGGCCTTGGTGATGCGGTAGTCGCCGCTGCCGTAGCCTGTGCTCATGATGGCAACACCACCGTTGGTGAGTACGGTGCACACATCTTTGAAGTCGAGGTTGATGATGCCGCGCATGGTGATGATTTCAGCGATGCTCCGTGCTGCGTTGCAGAGTGTGTCGTCGGCTTTGGCAAAGGCGTTGAGCAATGACAGGTCGGGATAGATTTCGCGAAGACGCTCGTTGTTGATGACAAGCAGTGCATCGACATTCTTGCTCATTTCCTCAACTCCGTCGAGGGCCTTGTCAATCTTCCTTATACCTTCAAAGCGGAACGGTATGGTGACGATGCCGACGGTGAGTATGCCCATATCCTTTGCAATCTTTGCCACGACAGGACCTGCGCCGGTTCCGGTGCCTCCACCCATGCCGGCAGTGATGAATGCCATCCTGGTGCCGTCGCTGAGTGCTTCTTCGATTTTCTGGCGTGACTCCTCGGCTGCGCTGCGTCCTGCTTCGGGATTGTTGCCAGCGCCGAGGCCGTCGTCCCCAATTTGAAGTTTGTTAGGGACTCTGGAGTCGGTGAGTGCCTTGCTGTCGGTGTTGCATACGAGGAAGGTGACATCGTGGATGCCTTTGTCGTACATGCTGTTGACTGCGTTGCAGCCTCCGCCACCTACGCCAATCACTTTGATTATGCTGGAGTTCCCCTGTGGAAACTTGAACTGTATGTCGTTGTCGTCAAACATATGTATTGGTCAATTATTTGAATTGAAAACTGTGGACTTCGAAATGTGTATTGAATGATTTGAGTGTGCTGCTGAACTATGTGCCGTTGCGAATGACAGTGGCGCTGTGTGTGCTCTTATTCGTTGTTGAGCAGGTCGTTCAGATAGCGTCCGATGCGTGAAAGGATGTTGTTGTCCTTCTTCGCCTTCTCGAGTGTGTCGGAGAGTTCCAGACGGATGGCGTCGCGCTTGGCAATGAGTTCGTCGGCTTCGCGTACTGCTTGCTTGAACTTGTCCTTGCCGGTGAGCAGTGCTGTCTGTGCTTTCAGTTCGTCAGGGTCGATGAGGTTGTCGCATTCGGTGATAAGTTCTTCGGCTGCTGTCCAGCGGCTCTTGATTGAGCTGTCCTCTTCGATGTTCTTCTTGCTGTGCTGCATTTTCAGGATAATGTTGCGCAGACTCTCTTTGGTGTCTTCGAGCTTTGCCAGTGCCTCGTCTTCCTCTTTGTGCATCTCGGCAGCCTGTTCCTTGTTGACCTGAATCTGCTTGTCGCGCTCGCGGTCAGAGAAAATGTCAGGACCCGAGTAGTTGTCGCCAGCGCAGTTTTCGGTGCCTGCGAGCAGGAGTGAAAGCAGGGTGGTGTTGGCTGGACTCTCGATGTTGAGGTTAGTGAGGGTGCTGTTCTTGATGACTGGTGTGATGACCTTGCGGGCAATGCGCACCTTGTCGATGCCAAGCACGGCGGCACACGACTTGTCGATGTTCTTGATGCTGGCTCCGCTTCCTGTGACGATGATGCCGCCGATGAGTTGGTCAACAAAGTCATTCTTGTTGAGCTGACTCTTCACATTACGCATGATTTCGTTGAAGCGGGCATATATGATGTGGCGAATCATTGGCACTTCGATGTCGAGTCCGTCGGCGGTGTTGTAGATTTCAGGTGTCTCTGAATCGTAGTCAACATCCTCGATGATGGCATTTGCGTATTTCACGAAGAGCTGTTCTGCCTCGGACTGCTGAATCTGTTCGGAGCAGAGATCCTGTATGATGTTGTTGGTGCCGAGCGGAATGGTGACAACCTGACGCACGATGTTGCTTTTCAGCACAACGATTGAGGTGGTGCCTGCTCCGAAGTAAATGAGTGCGCAGCCCGAGCGCTTTTCTGTGTCGGTCAGTACATTGT
Organism: Candidatus Colivivens caballi; assembly: GCA_018065565.1. GTDB lineage: Bacteria > Bacteroidota > Bacteroidia > Bacteroidales > Bacteroidaceae > Colivivens > Colivivens caballi. The sequence goes on from JAGHSZ010000007.1 coordinate 38,001, forward strand.
TTGCCACTTCAAATGCAGTGAGCTTGTAGTCGGCGATGTTGAGCCCGAGGTTTTCGAATGTGGTGTTGACATTCTGTTTCAGACGGTGGTTGGCCACGATGTTGAGGAACTTGCCCTCGATGTTTGTGCCCATAATGCCGACAGGGTCAACCACAGCGGCATTGGTATCGACCACAAAGTCCTGGGTGAAGTAGGCGATGAGTTCGCTGTCGTCGAGTGTAATTTCGTGGCTTTCATCCGTGATGGAGTCGATGTGCTGCTGGTTGATGTATGTCGGTGTGAGCATGTTGCGCTTCACCACGGTGTTGATTGAACGAACAGATTGTCCGCCAAGGCCAATGTACACGCATGTGATGTTCTGCTTGAGGGTGCTTTCCAATTTGCCGATGACATTGCGTATGCTCTGCGTGGTCTTCTCAATGTTGTACACGATTCCACGCTTGATGCAGTCGGTGGTGCGGTCTTCGGCATACGCTACAACCTGCATCGTACCGTCCTTCATCTTACCGGCAATGCCTGCGATTCGTGACGAACCGAGTTCGATGGCTACGATGATAGATTCTCTGTTCTCGTTCATATTGTATCAATAGATTTATTTCGATTTATTTCGTTTTCTTGCAAATGACTTGGTTATCGTATTCAAGGTCGATGTGTGAGTACTTGTTCCATCCCACGGAGGTCAGTCCATCCTTGTAGAATGTTTTCAGCCGTTCAAGTTTCTTGGCATAGTTCTCGATGCTTCCCAGGTGTATCTGCTGCTGGCCAACGCGTGGGACAAGGTCGATGTCGGGTTGCTTGCCTGGCTCTTTCTTGACATAAATCTGCTCAATCTGGCTGTTAAGGAACTCGTCCTCGACGATGTATGCTCCGATGTAGCACAGGCATTTGGTTGCGAACTGCTGGTCGATGTTGCCTGTTGCCACTGGCAGGTTGGCAGGGTAGTCGGTGTTGTGGATGATTCCACCGTCGGCATCGACATAGTAGCCTTGTTTGTTGTCGGGCAGTATGTAGAGCACTGGTGTGCGCTGTGTGACATCAATGACAACTTTGCAGTTTGCAGTCTTGTAGCAGTTTATGGCAGCGATGAACTGGTCCTTCTTCATTGTGTCAATAATCTTGCGTACTGACACATCTTTCAGATACTGTCCCTTGGGATAGACTCCACCTTGGTGCAGTTCGTCCTCGATGCGCTTGCTGGTGAGAAATGGCGCATCGTCGGCACCCTGGATGTTGATGACCAGTTCGGTGCATCGCTCGTCGGACTTGCTGCTCTTGGGTGATGCCATTGCATACACAATGTAGGCTGCAATGGCTATGAACAGCACTGCAACCATGGTTATCTGTATGCTTTTGTTGAATTTCATCTTTTAAGTAATTCCTTTGTTATCTGTGGAACATAGTTCTCCAGGTCGCCGGCACCGAGGGTGATGAGGACATCAAAGTCGCCTGTGCTGACATAGTCCATGACATCGACCTTCTGTATGAGTTTGCGGCTGATGCCCGGGCGCAGGTTGTCATAGATGAGCTGGCTGGTGACGCCTTCGATTGGCAACTCGCGTGCTGGATAGATTTCGGTGAGCACCACCTCGTCGAGCAGCGACAGACTGTTTGCGAAGTCGCGGTAGAAGTCGCGTGTACGAGTGTAGAGGTGTGGCTGGAATATGGCGGCAATCTTCTTGTCCGGGTAGATGTCGCGTATGCTTCGGACGCTCTGCTCGATTTCGTTTGGATGGTGGGCATAGTCGCTGAGATAGACTATGCGGTCGTTCTTTATCTTGAAGTCGAAACGGCGGTCAACTCCGCGGAATGTCTTCATGCCTTCGCGCAGTTCTTCTTCTGTCGCACCATTGAGCCATGCCAGTGCCATGGCTGCTATGCCGTTTTCGATGTTGATGCTTACTGGCACACCGAGCTGTATGTCGCGGATGACACTGTCAGGTGTGACGAAGTCGAAGATGATTTCACCGCCACCGATGCGTATGTTCTCTGCATGGAAGTCGCCTTCGTTGCGTGAATATTCGTATGTGCGTACACCTTCCTGCACATCGACTTTCATCTCTAATCCCTTGTGTATGATGAGTGCGCCGCCTGGCTGAATGAGCGTAGTGTAGTGACGGAACGATTCAAGGTATGCTTCCTTGGTGCCATAGATGTCGAGGTGGTCGGGGTCGGTGGCTGTGATGACACTCATGTATGGGCGGAGATGGTGGAACGAACGGTCGAACTCGTCGGCTTCAATCACGACGAAGTCGCTCTTCTCTGAAAGGATGTAGTTGGTGCCGTAGTTCTTTGAGATTCCACCCAAAAATGCGTTGCAGTCGATGTGTGACTGGTGCAGCAAGTGTGCTGCCATGGTGGATGTGGTGGTCTTGCCATGAGTACCTGCTACGCAAAGGCCCCTGAGCTGGTTGGTCAGCAGTCCGAGCACCTGTGCACGTTTCTGTATGTCGAAGCCGTTCTGACGGAAATAGCACAGTTCGGTGTGGTCGGCAGGGATGGCAGGTGTGTAAACAATGAGTGTGGATTCAGCTTGCTTGAAACACTGAGGAATGGTGTCAACATTGTCCTCGTAGTGAATCTGTGCGCCTTCCTTGATAAGTTGTTCGGTGAGGTCGGATGGTGTACGGTCGTATCCTCCGACATTATATCCTTTTTGCAGGAAATAGCGCAGGATGGCACTCATGCCGATGCCACCGGCTCCTACAAAATATATTGATTTCAGTTCTTTCATTATGTGTTGTGAGTATGCGGCGAACATGACATCTGATGGACAACTGGTGCGTGTCGGTTTGTACCTGATGGATGCATATCAGCACCGTTTAAGTGTCGTTCGCCTTGTGAAATTATTTGTTGTCTGCCAGTTTCAGCACTTCTTCTGCGATGATTCGTGCAGAGTCGGGCAATGCCAGTTTCTTGATGTTGTGACTGAGTGATGACAGTTTACATTCGTTGTTGACGGTTTCGATGGCAAGGTTGATGAGTGTGTCGCGTGCATCGATGTCGCGGACGAAGAGTGCGGCATCCTTGCTTGAAAGTGCCATTGCGTTCTTTGTCTGGTGGTCTTCTGCCACATTAGGTGATGGCACCAGTATGCATGGTTTGCCGAGCAGGCACAGTTCGCTGATGCTGCTTGCTCCGGCGCGTGACACAACGATGTCGGCAGCGGCATAGGCTTCGTCCATGTTGCTGATGAAGTCTGTGACTTTGAGGTTTGGCACTTTTGGTGCATCAGCGATGGCTGCTTGTATGTTCTTGCTGTAATATTTGCCGGTCTGCCACAGTATCTGCACTTCGCTGTTGCGGATGTCGTCAAGGTGTGTGAGCACACTTTCGTTGAGGGTGCGTGCGCCAAGACTGCCTCCGATGATGAGGATTACAGGGTGCTGAGGGTCGAAACCGAACTTGCGGACTGCTTCGTCGTGGTGAATGTTCTCCGACAGGAGTGACTGACGGACAGGGTTGCCTGTCATCATGATTTTCTCTTTGGGGAAGAACCGTTCCATGCCTTCGTATGCCACACATATTTTCTGTGCTGAACTTGCCAGCAGCTTGTTGGTGACACCTGCATATGAGTTCTGTTCCTGAATGAGCGTCGGGATGCCCATCTTTGCTGCAATCTTCAATGTAGGTCCGCTGGCATAGCCGCCTACACCGACAACAGCCTGTGGCTTGAACTCCTTGATTATGCTTTTCGCCATGCGCTGGCTTTTCAGTATCTTGAACAGTACCTTGATGTTTGCAAATGGGTTCTTGCGGTTGAATCCAGCAATAGGTAAACCTTTGATTTCGTAACCTGCTTCAGGCACACGGGTCATCTCCATTCGTCCCTGTGCACCGACGAACAGTATCTTTGCATCTGGGCGGATTGCCTTTATGGCATTGGCAATAGATATTGCAGGAAAGATGTGTCCACCTGTTCCTCCTCCGCTTACTATGATTCTTGTTTGTTCCATATCTGCGCAAATTTACGGTTTTTATTGATTCTATGCAAGCAAATATTTAGTTTTCTACACATTGCGACCGAAAGTTGACTGTAAACTGCTCGGTTTTTATGTAATGGACTTATGTGTTTAACCCATTGCCGGGTGTTCTTGGACCATTGCGTTGTGTATGCTCAGGTCATTGTGCTGTGTATGCTTATTCCATTCCCTCGCTGCTGAAATACTCGTCAGTCTCGTTGCTGCTGATGGCTTCGGCTGGTTCTGCCTTTGTCTCGCTGACCTTGTCGGCATAGCGGCTAATGCTGAGGATGATGCCGAAATAACAGCATGTAATCAGTATGGATGTACCACCACGGCTGATGAGTGGCAGTGGTTGTCCAGTGACTGGGAACATGCCGACGGCAACGCCCATGTTGATGAGTGCTTGCAGTACCAGGATGATGGATATGCCCATGACAAGGAATGCAGGGAAGAACTTGTCGCACTTCTGTGCAATGCGGCTGGCACGGATGAGCAGCACGATGAACAGCAGAATGACCACAATGCCTCCGACGAGCCCTGTCTCTTCAACGATGATGCAGTAGATGAAGTCCGATTCGGCATGTGACAGGAAGTCGCGCTGAATGCTGTTGCCTGGACCCAGCCCTATGACATTGGAGTTGGCAATGGCAATTTGTGCGTTGTCCTCTTGCCAGTGGTCTTCGATGCTGTATGTTTTCTCCTCTGCCGCCTCTGCCTCGCTGCCGATGTGGAGTTTGGCTTCGATGCGGTGCTTCCAAGTCAGTGCACGGCCTCCAAGGTGGCTCACTGCACTCTCAGGGGTGATGATGAGAATGGCGAATGCAATGGCTCCCAATGCCACGAGAGTCAGCATCATCTTTCCCATGATGTCGCCTGGTATGTTGCCGATGAACATCATGGCTATGGCAACAGTAAACAGGATGGCTGCTGTGGAGAAGTTTTCTGTAAAAATGAACATAATCATGAAGATGGTCAGTCCCATGCATACCTTAAACGGCAGATAGTGCCCGCCACGCGATGCGGTGACAATGGTCTTGATGCCTTTGCGGGTCTTGACTTTGTCCTCGGTCTGCGACTTCGAGAGCACAGCTGCGAGTGTCATGATGAGTGCTCCCTTTGCTATTTCGGATGGCTGGAACGACAGCGGACCGAGTTCAATCCATCGGTTGCCGCCGTTGATGCTTGACCCGAAGAACAGCACATACACCAGTAGTATGATTGATATGGGGTAGAGCACAAACGGGACGAGCATGAAGAGTTTGCACGGAATGCGTGCAATGACCAGTATGAGGATGAGACCCGCGCATAGCAGACCTGCCTGGCGCATCATTGGGTCCCAGTGGTTGCCTTGTTGATAGGTGAGTGAACTGGAGGCGCTGTAAATTTCGACAAGTGATATCATACAGAGGAAGAAGAACACCATCCATACGACTTTGTCACCTTTGAAAAGGTTGTTGCTGATAAGTTTAATCATATTGTGCGAAGTGTTTTGCTAATAGAAGGATAGTTGTTGGGTGTGATTGAATTGCGTTGAAGGATATGTATTGCTGTTGTGTGTGAGTCGGTGAGGCGAATGAGTGGAGCGTCGCTGTGAACTGATAAGTGGGGCAGTGGCTGTGCGACGGTCTGCAATGTGCCGTCAGAAGCCACTGCCTCATATTTGTGTTATGGTGTTTACAGTTCCTTGACGAATTGCTTGAACTGTTCGCCGCGGTCCTCCATGTTCTTGAAAAGGTCGAAACTTGCACAGCATGGACTGAGCAGCACTGCTGCACCTGGGCGAGCCATGGCAAAGCATTCTTTCACACAGTCCTTCATGCTGGTCACATCGGCGATTGGCAGACCGAACGAGTCGAAGTTCTCGTGCAGTTTCTTGTTGTCAACACCGAGGAATACCAGTCCTATGCATTTCTCGCGGACGAGGTCGTAGATTTCGCTGTAATCGTTGCCTTTGTCGATGCCGCCAAGGATTAGGACTGTTGGCTTGGTCATGCTTTCGAGGGCGTACCAGCAGGCGTTGACATTGGTGGCCTTTGAATCGTTGATGAATTCTACATTGCGGATGGTACCAGCCTTTTCGAGTCGGTGCTCCACACCCGCAAACGAACTCAACCCCTTGCGCAGGTCTTCGTCGCTGATGCCTGCAAGGTGTGCTGTGATGCCTGCTGCCAGTGAATTGTAGAGGTTGTGCTTGCCGCGGAGCGACAGTGCGTCCTGTTCCATGTTGAACGGAGTCGGTGCTTCGATGGTGTATTGCCCCTTGTCGGCGTAGGCGATGGCACCGTTGCCCTTGAATTCAGAGAATGGGAACAGCTGTGCTTTCAGGTTGTATTTTTTCAGTTCTTCGCTGACGATAGGGTCATCGTTCCAGAAGATGAATGCATCCTGCTCGGTCTGGTTCTGGGTGATGCGCATCTTTGCATCGACATAGTTCTGCATCTTGAAGTCATAGCGGTCGAGGTGGTCAGGTGTGATGTTCATCAGGATTGCCAGGTCGGCCTTGAACTCGTACATGTTGTCGAGCTGGAAACTGCTGAGTTCGATGACATAGTAGTCGAAGTGCTCTGTTGCAACCTGCAATGCCAGACTGCGGCCGATGTTGCCGGCAAGTCCTACATTGTAGCCTGCGTTTTTCAGGATGTGGAAGATGAGCGAAGTGGTGGTGGTCTTGCCGTTTGAACCCGTGATGCAGATCATCTTGGCATCGGTGTAGCGTCCTGCAAACTCAATCTCTGAAATGATTGGTGTGCCCTGTGCCTTCAACTGCTGAATGACTGGTGCTTTGTCGGGAATGCCTGGACTCTTGATGACCTCGTCGGCATTGAGCACCTTTTCCAGTGTGTGGTCGCCTTCTTCCCATGGAATTTGGTAGTCGTCGAGTTGTTTCTTGTAGTTGTCCTTGATGGCTGACTTGTCAGAGACAAACACATCAAAGCCTTTCACTTTTGCCAGTACGGCTGCTCCTGCGCCGCTTTCTCCGGCTCCTAATATGACTATTCGTTTCATCTTTTATTAACTCACTAATATGTTTTTACTCACTAAATGTCTTGATTGTTGTTCTTGTTGGTAGTGTGGCTGCGGCATCAGTCTTGCCGCATGAGCCGTTATCTTATTTTCAGCGTGATGATGGTTGCTGCGGCGAGCAGGATGGTCACAATCCAGAAGCGGATGGTGATGGTGTTCTCGTGCAGAACTGTTGTCGGACGCTTGATGAGGTACTTGATGTCGGGCTGCAACTGGTTTTGCAGTACACGGAAGTGGTCGTGGATAGGTGCGCGCTTGAATATGCGCTGTTTTACACCCTTCTTGGTTCCCTTCTTTGCATACCACACTTGCAGCATGACTGACAGACTCTCAACGAGGAAGATGCCGCAGAGGATAGGCATCAGCAGTTCCTTGTGGATGATGACCGCTGTGACCGCGATGACACCTCCGATGGACAGACTGCCCGTGTCGCCCATGAACACTTTTGCTGGGTATGTGTTGTACCAGAGGAAACCGATGAGTGCCCCGATGAATCCGCATAGGAACACCACCACTTCCTGGGTACCAGGCAGGTACATCACATTGAGGTAGGCGGCATAGTGTATGTTACTCGACACATATGCCAGTATGCCCAGAGCCACGCCTATGATGGCAGAGTTGCCTGCACACATACCGTCCATTCCGTCGTTGAGGTTTGAACCGTTTGACACAGCTGTGATGACGAATGTGGTGACGAGGATGAACAGAATCCAGCCGCATGCACGGCGTGTCTTTCCGTCCTGAATCCAGCTGAATGCTTCATAGTAGTCGAGATTGTTGTTTTTGAAGAATGGCACGGTTGTGACGGTCGATTTTCGTGCTTCACTCTTGTGATAGACCACTGTGGATTCTCCCTTTTCCTTCTCGACATTCTCGCTTACAACTGCCTGCGGACTCAGCCACAGTGCCACGCCGACGAGGATGCCCAGTGCCAGCTGACCGAGAATCTTGATGTGTGGCTTCATGCCGTCCTTGTTGCCGCGGAGCTTGATGAGGTCATCGATGAAACCCAGCAGACCGAACCACAGGATGGTGATGATGAGCAGGTCCATGTAGATGTTGTCGAGTCGTCCGAGCAACAGTGCAGGGACAACGACCGCCAGCACAATGACAATTCCACCCATTGACGGTGTGTCTTTCTTCATCACTCCGTAAGGGTCGATGGCGGCATCGCGTGCCTTTTCGATATGGCGTTTGCGCTTCATGTATGTGATGAATCCCTTGCCCACAAACATCATGATGAGCAGTGACAGCATCAGTGCCAGTAGTGAACGGAAGGAAATGTAAGAGAACATTCCTGCTCCAGGGATGTTCCATTCGTCGAGAAATCTGAACAGATAGTATAACATTATATTACTTGAATTTGGTTATTAGATAGGGATGATGCTCTGTCGTGCAGTTGTGCGTCATCGTCATGTATTGTGAATCGCCGGTGCCGCTGGCATTAACTGAATGCTTTTGCCACCTCTTCCTTGTCGTCGAAGTGGTGCTTCACACCCTTTATTTCCTGATAGTCTTCGTGTCCCTTGCCGGCAATGAGTATCACATCACCCTTCTGTGCCATCATGCATGCAGTGCGGATGGCTTCGCGTCGGTCGGTGATGGCGAGCACATTGCGTCGCTGCTCGTCGTCGAGTCCGGCAAGCATGTCATTGATGATGTCCTGTGGTTCCTCGAAGCGAGGGTTATCGCTGGTGATGATGACGCGGTCGCTCTGGCGTACGGCTTCTTGTGCCATCAGTGGTCGCTTGCCCTTGTCGCGGTTGCCGCCTGCACCACAGACTGTGATGACCTGTCCGCGGCCTTCGAGTACTCCGTGAATGGCTTTGAGCACATTTGCCAGTGCATCAGGTGTGTGGGCATAGTCAACGATGGCTGTGTAGCCCGATGGCGAACGCATTGACTCGAATCGTCCGCTCACTGGCTTCATCATGCTGAGTGCTACCAGCACATCGTGAGGCCGTTTGCCGAGCATCACTGCACATCCATAGACAGCGAGCAGGTTAGAGACATTGAACTTGCCGATGAACTGCACGCCCACTTCTTCGCCGTTGATGTCGAGGTACATGCCCTCGAAGTGACATTCTATGATTTTTGCCTTGAAGTCGGCTTGGCTCTGCATTGAGTAGGTCTTCACCTCTGCCTTGGTGTTCTGTGCCATGACCAGTCCGTTCTTGTCGTCGGCATTGGTCACCATGAATGCGTCGGCAGGCAGTTGGTCGAAGAACTGCTTCTTGGCTTTCAGATAGTTGTCGAAGGTCTTGTGGTAGTCGAGGTGGTCGCGTGTGATGTTGGTGAACAGGCCACCGGCAAATGTCAGTCCACCTATGCGGTTCTGTACGATGGAGTGTGAACTGACTTCCATGAACACATATTCACAGCCGGCATCTGCCATCTGGGCAAGCAATCGGTTGAGTGTGATTGGGTCGGGAGTGGTGTGCTCGGTCGGTATGGCTTCGCCGTCGATGTAGTTGACCACGGTCGAAAGCAGACCTGCGTGATGTCCCATCTGGCGGAAGAGGTTGTAGAGCGTGGTGGCAATGGTTGTCTTGCCGTTGGTTCCGGTCACGCCGATGAGGTGGAGTTTCTGTGTAGGATTGCCATAGAATGCGGTGGCAACCTGTCCGGTGCTGAGTTCAGTGTTGCCAATCTGGACATAAGTGACTTGCGGGTTGATTTCTTCCGGCATGTCCTGGCACAGGATGGCTCTTGCACCTTTCTCGATAGCCTTGCCTATGTATGTGTGTCCATCCACCTGTGTGCCTTTCACTGCGATGAACAAGTGACCGTCAGCCACTTGTCGTGAGTCGATGTTCACACCTGTTATTTCGCACTTGTCATCACCCTTGATGCTGATGATGTTCAGTCCTTTTATGAGTTGGTTGAGTGTCATCTTCTTTTATGTATTGTTTTTGTTATCTCTGATATATGATGTGTGATTTGTCAGTTCAGTTCTATGTTCACCACTTTGCCCTTTGAGACCTTTGCCCCGGCAGCCACCGACTGGCTCTTGACCACGCCGCAGCCGCTGACACGGGCTTTCATGCCACATCGCTCGATGAGGTAGATGGCATCGCGTGCTCCCAGTCCGACGAGGTTTGGCATGGTCTTGCTGCTGACCTTTTGTTTGCTGAACATCACAGATGTGCCGTTGGTCTCTGACCAGCCGAGTTCGTCGCCCTTGTACTTGTCGCCCTTCATCGGAACATTCAGTGCGCTGAGCACAGTGCGTGCATCGCTGATGAAACCGCGCTTAACTTCTGGCACAAACTGTGAGAGTGAGTCCTTTGCGCGTGACAGGTCGTTGGTGATGTTCTTGGCATAGACGCTTTCGGCAATCTGCTTGAACACGCGTCCTGATTGCAAACCTCCTGATGCACCGGCCGAATAGTTTCGGATGGTGACCATGCAGGTGTATTGTGGTGCTTCGTAAGGGAAGTATCCGCAGAAACTGACGAGGTGACCGCCGCCCTTGTAACTTCCGTTCTTGCCTACCAACTGTGCAGTTCCCGTCTTGCCTGCCACCGTGAAATAAGGACTGCGAGCAGGTTTGCCGACGCCTTCCGACACCACGCGACGCAGCATGTCCTGCACCTGGCTTACTGCCTCTTGGCGGGCTATCTGCTGCTTCAACACTACCACTGGTATGGTGTCGATGATTTCGCCGTTACGCTGTATTGCCTTCACAAAACGCGGCTTGACCATTGTGCCGTTGTTGGCAATGGCATTGTAGAATGTACATGTGGAGATTGGAGGAATCTGTGTCTCGTAGCCGATTGACATCCATGCCAGTGCAGTGGCAGACCAGTTGCTGCGGTCGGCTTTCGGCATACGGATGACAGGCACTGCTGAACCAACGAAAGGCAGATGGAGGTCGGCTCCGATGCCCACGCGTTTCAGTCCTTCGACAAATTTCTCTGGATTCTTATGATAGTGTGCATCGATGAGTCGGCTCACTCCGATGTTGGACGAATACATCAGTGTGTGTGCCACATCCATGTCGCCGTAGCCGCCTCTGTACCAGTTGTGGTCCTTCATCATTGCTCCGTACATGTTGTACACACCGCCGTTTCCGCTCACATGGTCGTCGGGAGTGATGACTCCGTCGTCGAGGGCAACGAGGATGGATGCAGTCTTGAATGTGGAACCAGGTTCCATCAGTGCTGCAAGGGCGAAGTTGCGTGCTTCGTAGAATTCGCCGTCGTCGTATCGGGCGAGGTTGACCATTGCCTTCACATCGCCGGTCTTGACTTCCATCAGCACCACGACACCCATGTCGGCATCGATGACGGAGAGTTGTTCGCGCAGTGCGCTTTCGCAGATGTCCTGCATGGTGATGTCGATGGTCGAGACGATGTCGTACCCGTTGACAGGTTGTTTGTCAATGATTGGGATATACTTGTTGCGCACCTTGCGGCGGTGCTGTATGCCCGGTGTGCCACGGAGTATGGAGTCGTATGCCAGTTCGAGTCCGGAGCGTGCAGAGTCTTTTGCACCGAACATCTCGCCCAGCGTGCGTCGTGCCAGCGACCCGAACGGCTTCTTGCGGTTGTTGCGTGGCTCGACACTGAGACCTACATAGTACTTGCGCTTGACTGATTCGTTGAAGAATGGCAGACGCAGCAGTTCGTTGTACTGAATGTAGTTGAGCACCTGCCCCTTGCATATTTCAAAGTAGCGGCGGTGTTCGTTCCATCCCTGTGCTATGTGCTCGCGGTACTCCTTTGCAGTGCGTGTTGGGCATATTTCCTCTAACCCACGGCAGATGGAGTCGATGATGGCGGCATATGCGTCACCCTTGCCGAGGAACAATGAGTCCTTAGTGAAATAGATGATGGAGTCCTGACGGGTGAAGAGGTCAGTGTGTACGATGTCCTTCGAATTTTTAGGTACACCCGAACTGATGCCCGACATGAAGTCGATATATACCTTGTAGTCGGGCAGGCTGCTTGCCATCAGCTGTCCGTCGTCGGAGAGTATGTTGCCGCGTGTGGGTGGCACGATGAGGCTGTCCTTCTCGAATGCCACATGCCTGCGGTCTTCCCACATCTGCTTGTCAAAAATCATGGTCTTCACCATGCAAATCACGATGCCCACTGCCATCAGCAGTGCTATGGCAACAATGATAGGGAACTTGCCTGTGATGTACTTCTTGTCAAATTTCATTTCGCTCGATTCTTACTTTATTCTCCTTGATTCCGTGTATAATTGTCCGTATGTAGGTGTCTGTGACTTATTCTTCTTCCTGGTCCTTGATTCCGAACAGAGGTGCGCCAGGTGTGCTGATGAGTGAGTCGCCGTATGATCTCAGTGCGTCTTCGATCTTTGACTGGCGGCTGAGGTTGAGCAGTTCGCCGTTGATGGTCAGTACATTGTATCGCTGTTCTTGAAGTTCAGTTTTGAGGCTGTCGATGAGCAGAATCTCCTGCTGGCTGGCATAGCGGTTTCCGGTGTAGAACAGCAGCAGTACGACGACGAAGATGCAGAATCCCACCTGTCGCAGCACAAACTTGCTTTGGAGGATGTCGCCTCCAAGAATGGTTTTGAGTGTGATTTTTGTTGAGTCGTCGCTGCCATCTTCGTTGTCATCGGTGAACTTCTTGATGGCTTTGATGGCTTCGGCCTTGTCCGACTGGTATTGCTGTTCGGCTTGTTGGAGTTCTTGCTCTTTTTCTTCGTTCATCGAATGTGGATTGATTTTGTTGAAGTTGAATATCATGCAGTCAGCGTGTGCCCTGAAATGGAGGCTGGCTGTACTGCATGCAACTGCTTGTGGTTTATTAACTCTGAAAAACTGTTGTCTCTACTTTCTCAATTTGTTTTTCCCGTGGTGCTTTGCGTGTGCTCCCTCTGCGGATTGGGCAGATGGCAGGAGCACTTTCTCACTAAATTCTCAGATAATTGATTGTCGGATGTCGTTTCCTGCTACTGTTGAAGGAGGGCAGCCACACGGAGTTTTGCACTTCGTGACCTTGGGTTGGTCTGCTGCTCCTCGGCTGACGGCAGAATCGGCTTGCGTGTCACGATGGTGAACGGCGACGATGTGCGTCCGTAGAAGTCTTTCTCTTCGCGCCCTTCGGTGTTGCCGGTCTTCATCAGGTTCTTGACGAGCCTGTCTTCGAGCGAGTGATAGGTGATGACCACCAGTCGTCCGCCAGGTTTGAGTATCTGGGTGGTTGACTGCAACATTTCGGTCAGTGCCTCCATCTCGTGATTGACTTCGATGCGTAGTGCCTGAAATGCTTTTGCCATCTCTTTCTTCTCGCGGTCGCGTGGGAAGAAGGGCTGTAACAGGTTGAGCAGTTCGCCAATCGTCGCGATTGGGTGTTGCTCACGATTTTTAAGTATTGAGGATGCTATCTGGCGACTTTGGCGCAGTTCTCCGTAGAGGTAGAAAATGTCGGCAAGCCGCTCTTGTGAATAAGTATTGAGGATGTCTGCCGCCGTAAGGCGTGCCTGACGATTCATTCGCATGTCGAGAGGTGCATCGGGATAGCGGAATGAGAATCCGCGTGACTCGTCGTCGAAGTGGTGCGACGACACCCCGAGGTCAGCAAGCACTGCATCGACTCCCTCGGTCTCTCCATGATACTGCATGAAGTTCTTGATGAAGCGGAAGTTGCTTCGCACGAAGGTGAACGGCTTGTTGCTGCCGTTGTTGTATTCGGCTTCGATGGCTTCTGCGTTGGCGATGGCATCAGCGTCCTGGTCGAAACTGTACAGGCGTGCCTTGCTGCCGTTGCCAGTTGCATCCGCTGAATCTTCGCACTGGCGTATGCGGCGCAGGATTTCGCGGCTGTGGCCGCCTCCTCCGAAGGTGACATCCACATAAACGCCGCCTGCGTGGATTTCCATCGCGTCGATACTCTCGTTCAGCAGGACGGGTATGTGGTACTGTGTCTCCATCAGATTGTTCCTCCCATCAGTTGCTGAATGTCACTTCCAAGTGACGGTTCCGATTGTTGCAGGTGCTGTTCCAGAGTCTGTCGGTCCCACAGCTCGATGTGGTCATCGACGGCAAGAAACCGTACATCAGTGGTGATGCGTGCAAATTCCATCTTGCGCTTGTTTATCAAGATGCGCCCGTTGCTGTCGGTCTCGACCATTTCGGCGTCTGCCACAAACTGTCGTTTCACCTGCTGGTGCTGACTGTTCCATCGGTTGAGCCTCGTGTCGAGTTCGTCGAGCATCTCGTGCCACAGACTTGATGGGTAGAGTACAAGGCATGGCTGAAACAGGTCCTGACGCATCACGAGTGTGGTACACTCTTCTGCTTCGAGCACCTTTCTCAACGGTGCGGGAAGGAACACTCTACCCTTCGCATCCGTCTTTGCCGTGTAGTCTCCAATGAAACGCATCTGCCTTGATTCTTTTACTTAATACCCTGTCTAACTCTGGTTTTCGTTTTCGAGTGCAAATTTACTAAAACTTTTTCATACTTTCCCCACATTTCCCCACATTTTTTCAAACTTTTTTTAAGTTTATTTATTGGTGTATATAAACTGCTGATAATCAAATGGTGCATTGGTGGGGCGAGAAGCGGGTGCAAACTCCGTTTTTACAGTGAAGTCTGTTGGCTGAAACTGTTTTGAAAATGGATTGTCAATCGTCCATAGGAAAATGCCTGAACGAGCGCTCGTGTTTTCCTTATCGAGCGCTCATGTTTATGAAAAGGTGTACACCAAAATTCAGAAAGGTGTACACCTTTTCGGAATAACCTGTACACCTTTTTTCAGGAAGGTGTACACCTTTTTCAATTATCCACCGCACGATTGACCATTTATGAGCGCTCGCGAGGCAATTTCCGTGCGCTCGCGAGGCAATCCTTGTCGTGACCTCAATGCAGCGGATACCGATGCGGCGGCGTTTCTACTTGATTTTTCGTTGCAAAATACAAATTTTCCATTCGCTTTTTTGCTGTTTACAAAAAAATGACTACCTTTGCCACGGAGTATGTTTCCGCATTGCAGGTCGATGCGGCAGAGTCAATACATATTTTTTCGTCTCCGGTGGCTCGGAGGCTCTTTACCATCTGACGATGCGTTTCTAACCCGATAGATTGCAATCTCATTTCTTAACAACTGTAATATCATTTTTAACAATAGAATTCTAACACTTGATAATTATGAACAGAAAACATCTATTTATTGTGGCGCTTTTCGCTGCAATGTTCACCGCTCTGCCAATGGGAGCGCAGACAAGTTTTGGTCTGATGGCTGGTGTCAACCAGACCAAGGTGTCGCTTGACAACCTTAGTCGCGACTTGCAGGACAAGAACAAACGCGCGGGTTTCTTCGTTGGTCCTACTGTGACATTCACCCTGCCAATTGTTGGGCTGGGCATGGATGCATCGGTGCTCTACGACCATAAATCCATTCAGATTGGTGATGAAAATGAGAATGTTGACTATGTGGATGTTCCTGTGAATGTGCGTTATACAGTGGGACTCGGCAGTCTGGCGTCGGTGTTCATTAATGCCGGTCCGCAGATTTCGTTTAATGTCACTGGCAAGGACGACTTGTTCAAGGACTTCGATATGGCAAGGTCGGAGTTTGAACTCAGCAAGTCGGAGTTCAGTATCAATGTCGGTGGCGGTGTCAAGGTGTGCCGTCATATCCAGGTTTCTTACAACTACAACATGGTTGTTGGCAAGACTGCTGAGTTGACTTTCCGTGACGGTGCCAACAAGGTGATCAACGGCGAAATCAAGAACAATACTCACAGGGTAGCAGTTGCCTATCTGTTCTGACGACAATTTGATAATTATACAAAAAAACTCTCTAAGTTTTCGCACGACTTAGAGAGTTTTTTCATACCTTTGCACTATGAAATATGCAGATGTCGCCATACCCGTTCCGTTACAGGACTCCTACACATATTCTGTTCCAAAAGAAATGGAACAGGAGGTCTGTGTGGGCAGTCTGGTGAATGTCTGCTTTGGCAAGAGCAAGACCTATATAGGTATGGTTGCCCGTCTGCATTCCGTTAAGCCACAGGGCTTTGAGGTAAAACCGATAAAAGAGGTGGTGTGCCCTTCTCCAGTTGCCACCCAGCGGCAGATGGAGTTCTGGCAATGGATTTCACACTACTATGCTTGTCCGTTTGGTGAGGTCTATAACACCGCCGTACCAGCCAAAATGAAGGCACCGCTGTCGGCTCGTGTCAGCAAGTCGAAACAGTCGCAGATGCTTCGTCCGCTCATCGATGTCTCGGATGGCATGATGGACGATGTCTGCCTGTCGCCCCTGTCGCCGGCACAGCAGTCGGCACACGACTCCATCCTCACTTCGTTCAAGGAAAAAGACATCACATTGCTGCACGGAGTGACTTCGTCGGGAAAGACCGAAATCTACATACACCTTATATATAAATATGTGCGCGAGGGAAAGCAGGTGCTTTATCTCCTTCCTGAAATTGCCCTCACCACTCAGATAACCGACCGACTGGCACAAGTGTTTGGCGACGACATGGGTGTATATCATTCGATGTTCACCGATGTTCAGCGTGCAAAGGTCTATCGTCGGCAGTTGTCGTCCGAACCCTATAAACTGATACTTGGGGTGCGCTCGTCGGTGTTCCTTCCATTTGACAATCTCGGACTGGTAATCGTCGATGAGGAGCACGAGACTTCCTACAAGCAGCAGGACCCCGCACCGCGCTATCATGCCCGAGCCGCTGCGGTGATGCTTGCACGGCTCAGTGGCGCAAAGACATTGCTTGGCACTGCGACGCCGAGTGTGGAGACCTACCATCTGGCACAGACTGGCCGTTATGGCTATGTCCGTCTGGCAGAACGCTTTGGTGGCGTCAACCTGCCACAGGTCGAGGTGGTCGATACAGCCCGTCTGCGTTTCCAGCGACGGATGAAAGGAGCGTTTTCGCCTGTGTTGCTCGATGCCATCGGCGATGCCCTCAGCCAGCATCAGCAGGTCATCCTGTTTCATAATCGCCGTGGTTACAGCAGTCTGGTCGAATGCAAGGCGTGTGGATGGGTTCCACGCTGTGCCCATTGCGATGTGTCGCTCACTTATCACAAGTCGAACAATCTGCTGGTGTGCCACTATTGCGGCAAGTCGTACTCGCTGCCGACACAGTGTCCGGCTTGCGAACAACATGAGTTTGTGAAGAAGGGCAGCGGCACCGAGCGTGTCGAGGACCAGATTGCCCGTCACTTCCCCGATGCCCGCATCCTGCGAATGGACACTGACACAGCCCACACCCGTGCTGCCTACGAGCAGATCATCACCGACTTCTCCGAACGCAAGTACGACATCCTCATCGGTACGCAGATGGTGACCAAGGGACTCGACTTCGGCGGCGTGACCTTGGTGGGAATCCTCGATGCCGATGTGATGCTCAATCAGCCCGACTTCCGCAGTTTCGAACGCACCTTCCACATCCTTACACAAGTGGCAGGCCGTGCCGGTCGCAAGGACGGACAGGGACGGGTGATTCTGCAAACCAAACGGGCAGACAGCGACATCATCCGCCAGGTGGTCACAGGCGACTACGCATCGATGTTTGCTCAGCAGATGGAGGAACGGCGACTGTTCAACTATCCACCGTTTCACCGACTCATCTATGTGTATATGAAGCATCTTGACGCAAGTCGCCTTGAACCATTGTCGCAGCAGATGGCACAATTGCTCACTGACGCATTCGGCGTTAGTTGCATACTGGGTCCAGCCCGTCCGCCAGTGTCGCGCATTCAGTCGATGCACATCCGGCAGTTCATCATCAAGGTGGCACCGCGTCTCTCCACTGCTGCTGTGCGTCAGCAACTTGCCACAATCCGCACCCAGATGCTTACAGCACCAAGCACTTCGGGACTCATCATCTACTACGATGTCGATCCGATGTGATGTGTGTACCAGTAGTTCTGCCACACCAGTTTCGCTGCATTGAAACCAGCGAAACAAATACCGCATTATCAGCGATTATTCCAAATAATTACATCTTCATTGCAAAGAATTGTGTTTTTATTCGTACCTTTGCCAAAAGTTTGAACAAGAAAAGCGAATGAACAATTTTGATATACACGAGGAACAATATGTGCAATCGACGAAGGAGAAAGACTTCGAGAACGCACTGCGCCCGTTGCATTTCGATGATTTCAGTGGTCAGCAGAGCATTGTCGATAACCTGAAAATCTTTGTCGAGGCTGCCAAGTACCGTGGCGAACCACTCGACCACACACTCCTGCACGGCCCTCCGGGACTGGGCAAGACCACTCTGTCGCAAATCATTGCCAACGAACTCGGAGTGGGCTTCAAGATTACATCCGGACCAGTGCTCGACAAACCTGGCGACCTTGCCGGCATCCTCACTTCGCTTGAGGACAATGATGTGCTGTTCATCGATGAAATCCACCGACTGAGTCCTGTGGTTGAGGAATACCTCTATTCAGCAATGGAGGACTATCGCATCGACATCATGATTGACAAAGGTCCGTCGGCACGAAGCATTCAGATTGACCTGAGCCCGTTCACACTTGTAGGTGCCACCACTCGCAGCGGACTGCTCACTGCTCCTCTGCGTGCCCGTTTCGGCATCAACCTCCATTTGGAATACTATGACAACGATGTGCTGTCGAAGATCATCATGCGTTCTGCCCGTCTGCTTAATGTGCCTTGCGACACTGACTCGGCATACGAGATTGCAAGTCGCAGCCGTGGTACACCTCGTATTGCCAACGCCCTGCTGCGCCGTGTGCGCGATTTCGCTCAGGTCCGCGGCAACGGAACCATCGACCTGAGGATTGCACGCATCGCACTTGAAGCACTCAACATCGACCGCTACGGACTTGATGAGATTGACAACAAGATTCTTACGACCATCATCGACAAGTTCAAGGGCGGACCTGTCGGCATCGGCACCATCGCTACTGCCGTTGGCGAAGATGCGGGTACGGTGGAGGAAGTCTATGAACCGTTCCTCATCAAAGAGGGTTTCCTCAAACGCACTCCGCGTGGCCGCGAAGTAACTGAATTAGCGTATAAGCATCTCGGTCGTACCATCCCAGCAGAGAAGAACTTGGGGATGGGCAACTTATTTGATTGATAGAATACTATACTTCCTTAATTGTCATGAATTTAAAAGGTTTAGCAAAAGATACGGCCATATACGGGCTGAGCAGCATCGTAGGCCGATTCCTTAATTATCTGCTCGTGCCGCTTTATACAGCAGTGATTCCTGCCGACAATGGCGGTTACGGGGTGGTTACCAATGTCATGGCTCATACGGCTCTGATGCTTGTCATCCTGACATTCGGTATGGAGACCACGTTCTTCCGTTTTGCCAATAAGGGCGAAGACGAGCCCGATACGGTATTTGCCACTTCATTCGGTATGGTCTGCGTACTGTCGTTGGCATTTCTTGGCATAGTGTTCGGGTTTATCTCGCCGCTGTCGGGTTGGCTGGGGTATGCCGAACATCCTGAATACATCGAACTAATGGCAACCGTAGTGGCTCTTGATGCCATCCAGGCCATACCGTTCTGCCTGCTTCGTTATCAGAAGCGGCCAATCAAGTTTGCATCGCTCAAGATGTTGTTCATCATCATGAACATAGGCTTGAATCTGCTCTATTTCCTCGTGCTCGGAGGTCGTGACATACTCTACATATTCATTCTCAACCTTGTATGTACGGCACTTGTCACCTTCTTCTTCATCCCTGAATTCATCCATATCCGCTGGAAATTCTCCATGCCTCTGCTCCGTCGTATGTTCACATATTCGTGGCCTATACTCGTTTTCGGAATAGCAGGCATCCTCAACCAGACATTTGACAAGCAGGCGTTCCCGCAGATATATGATAAGGCAGATGGCGATGTGCAGCTCGGCATTTACGGTGCTTGCGTGAAGATTGCGATGATCATGGCGATGATTACACAGGCATTCCGCTACGCCTACGAGCCTTTCGTGTTTGGTACTACAAAAGACAAAGACAACAAGGAAACTTACGCTGTGGTGATGAAGTATTTCGTCATTTTCACGCTGCTTGCCTTCCTGTGCGTCATTGGCTATCTCGACATACTGAAACTCATTCTGGGCAAGGGCTATCATGTAGGACTCAAAGTGGTGCCGATTGTCATGGCTGCCGAGATTATGATGGGCATCTACTCCAACCTGTCGTTCTGGTACAAACTCATCGACAAAACATATTTCGGTGCCATCTTCTCGGCTATCGGCTGTGCCGTGCTCATTGCCATCAACATCATCTTTGTTCCAAAGTATGGCTACATGGCATGTGCGTGGGGAGGTTTCGCTGGTTACGGCGTGGCAATGGTGCTTTCTTACTTCGTTGGTCAGAAGTACTATCCGATTGACTATCCGCTCAAGTCCATCGCGGTGTATGTGCTGATAGCAGGTGCCTTCTATGTCGTAATGGAACTGCTACCGACATCATGGCCGGTATGGGTGCGCATCGGCATCAACACCGTCCTTATTCTGGCGTTTGCTGCTCATGTCCTCTATCACGACCTGCCACAGTTGGCTCATCGCTTACGACTGAAATAAATATCCACATATAGTAATGAAATACAAGTAAACAATGAAACAGATACTAACCATTGCTGCACTTCTTTTCACATCCATCACAGCAGTTGCTGATGAAGGTATGTGGATGATGGGCAACCTGTCGGCTCGCACTGACAGTGTGATGCAGTCGCTGGGACTGAATCTCACACACAAGCAAGTGTTTAATCCTTATGCCCCATCGCTCAACGATGCTGTCGTGTCGTTTGGCGGCTATTGCTCGGGCGTGGTGGTCAGTCCTGAGGGACTGGTGTTCACCAATCACCACTGCGGATTCCGCAGCATTCAGGCAAATTCGTCAACCAAGCACGACTACCTGAAATATGGTTTCTGTGCAAAGACCATGGCTGACGAACTGCCAAACGAAGACCTGTATGTCGATTTCCACCTCAACACCATCGATGTCACCGACCGAGTGCTTGCTGGAATCACTGACACCACCAGCCTTGAAACACGCAACCGCCTGATTGGCATCGCCGCAAACGAGATAGAGGAGGAAAACTACGATCCTGACCATAATATATATGGAGAGGTGTCGGCGTACTATAACGGCAGCAAGTTCTACCTCAGCATCTATCAGCGCTATGAGGATGTGCGCCTCGTGTTTGCTCCACCACAGAGCCTTGGCAAGTTTGGTGGCGACACCGACAACTGGATGTGGCCACGACAGACATGCGACTTCTCTGTGTTCCGCATCTATGCTGGCAGGGACAATCAGCCTGCTGAATACAGCAAGGACAATCGCCCTTACAGTCCGAAGAGTTATGCACATGTGTCGGTCAGCGGCTATCAGCCTGGAACCTACTGCATGACCATCGGTTTCCCTGGCAGCACCGAACGCTACCTCAGCAGTTACGGCATCGAACAGACCATGCGTGCCGTCAACGATGTGCGATATGAGGTGCGTGGCGTGAAACTGGATGTGCTGAAAGACGCCATGCGTGCCGACGATGCCATCCGCATCAAGTATGCTTCGAAATATGCCAGCACATCAAATTACTGGAAGAACGCTCTCGGACAGAACACCGCACTTGAAAACCTGGGCGTGGTCAAGGAGAAGCAAGCGCTCGAGGCTGAAATCAATGAATGGGTCAATGCTCAGTTGTCAACCGACAATGATATCCATTCCGGCATCAATGTCGCACCGTATGTCGGACTGCTCGACTCGCTCAAACTGCATTATGCCGAGACATTCGACACCGAATACATCTACCGCCTGTACATGGAGTCGTTCTACAATGGCAACGACATACTCTCGTTTGCCATGAAGTCATTCATCCGCAAGCAGGCCGACGACGAGGCTGCTGCCATCCGCAGTGCAATCGAGAAGACATACAAGGACATCGACATCGATCTCGACCGTCAGGTGTTCGTAGCCCTGGCAAAGAACTTCCGCAAGATGCTGAAACCTGACATGGTGGCTGAATGGCTTCCAGACTTCTATCATGAGGTTGACAGCGCGTATGGCGGTGATGTCGAGGCTTATGCCAACCATCTGTACCAGACTTCGTGCCTCTGTCAGAGCGACCGTCTCAATGCCTTGTCCTCTTACGACGAAATTAAGGCGGATCCTATGTACGACGTGGCAATGGACATTTACAGCCGTCTGCTTTCCCTTGTGCGAAAGGGTTCGGCAGTTGGTGAACTCGAACGCCGGCTCGGTGATGCGCTCCGGCTGATGAATCACGACAAGGAGTACTATCCTGATGCCAATTCCACTATGCGCCTTTCGTTTGGCAGCATCACTCCGCTGAATGGAAACTATCAGACAATGCCGCAGTCGCTCATCGACAAAAACGAGAGCACACCATCGAACTACGACTATGAACTCTTACCAGAAGTGCAGAAATGGTTGAAGCGTGGTAAGTTTGGCGAACGCTATGTTGATGCTCTGTCAGGTCAGATGCCGCTGTGCTTCCTTTCTAACAACGACATTACAGGAGGAAATTCCGGCAGTGGCATGTTCGACGGCAATGGTCATCTCATTGGTCTGGCATTCGATGGAAACTGGGAGGCAATGAGTGGTGACTTTAAGTTCGACAACAGTTTGCAGCGATGCATCGGAGTTGACATCCGTTATGTCCTCAGTGTCATCGACACTTATGGCAAAGGAAAACGCCTTATTAAAGAACTTACCCTCGAATAGGAATTTTTCTTTCCTTACGCAATTAAGGAAAATATGATAAACGGCAACCGCACCGAAGAACTGAATCTTCGGTGCGGTTGCTGTGTTTCAATGATTTAGGCGGTATGTACGCATGCCGATGCAAAAGCAACTAAAAGGTTTAAAGGGGAAAATACCTAAATCAAATAGAGAAAAATCCCTGCGTGTTTAGGTAAAATACATTGCTCACCTATGGAAATCGCCGTACCTTTGCAGCGTCAAAACAAAAGAACAGCAGTTCTGACACCAAATAAACGAATAAACAAAATAATTAAATAACTAAAAAAACTTAAAACTTATGAAAACTAAATTCTTCGCAACAGCACTCGCACTCGTAATCACATTAGTAGCAAACGCACAGAACCAGGCTATCTACTACACTCCTGTAAACGAAACAATGGAAATTGGTTTCGGCTACAACCCAGAGACACACAAGTGCATCATCAGTGTCATTGAAGAATCAAAAGAAGATGTTGACTTCAATGTAAGCATCAATACTCCATTCGGCAACGCAATGACTAACACATTCGACGGTGGCGACATCACAGTCCTGCCAAAGACTCACAAGGTAAACTACTACGAATGTAACTACGAACTCTCACACTTCGAACTCTCACAGCTCATGTTCCTTGCTCAGCACAATGCAAAGGTCAACATCAACGGTGTCGAGATGAGCAGCCAGGAACTCTTGAAGAACCTCTTCAGCACCTTTATGTAAGACTCAATACTTAGGTAATAACATATATATATTATTGATTGGTTAATGTTCGTCCCGGACTGAATCAGGTAAGTTCAGTCCGGGACATTTTTGTTCATCGCAGTGTGTGCCCCTGCATATATGATGCATGAACACTAAAAATGATGCATAAGGTTGCATTTATGCAACTATGTCACAATGTACAACGCATATTCTTTGGCAGAATGAATGATTTTTAGTATCTTTGCAGTCAAAATCTTATAAACAGTCTTTCCAACGACTAAGTAACAAGACAACCAAACTATATTAATTTATTCACACTTAAACTAAATCTTACAAATGAAACATTTAGCATTGTTAGCAGCATTCGCTGTATCAACTTGTGCTATGGCACAGGAGGTAAAGGAAGATTTCGTTCCAAACGAACTTAATCAGCCTGGTCAGGAGTACCCAATGGTTAACTCACAGGGCTACGCTCGCTTCAAAATCAAGGCACCAGAGGCTCAGGCAGTAAATGTAGGTCTCGGACTTGGTGGTACTCACGGAGGTACAGACCTCAAGAAGACTGCTGACGGATTCTGGGAGGGTACTACAAGCGCACCTCTCGATGAAGGATTCCACTACTATCATGTAACTATCGACGGCGGTACATTCAACGACCCAGGCGCATGCAACTACTACGGTTCTGTACGCTGGGAGAGTGGTATCGAAATCCCTGCACACGAT
The DNA here is from genome assembly GCA_018065565.1 of Candidatus Colivivens caballi. Lineage (GTDB taxonomy): Bacteria > Bacteroidota > Bacteroidia > Bacteroidales > Bacteroidaceae > Colivivens > Colivivens caballi. The sequence continues at coordinate 62,109 of JAGHSZ010000007.1, forward strand.
AAGGACTTCTACGCACTTCGCGACGATGTTCCACACGGAAATGTACAGCAGATTCTTTTCAACTCACCAAGCACAAAGTCTGTTCGTCGTGCATTCGTTTACACACCTGCATCTTACGACGGCAAGACAAAGCTCCCTGTACTTTATCTCCAGCACGGTTGGGGTGAAGACGAGACTGCATGGTCAAACCAGGGTCATGCAAACCTCATCATGGACAACCTCATCGCAGACGGCAAAATCAAGCCATTTATCATTGTCATGACTTACGGTATGACTAACGACATCAAGTTCGGCGCAGGCTTCGGTAGTTTCAACTTCAAGGCATTCGAGACAGTCCTCGTTGACGAACTCGTCCCTTATGTTGACAGCCATTTCGCAACACTCGCTGACCGCAAGCACCGTGCTATGGCTGGTCTGTCAATGGGTGGTATGGAAACTCGCAACATCACACTCGCTCGTCCAGAAGTATTCGGATGGTGGGGTCTTCTCTCTGGTGGTCAGTACGGTCCACAGGACTTCGAGAAGATGGACAAGAACCTCATTCCACTCGGCATCTTCATGAGCTGTGGTAGCAAGGAACAGCCAGACGCAATCAACAAGGCTGCTGCTGACCTCAAGGCTGCTAAGTACAACGCACAGGGCTTCGTTTCTGACGGTACTGCTCACGAATTCCTCACATGGCGTCGTAGTCTCTATCACCTCGCACAAATGTTCTTCAAATAATTAGTAAATTAGTTGTTTCGTAGATTAGTTGTTTAGAATGTCAGTTGTTTAGCATATCAGCTGTTTAGACAACTAACCAAACCACCAACATATGAAGAAATCAGTAATTTTGGCAATTATAGCATTGGGAGTATCTACGGTTACTCTCAATGCCAAGCCACGCAACTACTTCAAGGAGCTTGGTTACTCCAAGAAGGAAATTAAGGCAAAGATTGATGCTGCCTTCCACGAAGTGTTCGAAAGCGAGCGCAGCGCATACAAGAATGTGGGTGACACACTGGGTTATGTATCCGATGTGAAGAACCACGATGTGCGTACCGAAGGCCAGTCATACGGTATGATGGTCGCTGTCCAGATGGACAAGCAGGACATCTTCAACCGCATCTGGCGTTGGTCAAAACTCTATATGCAGGTTAAGGAAGGCCCACGCAAGGGACTCTTTGACTGGTCTGTTGCTCCAGACGGAGTTTCTCGCCGTGCACGCGGTTCTGCCAGCGACGGTGAACTCTATTTCGTGACCGACCTGCTCCTCGCATCACGCCGCTGGGGCAACAACGGTGAAATCAACTACTTGAAGGAAGCACAGACACTGCTCAACGACCTTTTCTCAAAGGACGGTTCAAATGGTGTTACAAACATCATCAACATGGAGCACAAACTCATCAACTTCTGTCCTGACACTCGTTCCAACGAATGGACCGACCCTTCATATCATCTCCCTGCATTCTATGAAATCTGGGCAGAGACTGCGAAGGACGGACGCGAAGACCTCTACCGCGAACTTGCCGACAATGCACGCAAGTTCCTCCACACTTGCTGTGACGAACAGTCGGGTATCAACCCTGACCAGTGCGGTTACGACGGTAAGGTGACATCGACTCGTGGCTTCTTTGGCTACAACATGAGTGCAGAGTTCCACTATGACTCATGGCGTGTTCCTATGAACATCGCTATGGACTTCACTTGGTACGGCAAGGACAAGGAATGGCAGAAGCAGTATGCCGACAAGTTCCAGGCTACAATGGCAAGTTACGGCATCAAGGAATTCCCTGACCAGTTCGGACTCGACGGTAAGGCTCCACATGCCATCATGGGCGCAGGCGGATTCCAGAAACTCCGCCACTCCATCGGCATCGTCGCAACTACTGCTGCTGCAAGTCTGATGACAGACAACCAGTACAGCAAGGACATCGTCCGTCACCTGTGGGAGATGGAACTCGGACCATACGAGGATGGCTACTATGATGTATATTACGACGGACTCGTTTACCTCTTCGCACTTCTCCACCTCAGTGGTGAATATCGCTCTAACTGGTAATCCGTTTATTCATACACAAAGCAATCAAAGGCGCGCTGACAGCATCACTGACTGTTGACGCGCCTTCTTCTTTTCTTTTTTCCCTTCTTCTGCCGCCTTGTACTTGTCTTTTTCTCTTCTTTTCCTTCTACTTCGGTCTTGTAGTAAATGCCGCCATTATTGCTTGTTTTTCCGTTCATATCGCCTATTTGCCAGCGAAAAACATAGAAAAGGAGCGAAATCTTTTGCCTTTTGAATAATGTTTCATAACTTTACACCGAAAATGCCACTGAGGCATGAATAAATAGTCATTAGCCCTTGGCTTACCAAACATCAAAACTAATCTCCACACACACAACTATGAAACGAATTATTATTGCATCACTATGCATTGCGAGCAGTGCTTTCTGCATTGCCCAGAACCCTATTATCCAAACTAAGTACACTGCCGACCCTGCACCAATGGTACACAACGACACCGTATTCCTTTACACGACTCACGACGAGGACGATGCCGACGGATTTAAGATGCTCGACTGGCTGTGTTATTCCTCAACCGACATGGTCAACTGGACTGACCATGGGGCGGTGGCTTCATTGAAGGACTTCAAGTGGATTGACAAGACCAACGGTGCATGGGCTGAACAGGTGATTTACCGTAACGGCAAATACTATATGTATTGCCCAATCCACGGTAACGGCATCGGAGTGCTTGTCAGCGACACTCCTTACGGACCATTCAAGGACCCACTCGGTCATGCACTCGTATGGCAGAAGGAGCACTGGAACGACATCGACCCAACCGTATGGATTGACGACGACGGCCAGGCATATATGTACTGGGGCAACCCTACACTCTATCACATCAAACTCAACGAGGACATGATAAGCACCAGCGGTCCAATCGTTACACATCCGAAAATTGAGGACTATCAGGAAGGTCCTTGGTTCTACAAGCGCAATGGTCACTACTATCTTGCATTTGCATCGACTTGTTGCCCAGAAGGCATTGGCTATGCCATGAGCGACAACCCAGAAGGTCCGTGGGAATACAAGGGACATGTGATGAACCACACCCCTCGCACCCGTGGCAACCATCCTGGCATCATTGACTATAAGGGGCACAGTTTCGTCTTTGGACTCAACTACGACCTCTTGCGCATCGAAACCCAGAAGCACCACGAACGCCGCAGTGTCTCTTACGCTGAGATGTTCTACAATGCTGACGGAACCATTCAGGAAGTACCTTATTTCAAAGATAATCAGAACAAACAACTCCATTGGCTCAATCCGTTCCAGCGTGTCGAGGCTGAAACCATGGCTTGGGGCTACGGACTCAAAACTGGCATCAATCCCGAACTGGCACAGGGCGAAAAGCCTGGCGTTTTCGTCACAAACATTGACGACGACGAGACTCTCCTTGTCAAGGGAGTTGACTTTGGCAAGGGCGCAAAGAAATTCTTTGCTTCCGTCGCTTCTGACAAGCAGTGCGAGATAGAAGTCCGCATCGACTCAAAGGACGGTCCCGAGATTGCTGAACTCAAAATTAAGCCTACTGGTGGCAAGAATGTGTATAAGCTGTTGAAGGCAAAAGTGAAGAAGGTCAGTGGCGTTCACGACCTGTATTTCTGCTTCGATGATGCCGACAAGGGCGAGAAGGATCTCTTCAACTTCGACTATTGGTATTTTAAGTAAAAACATTGTCAAACACAAGTACTTAATAAAAAGAATAGCAAAATGAAAAGAATAGCAACATTCATCCTCGGCTGCTTCGTTGCAGCTGCGATATATGCACAGGTTCCGACAATCAAGGTGCTGTCGGAATCAGCAGTCAATGTGAAATATGATGGCAACGCACCTGCTCGTCAGCCAAAGAAGTGGAAGACCTCAAAGATGCAGGTCGAATACGATGCAAAGACTGGTCAGATCACCGTAAAGAACAAGAAAGGCAAGGTGTTGATGCAGACTAAGGGCGCACCGCAGACATCTTCTCACGGCAAGGCTCTCACACTCATCAGCCCTGCCGATGAATACCTCTACGGCACAGGACAGTTCCAGGATGGCAACCTCAATGTGCGTGGACTGACACGCCGCCTGACTCAGGTCAACACTCAGATTTCCATCCCGTTCATCCTTTCAAGCAAGGGCTACGGACTGTTGTGGAACAACACCGGCATGACTGACTTCAACCCTGCCGACAACATCATAACCTTGAAGGAGGACAATGGCGAGGCTCAGCACGGCGAAGTGGTCAATGTGACCAGTACCACTGGTAACCGTCAGGAGCGTCGTATGTATCAGTCGTTTGCAGGTACACTCAATGTACCGCAGGATGGCGAATATGCACTTCTGCTCGATGTTGGGCAGTCAATGGCGCGCAAACATTATCTGGCAATCGACGGCAAACCAGTTGTCGATATCAACAACACATGGCTTCCGCCTACGGTAGCACAGAAAGTCAGTCTTAAAGCAGGTTCACACAGCATCGAGGTGCGTGGCGTGCGTGGTGACAAGCCATCGATCTACTGGCGTCTGTCCGACAACACCACAACCTTCCGCTCACCACTTGGTGATGTCGATTTCACCGTTTTCGTTGGTTCTGCCGATGAAGTCATTGCAGAGTACCGTCACCAGACTGGTGAAGTGCCACTCCTGCCAGAGTGGGCACTTGGCTACATCCACTGCCGCGAGCGTTTCCATTCACAGGACGAGATTCTCGAAACCGTACGCGAGTTCAAGCGCCGCAACATTCCTATCAGTATGATTGTTCAGGACTGGCAGTACTGGGGCAAGTATGGTTGGAACGCCATGCGCTTCGACGAAGACCACTATCCTGACCCTAAAAAGATGATTGATGAACTCCACGATATGGGTGTACGCTTCATGCTTTCTGTCTGGGCAAAGGTCGATGTCAACTCCGAACTCGGTAAGGAATTCACTGCAAAGGGTTATTATATAAAGAATACCGACTGGATTGATATGTTCAACCAGGAGGCTGCCGATGCCTATTGCAAGGCACAGCGTGAACGCCTCGCCACTCTTGGTATCGATGGTTGGTGGCAGGATGCGACCGAACCTGAGAACGATGACCTCAAAGGCCGTATGGTCAACAACGGCACACTCTCTGGCGATGTTGTCCGCAACATGTTTGCATACAAAGTCAACGAGAATGTCTATAAGTCGCTGAAAGAATACAACCTGTCGCGCGGCATTGAGGACAATCCGTTCATCCTCACCCGCAGCGCATCGCAGGGCATACAGAAGTTTGGCGTTGCCGTTTGGTCGGGTGATGTGGGCAACGACTGGGAAACCCTTCACCGTCAGATTGTCGGCGGACTTGGACTGGTATCTACTGGTCTTCCTTGGTGGACTTACGATGCTGGTGGTTTCTTCCGTCCAGGCAATCAATATACCGACGCAGCATATCAGGAACGCATGATTCGCTGGATTCAGACAAGTGTGTTCCTCCCATTGATGCGTGTACATGGTTATCAGTCAAATACCGAGCCATGGTGTTACAGCAAGGAAACAGAAGAACTCTTTGCCGATGCCATCCGTCTGCGCTATCTGCTGATGCCTTACATCACAAAGATTGCCCGTCGTGTATCTACCGAGGGCTATACGATGATGCGTCCGCTCGTATTCGACTTTGCTGACGATCCAGAGGCTCTCAAACAGGACAACGAATATATGTTCGGTCCGTCACTCCTCATCTGTCCGGTTATCAAGCCGATGAGTGAGGCTGCTTCGATGGATGTCTATCTGCCAAAGTCGGAAGGAGGCTGGGAGGATTTCTATACAGGCGTACACTATTCGGGTGGTCAAACCATCCCTGTTGTTCTCACAAAGGATCACATACCATTCTTCGTCCGTAAGAGCAAATTGGATGAGTTCCCTATTAGACGCAGAGGGGGTGAAGGCCCATATATGCGTTACATTACAACCAAGTAGCAGAACCCACCTTATGTCGAACACATAGATGTAAGAACTAATAATCGCCAATCAAAACTAACTTGACAATGAAACAATTCAAATTGATCCTGAGCATTCTGACATTGGCACTATGCGTCAATGTCTATGCCTACAAGAAGCAAAGTCTCGACATCACCGTCAATGGTCAGTCGCGCAACATGATTGTGTTCACTCCTGATGTACTGCCCGAAGGAGTGCCATTGATGATTATCACACACGGCATGAATCAGGACCCAGAATATCAGTTCGGCAGCGACAAGATGTATGAACTGATTGATGCCGAGAAGTTTGTCATTGCATATCCCCGCAGCAACGGTAGCACATGGGACACCGGAGGTGACTCTGACAAGAACTTCATTCTGAAAATCATCGATGACATGCAGTCGCGCTATGGCATCGACACCAACCGTGTCTATTGGTCGGGATTCTCAATGGGTTCGATGCTGATATACCATTGTATGCCGACAATGCTCGACAAGATTGCAGCCTTTGCTCCAACCAGCGGCATCCAGTTCAGCGAACAGCCTTGGAACAACTGCAAGAAGCCAGTCAACCTCATCCAGTGTCATGCCTATGGCGACGATGTGTTTCCGCTCGACCAGTACGATGTGCGCAGTTATGTGATGCACTTCAAGGATGTTGACAAGACCACATCATACAAGAAGACATCGGGCTACCGCACATACAGCGGCGCATGGTACGATGGCGACAAGGAAGTGTGGAGCGGCGGAACGAATGGCAGTGAAGTGGAACTGTTCCTCTTCAACAACGGTGGTCACTGGCCAATGGACGGCAACAAGACCGAGATATGGAACTTCTGCAAGCGTTTCTCGCTTGACCCTAATGTGCCAAATGCGACTATCGTATCGCCGAAAGCCGATGACCATTACACCCGAGTAGATACTGTGGATGTGGCAATTGAGGCAACCGACAAGGACGGATATGTGACAAGTATTGTGCTCTATGTCGATGGTTCGGTGCGTACCCGTGAGACCTTCACCGAGGTGGCTGCCGATGGCAAGTACCTGCTCAACTACCGCTGGGCGCGTCCAAGTAAGGGCAACCACACACTCAGGGTGGTAGTCACTGACAATGACCAAAAGACACGCGAGGTGTCGCGCACAGTCACAATCGACGAAGCCGACCCACTGGCACTTGTGGCTGTTGACCCCGAGGACGATTCGTTCGACCTCACCACCGATGTCCGTACATTCCATCTCACCTTCTCATATCCTGTCAACTGCGACAAACTCCGTGCAACCATGAGAGTGGCTGACGGCACACGCTACTTCGCTGTTCAGGAAACTGGTTTCAACCGTGAGGTGACAATGGTGCTGCCCGACACTGTCGTAATCAATGAAGGACGCCGCACAATCAACATCACAGGCATCGTCGATAATCGCGACATAACGATGTCGATGCAGACACTCCATTATGTATATGGTTACACCGACCCATACGATTCTTCGTCAGGTTCTTCTTCTTCAAGAAAGACCAAGAAGGCACTGATGGATGCACTGGCAGAGGCCACACAACTCTATGGTGTGACGGCACAGGACAAGTACTCATATACCAACGATGTGCGTGAACCACTGCATGATGTAATCGAACAATACACCGATTTCCAATCGACCTCGCCAACTGAATGGAAGGCAGCCACTGCCGTTGTCCAGTTGGCAACCGACACACTGCAAGCACGCAAGGATCAGCTCGACCTGTACTATCAGACCCGTCAGACAGCGTCGTACTTGATTGACACCTTTGCCGACAACCCCGACTACAACCAGATGCGTGAGTACCGTTCGCTCTGTACAGCCTACAATTCCATATTGTGCAATCTGGCAGAACGCCACATGTCGAATCCATCGAAGATTGCTGATGCCATCAGCCGATTGCAGGAGTACATCGACAAGTTCCTGGCAAAGATTCCAACTGCCATCCGTGATGTGACCGACCGACCTGTAAGCCGCCAGACCAGTGTGATGTACAACATGCAGGGAACTCGTGTCGGTGCTGGCTACCATGGCATTGTCATCATGAACGGCAAGAAGTATTTGAGGTAGTGAAAAGTGAAGAGTGAAAAGTGAAGAGTGGAAAGTGAAAAGTGAGGGTTGGGGCTTAGAGTTTAGAGGCCTCTCCACTCTCCAACTATATAAGCACTAATCTCAAACCTGCTCCTCGTCCTGAAAGGAAGAACATGTAAGAATATCAAAACACCATAACTAAAATAACAAATCAACCACACCCTTCATTCATTCACTCCCTTTCTGTAAGGGAGTGATGGGGAGGGTCCAAACAACTAAACAATTATGAAGAAAATCATTCTTTCCGCAATTTTTGCGATGAGCTGCGCATGCAGCTATGCACAGTTCGGAGGCTTTGGCGGTTTCCAGATGCCAAAGGTAGAACTCCAGACATCAGCCGAGTTTAAGGACATTGACTATGCCGGTGACGACCAGGCTTACCACAAGCTCGACATCTATCTCCCTAAGTCAGATGCAAAGACATTCCCAGTCGTTGTACACATCTATGGCAGCGCATGGTTCAGCAACAACTCAAAGGGCATGGCTGACCTTGGCACCATCGTCGATGCACTCCTCAAAGCAGGCTATGCAGTGGTTTGTCCTAACCACCGTTCAAGCAGCGATGCAAAGTTCCCTGCACAGATCAACGACATCAAGGCTGTCATCCGTTTCGTACGCGCTAATGCTGCTAAGTACAAGTTCGACACTTCGTTCATCGCAACATCAGGTTTCTCATCAGGAGGCCATCTTTCAACACTCACTGCCACTTCGGGCAATGTGAAGAGTCCTGTCAAGGTGGGCAACCTCGAAGTTGACCTCGAAGGCAAGGTCGGTCAGTATCTCAACGAGAGCAGTGCAGTCAATGCATGCTGCGACTGGTCGGGCCCAATCGACATGTTCAAGATGAACTGCGACGAACCTCGTAAGTGGGGCAACACACCAGAAGAGGCACTCGTAGGTCACAACTATGAAGACCAGTATGCCGACAACTTCAAGTCAATCAGTGCCATCACCTACATCGACAAGAACGACCCACCAACCATCATCTTCCACGGAACCGACGACAATGTGGTACCTTGCTGCCAGGGTCAGGAACTCTATGACGAACTGACAAAGGCTGGCGTGAAGTCATCTGTGACAATCGTTCCTGGTGGCGGTCATGGCATGAACATGTACGGCGAAGAAAACCTCACAAAGATGGTCAACTTCCTCAACGAAGTGCGTGCTGCCAAGAAGTAATACGCTGACTTCTTCCTCCAATTTCAACAGAGGAAACACACATACATTGTACGGCAATGCAGAAATGACTGCGTTGCCGTTTTTTTATGTCCATAGGCCTGTAATGACAATGACGATACCCCTAAGAAAACTCATGGTATTGCACCATGAGATGGTTGTATCAAGCCACAATATCGTCATATCATGCCATGATACCATCATATCATGCCGTGAGACATTTGTAACGAGTGCAGTGACAGCATCATGACGAATATACGATTGTACGGTAACGCATACAGCGTGAAGGTGCGTTGCACTGTCAACGATAATCCCAAATCGTCCATTAGACTGTTACACGCTAACAAGCCTTCTTTTTGTCATCTGTCTTGTCGCTTTTCAGTTACAATGGAACCCCATTGCGCCCTC
>JAGHSZ010000073.1 GCA_018065565.1 Candidatus Colivivens caballi
AACAGTGAGTTAGGTACACGCATCATAAGCAGGCAGCAGAACCGTACATCTTCGGTGGTCAGCGTCGGATGCTGCTTGCGCAGGCGGGTTGTAAATCCAGGAAGTACCATGTCGGTGTTTTCTTCGATTAGTTCCCACGACGATTCTTCAAGGTTGATGTGTCCGCTTTTGCCACGGTTGGCATTGAGGATGGGGAGGATGATGGCATAGAGATGTTCGTAGTAGAGTTGCTGCAACTTGATGTTTTCCTCTCTCACCATGTTTTCGTTCTCCTGTGCTACTTCCGACAGGCGCATGGCCTCTAACTCTCTGGCGTGTGCAATGCGTGCCTTGCGTCGGTAGGTGAGTCCGGCAATGGCTGCCGCGAGCAACAGCAGCAGTATGATGACCACCACTGTGAGCATCTGCACCCGTTCAGCCTCTTGTTCGGCACGAAGGTTTGCCATCTGCTGTTCGTGTTGCAGCACATGAATGCGTGCCATGTTTTCCGATGACTCGGTCTTTGCTATGCTGTCGTTGATGTCCATCAGGCTGACGGCATCGTCGTAGGCATCTTTCCACAGTTCGGTCTCTTCGTGGTCGTACATCAGCAGGCGTGTCAGTTCTGCCTTGCCGTGTATGTCGCATTTCGCAATATAGTCGGGAAGCAGTGCCGTCATTTCTTCATGTCGGTCCTGCAAGTCGAGTTCGTAGGCGTGTATAATCCTGTATAGGTCGGAGTTCACCACCTTGGGATATATGTGCCGTGCCGCGTTGACATAATGCTCTGCACTGTCGCCCTCCTCGCACATGAGATTGATCTGTGCCAGGAGCAGGAGAGTCTGGGCGCGGAAGTCCAGTGTGTCCTTCGGCATCAGCTGACAAGCCCGATGTGCGGCATAGGATGCACTGTCGAGGTCACCTTCTATCATATATGTGGTGGCGAGTTGCTGCATGGCTTCTGCCATCAGAGTATGGCCGCGCAGCCTGTCGCTGCTGCTGATGGCTTCTGCCTCATTCAGCATGTTCTGCTGATAGCGCTTTTGCAGACTGGTCAGGTTCTTCTTCTCGTATTCAGCCGAAATCCGAGAATACAATCTGTAACATGCTTCGTGGTCGTCTGCCGACTGACACTCGTCGAGTTCGTTGAGGAGAGCAACCAGTTCGGCGTCATCAGCTGCGGGTGGAACTTCAATCGTTCTGGCGCAACTGACGACCATGACAAGGATGATGATGACGGATAAATGCTTCATAAGCCAACTGATTTTGCTGCAAATATACGCAATAAATTGTAATTTTCTCTATACATTATATTATTGTATATGCATGTATATTAAGTTTAGGTGTATATGCCACTGTGGCACAATGCCATAGAACCTTTTGAAATGTATATGCGTAAATGGGCAGAAATCGGGGTGGAATCTGCTCACAAGGGGACCTTTTCCCGGGTGGACCTTCCCCCGCCCCCTTCCTTTCAGGACGGGTGTGGAATGATGGAAGATGATAAACCTCACGCGGATTGAAAGGGGGAACACTTGTCGAGGTGCTAATAATCAATAATCCCAAATCGTTCATTAGCGTTATAATGATAATAGACTATATTTTTGAACAGATGTATTGTCGATTTGAGGGCGCAATGGGGTTCCATTGTAACTG
>JAGHSZ010000034.1 GCA_018065565.1 Candidatus Colivivens caballi
GCCGAAGTAGTTCAGGTTTACGTCAAGAGCCTCACAAACCCTGATGCACCAATCAAGTCGCTCAAGGGTTACAAGCGTGTTGAGGTACCTGCTGGTCAGACAGTCAATGTCAAACTTACACTCGATGCCGATGCATTCTCATACTACAAGTACGAGAAGGATGACCTCGACGTATTCGCAGGTGAGTACCAGATTCTTTATGGCAATTCATCACGCGACGCCGACCTCAAGGCACTCCCATTCGTAGTGAAGTAAAACGATTTCCGTATAAACCAATCCCCAGTCATCAAGGCTATGGCTGGGGATTTATTGTAAACTGATTCCTTACCCTTCAATTTGTCATCAACACTCCTGCTTGATATTGACAATACTTTTTCCCCGACGATGCCATACGCCGACGTTTCATGCAGGCGGGCATCGCAGCTGAGTTCCGTGCAAACCTTGGAGAGGCAGACGCACCTGCTTGTTGTTTATGCATGACAACGGTGTGAGTGACCCTCCCGTGTATCTTCTCTGCACCTAAATCCAACAGAGAACCGAGCCATGTACCTGAACCTATGGTCTATTGCCCACTCGACTTTACCATTCTACACCATAAACAAGCCCCGTGGCGCAATAATCAAATATAATCCCCAATCACTCACGCTGATTGGGGATTATTTCGTACCTTTGCATCCGAAAATCATTAACAGCGCCCCATATTGCATAATGGCAGTGACACAACAGCCAGCAACGGGGCAAAATAAAACATAAGAAAATGGCAAAGAAAGCATTACTCATGATTCTCGACGGATGGGGAATCGGCAACCAGGGAAAGGGCGATGTCATCAGTCAGACTCCCACTCCCTACATGGACTATCTCAACGCAAACTATCCTCACTCACAGCTTCAGGCCAGTGGCGAAAATGTAGGTCTGCCTGACGGTCAGATGGGCAACTCAGAAGTTGGTCACCTCAACATCGGTGCAGGTCGCATCGTCTATCAAGACCTCGTGAAGATCAACCGTGCATGTCAGGACGGCAGCATCCTCAAGAATCCTGAAATCGTAAGCGCATACGAGTATGCAAAGCAGAACGGCAAGAGCGTTCACCTCATGGGACTCACATCAAACGGTGGCGTTCACAGTTCACTCGACCATGTGTTCACACTCTGCGACATCAGCAAGCAGTACGGCATCGAAAACACATACATCCACTGCTTCATGGATGGTCGTGACACCGACCCAAAGAGCGGTAAGGGTTTCATCGCCGACCTCACCAAGAAGTGCGACGAGACTGGTTGCACCATAGCCAGCATCATCGGCCGCTTCTATGCAATGGACCGCGACAAGCGCTGGGAACGCGTCAAGATTGCTTACGACCTTCTCGTCAAGGGCGAAGGCAAGCAGGCAACCGACATGGTTCAGGCAATGCAGGAGAGTTATGACGAAAATGTAACCGACGAATTCATCCTCCCTATCAACAACGCAAATGTTGACGGCACAATCAAGGAAGGCGATGTAGTCATCTTCTACAACTACCGCAACGACCGCGCAAAGGAACTCACCATCGTACTCACACAGCAGGATATGCCAGAACAGGGCATGCAGACCATCCCTGGACTCCAGTACTACTGCATGACTCCATACGACGCATCATTCACTGGTGTTCACATCCTCTTCCCTAAGGAAAATGTAGAGAACACACTCGGCGAATACATCGCATCACAGGGCCTCACTCAGCTCCACACAGCTGAAACTGAAAAGTATGCACATGTCACATTCTTCTTCAACGGTGGCCGTGAAACTCCATACGACAACGAAGAGCGCATCCTCGTTGCATCGCCAAAGGTTCCAACCTACGACCTTCAACCTGAAATGAGCGCATTCGAAGTAAAGGACAAGCTCGTTGCTGCACTGAAAGAAGACAAGTACAACTTTGTGGTTGTCAACTTTGCAAACGGCGACATGGTCGGTCACACAGGCATCTACGAAGCAGTAGAGAAGGCAGTGAAGGCTGTTGACCAGTGTGTCAATGAGGTAGTTGAGACAGCAAAGGCTGTTGGCTACGAGGTAATCATCATCGCTGACCACGGAAATGCCGACAACGAAATCAACGCTGACGGCACACCAAACACAGCACACTCACTCAACCCAGTGCCATTCATCTATGTCACCGACAACAAGAACGCAACCGTTGCCAACGGTGTTCTTGCCGATGTAGCACCATCAATCCTCCACATCATGGGTCTCGCTCAACCTGCTGAAATGACAGGCAACGACCTCATCAAGGACTAATATCATCAGATAAACAACATAACGCAAAAAGCCAGAGCATCACGCTCTGGCTTTTTGCGTTAGTATTACCTTTTGTGGCCAAACAGCCAGTCGAGTCCTTCTGTCGGGAACGGACTGTCACATGCCTGATAGTGTTTCTTGCCCGGCATGACGATGTACTTCATGTCGCACTTGCGTTTCTGCAATTCACTGACATGTTCCTCCATGACCTGTGGACCATACACCTCGTCGTTGGCACCGGCAACAAGACACAGCGGTGTCTTTGCCGCCCGTTTCAGACTGACAAAGCGATGAAGGTCTGGCAGTTTCGGACTGCACACTGCTGGCATAGCCGCTGCAAAGAATGTGGGATAGTCGGTGACAAGACGCCAAACGCCACTGGCACCAAACGACTCACCAAGAGCAAAGATGCGGGTGTGGTCGATGTCGTGATTAGCAGCATAGTCATCGATGAAGTCCTTGACCACATCGCTGAGGTACTTGCCGAGAGGCGCACTGTATTCGTTCCAGTGACGAGCCTCCTCACACTGAGGGGCAAGCAGCACAGCCTTCATGCCCACACTGTCGAGATAGTGTGCCAGCATCTGATAAGCCTTGACCTTCTCCTGAGTTTCATTTTTATGGCCACGCGCCTGCCGTGGATGCAGATAGAGTACGAGAGCGCTCTTCCCAGGCTTGTCCTGATGGAAACCAACCTCTTTATACGGCAATCGCATCGTACCATTATGGTACTTAAACTCCTGGGCGCTGAGTTGCAAACTGCAACACAACAACATCATCGCCAATGTTGCATTGCGCAGCCATCGGTGGTGTTCTATGTTCAATTTCATTTTAATAGTAATAGATGTTGGTGTTCCATATTTTAGAACTCTTCCCAGTCATCGCCAAAGCCAGAACGCTTTGAAGCACGCTCAGGATTTGTAGGATTGTTGGGATCAAAAGGAACCTGAGTCGGATCACAAAAATTACTTATGCGAATTTGTGCAGTCTTAATCGATGGACTTAAATACCTTGTTTTCATGATTATGAATTAATGAATGATTATTTAATAATATACTTCTTTCCGTTTATAATGTTGATGCCATGCTGCATCTGCTTGCTGGCACGACCATTAAGGTCAAACACTGATGCCTTGAATGTACCACCAAAGACTGGCTGGTCGTAGATGGTTCGGATGCCGGTAGCCTGGTCTTCCTCACCTATGACCTGGATGTCGATGGTGGCAGGTGCTGATGCAGGAGGAGCATCATAGAGCGATGGCTTTTCCTCGATGGTCATATACCAGTCAATGCCAGGCACATAACTTATAGTTGGCTGCAACTTACCTTCCGAACTCATAATAAAGTACTTCAACGCAGCCTCTTCTTCCGGTACTTTTGAGTAAGTGCCGATGAAGTCGTATTTAGCATAAGCCGTCTCGGTGTGTACATTGTGTATCTCCGTTGCAGCTTTCACAGTTCTTGGAGTATTGAGGTTGACCGACCCATCGTATTCGCTGTCGCTCTTAATAAAATAAGGTGTGCCGGCACGGAGAGTTCCGTTTACAATATCCAGAAGTTCGATGGTAGTGCGGTCAAACACTCCGTCCTTGTCGTCATCATACTGACGGACTGCATTGACAACGGCAGCCCTCAGATGATTGTCGCTCAACTCGTCGGTAGTGATTGGGAACGGCACAAACCAACTGTTCCAGACATTAGCATAGAACTTTCGTGTATATGTGACTGATGGCACTACTACATCAGATGGCCAAGTATAGTTAGTACCGTCTTTGATGACGCAACCACTGTTGAATGAACCAACATATAGAGGTTCATTGCCAAAAGTAATCGCTGTACTTGTCCATTCTGTATCACTTTCTGACAACTTGAAGCAGGACTTCACTTCATAAAGCCCATCTTCCAACCCCTCTGGCCAAGTGAACTCCAAGTCTCCCAGCACCTTGCCTTTGTACAGTTGAGCACTCTGCTCCAAGTCAACAAATGTACTGGTGTGTGTAGTTTCATTTATCAGTTCTACGCCAAGGTAGTAAGTCTTCATGTCACGGGCATCTCCACGGACAGTCTGGCACTGGCTGCGGAATTTATAAGTCTGGCCAGCAACAGGATTTGTCACAATGTTGTCATCGGCATCGAGTATGGATGGAGAAACATCAGAATAGAGACCAAATCCAGGCTGAATTTTGACTGTAATGAACTGCTTCTGTGCAAAGTTGGAAGCAGAACCACCTGTTCCCTGATGTTCTGGATTCAATGCCGTACCAATGTCCCCATTCAGGATTGTAATCAGGTAGTAGCCATCCGACATGCCCATCCATCCCCAGTTGATGTGATAGTAGCTGTAATCAAAGTTATCAATTGTTTTCCGTTGAAAGCCATCACAAACAAAAGCATGTCCGCCGATTCCAACAGTTGAACCACAATAGAACACAGGACGATTCGCTTTCAGTTCGTTATAGACCGTTTGCTCCCATGAAATATCATCAACAAAATTAACTCGTTCGAAGTATTCAACATTCCCGTCATATCCAAAATTATCAACTATTGGCCTATTTCCCTTTAAATCATAAACCAGAGCGTCGCTCTGAGCCGAACTGGCATCCTCACCGTATATCATGTCAAGAGAAACCCCCAACTGATACATCAACTCAGCCACAGCCATTTCTTCCTCCGGGGTGTTAGTCACAACTGTTGCGCTCCACTTTCCTGTTGACTCATTGTATCTTACATTCTTGTATCGGTAATTGTTCACCATGTTTGCCCAGTCGTAATGAGTGTTGCCATAGTCAGCAGTCAGACTGTAGCTGGCACCTTTCGGAGTGTAAGTCTTCGAACCGTAGCCTTGTTTTGGCCACTGATAATAGTTCATTATCTGAGCAATTGCCGTTGCAGCACAGCCAGCCGGACTATGTTCCTTTTGAGAATTTAGAGGACATAAGAGGTCATAAGGGTCATCCTGTGCCCAGTTACTCTTAATCATTGGCTCAATATCAACCCAGATTTCTGGAACGACAAAACGATCGTTCGCCAGTTTGATTCTTGACTTTGACACCTGACTGATGTCATGGCTGATGCCATCGAGCCACTCCTTCAACGCAGGAGGCATATTATCGGGATTGATGCCACCTGTTTCTGAATACCCTAACAACGCAGGGACAGCATCGTCGGCAGACAAGATGAGATAACCATCGCTCTGCTGATTGAACACATACAGGGTGCTGACATTGTCAACATCCTTTGTCATTGCCAGTTTCGGCTTCGCTGCTGCCATCTTCAGTCGGGCCTGAGGAGTAAGCATTTGTTGAAAGCGTGCCAAAGCAGCATCGGGTGTGATGTGCTTGGCTGAAACAGTTGCAGAAGTTGCCAGTGCCAACGCTACAAGCAACAGACGGTTGCAGTTTGATTTCATTCTATCTCAGGTATTTAGTTTTATCCGTATATTCTGTCAAATACTCTAATGTGCTGCCCGACTCCTGTCCGAAAGGCATCGGCACACCTTTGCGTGGCAAAGATAAGCAAAAGAAATGAGAACACAAAGAAAATCATCCAAATAATGCTTAGTTGGTCAGGGAATTCCTTTTTAATCCGCGCATTCTGCGTGAGTTATTAAACACCCACACTCTGTGTTGAAAACTGTTACTATTATTTTCGAACACGAAATACTCGAATCGACACGAAACTAAATACATCATATCTGCACCATTAACACAGAGTAACGGGATGAGAGTGGAGGGCTGAGAGTAGAGAGGCCTAAGTCCAAAACTCTAAGCTATAATCTCTAAACTCTATGCTTTACAATCCCGTTCACAGAGAATGCCGATGGCATTACAAAGTTAACAGAGCCATCCGGACGGCACGCACTCTGTGCCCTCTCAATGTGCCACAGGCACACTCTGTGAAAAGGTTTTGCAATAAAGATAAAAGTAACCTTCTCTGTGTTGATAATTATTACTATTATTTTCGAACACGAAAGGCGAAAGAAACGAAATGACATTCCCATCCCTCAGACCTTCTCCCTGCCTCTTCCTTTTCAGGACGAGGAGTGGTGACCTGTCAATCCTACATCCTACATCATTCAACCCCCACCCTAAAAGGGAGGAAACACTCCTTTTAATGTCTATTTCTCACTATTTAACCACGGAAATGAACATTATTTGAAATAAAATCGTTAATTTTGCGGTCGAAACGACCGCTTCCTCCTTCGCACCTCAGCAAAAGAAAGCATTCTGCGTTTGGTTGGGCGTCGGTGGTCAACTGCAAAATGTCAGCATGACAATTGCCTGGCATCATTGCACGAACTTAGTAGTAATCATCAAAAAACAGACTTATAATCGCTGAACCGAGGAATCTTGGGGAAGCAAACAAAGCAGAAATGACTGAATACAGTAACTACATAGATAAACTGCTCATTCCAGAAATCCGAGAAAATGCTGTTGTACTCGACTTATTTGCAGGCTGTGGAGGTTTGTCTCTTGGTTTTGAAGCAGCAGGTTTCAAAACCATTGGCTATGAAATGGTAGAAGCAGCGGTAGAAACATATAACCAAAATCTAAAAGGAGAATGTCATAACCAATTTTTGACTATCGGTTTCGAATATCCAGAGTCAGAAAACATTGACATCGTTATTGGTGGTCCTCCATGCCAGCCATTCAGCCGTTTTGGCAATCAAAAGGGAATGGAAGACGCGAGGGATGGTTTTCCCATTTTTATTGATGCAATCAAGAGATTGCAACCCAAGGTTTTCCTCTTTGAAAATGTTGCGAATATCTTAGGACGCCATAAATGGTATCTTGATTTGATAGTCAAAGAACTACAAAAGCTTGGCTATATCGTAGAATATCGTGTGCTTAATGCTGTAAACTACGGAGTTCCTCAAAACCGAGAACGCTTGATTTGCGTCGGTCACAGGGCAACCTTTCGATATCCAGTTGCAGAACAGCGCAAAACTACGGTTAAAGAAGCCATCGGTGACACTATGTTAAGTCCAGAACCTGAAGATAAGATATTGACTCCAAGGCAAGATGAATATATTGCCTCTTATGAGCAGAAATCTCATTGCGTAAATCCGAGGGATTTGCATCCTAATAGACCTGCTCGCACTATTACATGTCGTAATCTTGCTGGCGCAACCAGCGATATGCAACGGGTTCACTTAGCTGATGGACGCCGAAGAAGGATTACGGATAGAGAAGCTGCGAGGTTGCAGAGTTTTCCAGATTGGTATAACTTTGCAGGCAATGAGACAAGGCGATTCTATCAAATTGGCAACGCCGTCCCCCCACTGTTGGCATATAAAATAGCACTCCAAGTTCAAAAAACTTACCATATGGAGCAAAGAGACCCACAAGATATTATTAATAGCATGATACCTCAAGATTTATTTGAATATGCAAATTAAACTAATAAAGACTACACCAAAATCAGTAGAAAAATTGGTGTTTGCCATGCTCGATATATTGAATGCTGTCGGTATTCCCATGAATAACACTGATAGGAAACTTGAAAGAACGGCAAAGGCATGCATGGCTGTAGGTAAAATTAAGCGTTCTTTTAAAGAGGCAGTATCTTCAGAAAACGGAGATTTTCCTCGTTCAAGAGATATAATAACCTTTGAGAATGCTAATTACGGAGAAAAAATCGCAGATGCGTCTTATGACGATATTCGTAGGCAAGATTTAAAACTTTTAGTTGAGGCAGGAGTCGTACTAAACTCCTCTTCTCAAGAAGAACAAGCAACGAACAATCCATCAAGAGGCTACGCTTTAAGTCCTGCTTTTGCAGAATTGTTGCATCAGTATAGGACACCTAATTGGGAAACTGCCCTAGCTCACTATATACAAGAGACCATATCATTGAAAGAAGAATTGGAAAGAAGACGCGACATGATCAAAGTCCCCGTTACCCTGCCAGGGGGTAAAACAATAGACTTATCCTATGGAGAACATAATGATTTGCAAAAAGCGATTATTGAGGTGTTCTTACCATTATATGGTTTTGGAGCCGAAGTCTTATATGTCGGAGACACAAAGGACAAGTTCTTACATTTGGAAAAAGAAGCCTTAGAGGCGTTGAATTTCTTCCCATTGGAACATGAAGAATTGCCAGATGTAGTAGCCTATAGTAAAGAAAAGAATCTTCTCTATCTTATTGAAGCATATCATTCTACTGGAGAATGGAGTGAGGTTAGAGTTCGTACGGTTAAAAGAAAGCTCGAAGAATCTCATTGCAATGCCAACATTGTGTTCTTTACCGCTTTTGAGAATAAAAACACATTCAAACAGAAGGCGAAGGATATTGCGTGGGAGACTGAAGTATGGATAGCTGATGCACCCGAACACCTTGTTCATTTTAATGGTTATAAATTTCTTGAAATCCACAAATAGTTAATCGTATCAATATTCTAAACAACATTAACAATTCACCGCTTTCACTATTAGCAGAAATGCATGGTGTCAGCATGCACTCACAAAATGATGCTGACACCCTCTACTATGGAGGGGGATGCAAGGATTTGCCAATTTCTATAGTAATAGTCCTAAGGAGATTCTAACTTTCGCAAGTCCATGCGAGATTCACACATTACAGGTAACTACGAGCAGAAGGCTATTATCTCACTGAAAATAAGTATAATGATAGTAATGAGTCAATAGCAACATACTATGGGGACTGCATACATATAGCAAGGATTGTCAATCGTGCATAGGAAAATGCCTTAACGAGCGCTCATGTTTTGTCGCACGAGCGCACGACAATATAAAAAGGTGTACACCTTCTTGGATTTTGGTGTACACCTTTTCGTCGTTTGCTGTACACCTTTTTTCAGGAAGGTGTACACCTTTTTCAATTATCGAGCGTACGATTTAGCATTTACGAGCGCTCGTAAGACAATTTATGTGCGGACGTGAGGCGATTTGGGCCGTTAGCTTTTGGCTATTTGCCATTAGCCATTGGCATAAGCAACTAAACCACCAAACCACAAATCTCCT
>JAGHSZ010000090.1 GCA_018065565.1 Candidatus Colivivens caballi
AACTTTGTACAAGATTGGATGCATTAAATGTACTTCCGCTGAACACCTTGGCATAGATGTCGTACGTGACGCCAGTGGCAACGGCAGTAGTGATGTTGATGTTGTCGGAATTTCCGTTGGTCAGCGAACTGCTTGTTGGTTCCGCGCCCACTTCACAGTATATGACGTAGCCCGACGGAATGTTTATGAACTGGAACGCATAGTATGGGTTCAGCTTAAATGCACCATAGTCCCATGTTACATCCTTGTTCACCTCAAAGTTGGTTTGTCCCTGTGCGTTGATGCCGAAACACATTAACATCAACAGCAGTAACAGATGTTTCTGACTTTTCATTTCCTATCCTTTTACCTTTTGTGTTGTTTATCTTCTACTTTTTCATCCTTCTAATACCTCGACAGGCCCTAAAAACCTTTCTTTCCAAAAATCATTCTCCACAAAATCGATGCTTACCAGTTGTCGTGCCTATTTGCCAAGGAATAAAGACAATGTGTGTGTAGGTGTTGCTATTACATTATTTTGTTGTGCAAATATACGCATTTTATCTCAACTGGCAACCGTTTCCCCTGTCAATTATGCTGATTGTAAGGTGGGAACCACGCAAAAGTCAGCACAATTGTCAAGTCGGGAATGCAGCAGTGCGGTGCAACACCCCGATTGTTGGTACAAATCATTATCCCAAATCGTCCATTAGACTGTTACGCGCTGACAAGCCTTCTTTTCGTCATCTGCAATGTCGCTTCTCGGTTACAATGGAACCCCATTGCGCCCTCAAACCGGCAATGCATCTGTTCAAAAACTCCTTTGTCGGCATAAACGCCGAGTCGTCGCAAACCTCATGACATTCAGTCATTCGGTCATCATAACGCTAATGAACGATTTGGGTTAAAACAGAAAATGCCCAGGCACGACGCCTGGGCATTTTCATTATTGTCATTGCCATATGTGGTGGGTGAAACCGTCACGCATGGCAGTTGTAGAAGAGTGGGGGTTACTTCACGAGTACCTTCTTGCCGTTGATGATGTAAACATTGCCCTTAACCAATGTGCTTACTGAACGACCGAGGAGGTCAACAGTAGTGTTGACTGGGAGAGCAGTTTCCTTTACATCGTCGATTGCAACGATTGTAGGGTCTTCGAATGAGTAGTAAACATTGCCGTTTGAAGTCTTCTTGTCGCCATAGAATGGAGAACCGATTGTGGTTTCGGCAGCGTTTGTACCAATCAGACCGTTCTTACCTGTGAGAGTGTATTTGCCGTCAACGAGTGCTACTGTGAGCGGAGTCTTCTTGTCGGCTGATGCAGAGAGTGTCCAGTTGTTTGAACCCTCATAACCAACATATTCTTCGCCGTTTTCACTTGTGATGTAGTACTGGCCGTTGCCTGCGTCAGCGAAACGGATAACGCCTTCTGCTACGAGCTTGATGCCGCCGTCAACAAATCCGAGGAATCCTTCGGTGCCTTCGAGCTTAGCAGCGAATGTCTGTTCAGGACTTGGAGTGATGCGAGCTGCGAGGAATGTTGCAGTTGCGTCGTTGAGTGCTGCGAGAGCTGCTTCGCAGTCGCCACCTTCGAGTGCCTGCTTAGCTGCGTCGATTGCTTCGTTGTATGCTGCGATTGCGTCAGCAGGAGTCATAAAGAGGCCTTCGCCTTCGCATGCTGCTGCTACATTTGCTTCTGCTTCAGCGATTGCTGCTTCGAGAGCGAGGCGTGCAACTGCTGCTGGGTCAGATTCGAGAGTTACATTGTCGATGAAGAGGTGAGCACATGCTGCTGAACCTGCGTCTGGAGCAACAACACCGAGGCTGAGTGTAACAGTTGTTGGCTGTTCGATTGAGAATACCACTGAGCGCTTTGTCCATTCACCTACAGGGTAAGTCTTGGCGTTGTCGTAGATTTCTTCACCGTTGAAGGTTGCGCCGAAGAGGTTGCGTGCAAATTCAGCTGTACCTGCTGCGTTGAATACATCGAATGTGAGAACATAGCCACCTGCTGGAAGGTCAACTTCCTGAGTGTATTGTGCCTTGCCTGTCCATACGCCGATGATACCGAGTGCACCACCTTCGCTGTTGCCGTTGGCGTCAGTTTCAGGAACATTGTAGCCAGTGCCGCCGAGCCATACATTGCTGCCATACTTGAATGCAGCTGCTGCGCGAGCGTCGCCGTTTTCAGCAGGAGTCCATCCTGTTACAGGAACCATGCCTGAGTATGTAGTGCCGTTGGTTTCCATATCCTTTGCATAAGTGCAGACACCTACTGTGACGAAGTCGTCTTCGATGTCGAATGTACCGTTCTGGAATGTCTGTGCTTCACGACCTACTGAGATGCTGTAAACATAGTTGTAAGAGCCCTTGGCAACTGTGAATGTACCGATACCGTCGGCAGTTGCGCGCATCTTGACATTGAGGCCTTCGCTCTGGTCTTCGTCGATGACGAGAACGCCACCAGCTGAAACTGTTGCAGGGAGAGCAACATTGACTGTTACAAACTGACCTTCCTTCAAGTTGTTGAAACCAGCTTCGATTGCGCCGTTCCATGCATAGAGACCTGCGTCCTTGTTGCTGCCACGGAAGATGACGCCTTCTGTGCTTGCAACACCGAATGACTCAGGGCAGATGAGAGACTGTTCGCCATTGTCAACTGTGAAGTTGTAGTAAGCGATGGTGTCAGTGTAAGTTGAGTCGTTGCCGTTAACATCGAGTGTGTGCATTTCCTTTGGTGCTGTGAATGCTGGCTCTTCGCTGAGAGTGAATCCATAGTCAGCACCAGCAGTCTTCATGCTGCCGAAGTCGATTGTTGTGAGGGCGAAGATGTCCTTGACTTCTACGAGGTTGATTGATGCAGACTCTGAGTCAGCATATCCGGCTGCCTTTGCAAATGCAGTGAATGTACCGCATGATGCAGTGACAGTAGTGCCTGAAACGACTTCGCCTGTGTTGCCTGCGCCGTCAGTCCATACGATTGTTGGAACTGGCTTGAAGTCAACTGTGCTCTGGTCTGAATTGACTGTGACAGAGTAAGTCTTGTCGGCTGCGTTGTAGTCGCCCTTAGCAAATGTTACGCTGTTGAGCTGTACTTCAACACCTGCTTCGAGAGTGACAGATGCCACTTCTGACTTCTTGCCTGTCTCTGACTGTGCGTATGCATAGAATGTAGTTGTTTCAGCGATGGTGAGAGGTGCTGTGTATTCTGTGAATTCCTCTGAACCGTCTGTGTTGTAGTACAATGTGCTGCCGTCAGTCTGTGCCACCATTGTGACTTCGCGTTCGATGCCGTTGATTGCAGTAATCTTAACTACTGGAGCGAGGACTGTCTCAGGACCGAATACAGAGAGTGACAACTGGTCGATTGCTACTGAACCTGCTGAACCAGGAGTGAGCTGGAGGTCAGTTGGGAGTACATTGCCTGTTGCGAGTACATAGTCAGCAACGACTGCTGAGTCGAGCACGCCTTCTGCTGTGTAAGCATAGATTGACATCTTCACACCGTTTTCAGGGTCGCCAGTGATGACGAAGTGATGCCATAATGCGTTGGTGAGGGCGCTACCTGTTGCAGCTGAAATTCGTGTTGCCTTGTCGCATGGTGCGCAAGCAAGAGCGATTGTAGAGTCACCGATTGTGAGGTCAACTGTTGCGTTCCAGTTTGCAGGGTCTGAGATTGTGAACAGAGAAGAACCACCTGCGTTGAATACAGTTGAACCAACCTTACCGTTGCAACCACCGTAAACAGCCCAGTCGTACTCAACCTTCCATGAGTCGCCTGCTGAAAGTTCGTTGGCGAGTGAGATGATAGTTGCGTAGTTGGTGTTGTTTTCACCCCAGATGTTCAGGAAGTTAGTTCCTGAAGGGCAGTTGTTGTAGTCCCAGTTGAGGTTGCCGCGTGCAGGAGCAGTGAGTGCTGGTGAAGAAGAGTCATCGAATGAATAGTTGATGACCTTGTTCCAGATCCAGTCGTCCTGGTTTGGCTTTTCATAACCAGTCCATGCAACATTCCAGATTGCATAGCGGTCCTTGTTGGTTGTAGCCTGTGTAGGGCTGTTGTTTGTGAACACCACCTGAATGTCGTCGGCATAGCAGTTGATGGTCTTTGTCTCAGTGTAAGCCACTGCTTTTTCACATTCATCAGCAGCCTTAGAAACAGTCCAAGAAGTGAATACATCGCCTTCGGCATATACAGTGACAGTGAAGTCGATGCCGGTTATCTCATTGTTAGGATAGCAGTAGTTGAACGAAAGTTCGCCCATACCTCCTGCAATCAGAGGTGAACTGATGGAACCAACGGCAGTTGTCTTACCGTTCATGACGAGCGACATGTTGCCTTCGCCGATTCCGTTGTCTGCTGTACCGGCAGTGACACTACAGTTAGTGCCCACCCATCCTGCAGTTGTTGTGTAAGTGTCGTACTTGGTGTTCTTTGTGAGGGTGTTGAAGTCATCGTGACCCTGAGCAAAACCAAGCACTGCGACAGCAAGTGCACAAAGTGTAGTAATGAATTTCTTCATAAGGTTTTGGTTTTAAGTGGTTAATAATATTGATTGATTTGAAAAATTAAGTTGATTCGTATTTGGGTAAGACATCTATCTGACATGGTTGACCTATCGCCCTTACGGGCTACACATCACTTCGTTGCTTCGTAGAGCTTAGAGCATTCTCATCTCTCAACACAGAGAAGGTTTGGTTTTTTTCTTCGAACACGAAATTGTTTCAACACAGAGAAGGTTATCATTTATCTCTTTTTCAAACCTTTTCACAGAGTGTACCTGTGGCACATGGAGAGGACACTGAGTGTGGGTGTCCGCATGGCTCTGTGAACTTTGTAATGCCATCGGCATTCTCTGTGAACGGGATTAAAACATTTTTGATAAAAAAGAATTATCCCGTTGCTCTGTGTTATTACGAGAGTTTAGGTCATTTGCCATTAACCATTAGCGTGGGTGGCATCAGCTAAAATATTAATTTTTAACTTTTAACTTATAACTCTCCTAAGTTGCTGGCAAATATACAGATTATTATATAATCCACCAAATTTCATAACAACAAAAATAAGAAACAAATGCAAGCTTTGCCACTTTTCACTCCTTATTTATCATTTTACGGTGAAAAATGTGACCTATGTTGCTTACACGGTGTTTTCCCTCACGAGCGGTGATGTTTTCCTTCGCGAGCGCTCATGTTTTGTCGCACGAGCGCTCGTGAATTATAAAAAGGTGTACACCTTCTTGCCGTTTGGTGTACACCTTTTTCAGAAAAGCTGTACACCTTTTCGCGGTAAGGTGTACACCTTTTTGCATTATCCTCCGCTCGATTGACCATTTACGAGCGCTCGCGAGGCAATTTATGAGCGTTCGTGCAGGGGAAGTTTTGTAGTACCAAGATTAGAGATTAAAGTTTAGAGCACCATCCGGATGGATCTCTCCACTCTAAACTCTCAACTCCCCTCCCCATTCCTTCGTAGGGGAGGGAACTCCTTTGTCGGCATAAACGCTTTAAAGGAACTCCTTTGTCGGCATAAACGCTTTAAAGGAACTCCTTTGTCGGCATAAACGCCGAGTCGTCGCAAACCTCATGACATTCAGTCATTCGGTCGTCGCAAACCTCATGACATTCAGTCATTCGGTCGT
>JAGHSZ010000084.1 GCA_018065565.1 Candidatus Colivivens caballi
GTGTCTGATTGACTCTTTTTCCTTTATGTAACCAAGTACATACCACCTTCGGTTATAAACTTTCATGGCATAGGGTTGCATAGTAAGTGTTTCCGCATGCCCTTCATAACCCTGATAGTCAATGACGAGTTCTGTATTACACCTCATAGACTCTACAACATCATTAAAATACGCTGTACCATGTGGTATCTCTTCCAGTAAGATACGGTCGCGCATCATATTAAAGGTAGAGAAGTCTTTGGGAACACTATACTTACGCAATAACAGTTGTGCATAAGTGTTCTGTTCCAGCACTTCAGGATTCTTAATATAATATGTGTATCCTTTGGATTTGTCGCACTCAATTACAACTCCGAACATTTCTTCAATACCTTTGCGATGTTCGTGGAATGTGCGAATGGGTAAACCGCCCATATAGGCGTAAGGAGAATCTTCCCATAACATTACGACATCATCATAGGTTAAAGGATCTGAGGTATATAAAGTGTCTAGCAACCATATATATCTGAGGTAAGTCTTGCTTATCATAGTTGGTCAATTTTTTGCAAATGTACAAAAATATCAGATTGGATTATGAATTATTGCAGATATTCTGCGGAATTCTTGCAGAGAAGGTGTCAAAATTGTTATTTTTGCAGAAATGAATTCGTATAATTAATATAGGAACCATTAAACATTGTCACTATGGCAAAGAAAAACAATCTGAGAAAGGCTGAATTGACAGCAAGGTCAAAGTCCGAGTCATTAATCTTTCAGACGATGTGGGGGCAAGACAGAAGATGGGCGAAGTAAATGACGATGTGGAGCAACGCATCAACGAAGAAATCATGGTACTGAACAACATGGGACTGGCAGAAGATATCCTGACTCTGAAGAATGCCCTTGACAGTCTTCGCAGAGACCTCAACATCGTATCAGAACCATCGAAAGGCATATTGGCCGGCAGCGTAGTAGCATATTGCCTTGACCTTGAACCCACCAACCCACTTGAGACAGGCTCATTGCTTAACCCTTCAGACTTCCTGCCACCGCTACAACTAACCATCAGTTTCGACAACGAAGTTCGCAATCAAGCAGTCGATTGGCTGAAACAGCATGGATTTACCGTAACCACACTATTGGGTCAGCCAATGCTGAAACTGCCAAATATCAGAGTGTCAATACGAAGAGTACTAAAACCATAAAGCATTATCACATGGCAAAAACAATCAAAGAAAGGCTGAATTGACAGCAAGGTCAAAGTCGGAGCCATTGTCTTTATGTCAATGTGGGGCGGCAAGATAGAAAAAAGAGGGATGTCAGACATTTTTGACATCCCTCTTTTATATATTGACTGTTCTGACAGTTCGGCTTTATGTGAATGTCCGGTTGCGGGGCAACCGACTACACTTACTTGTTGTTGTACATTGAAGTGTTATCGACTTTGACAACCGACTTTGTGTTCTTTGGCACAACTGTCTTTGCAGGAGTGGCTGCCTTGACAGTCTTGGTGGCGCTGCCGTCTGCTGCTTCGTTTGCAGCAGCTTTTGCGCTGCTGTTTTTCTTTGCCAAAGCGCGGACTGCCTCGCGGCGTTCAGCAGAAGTCATGTTGGAAGTGGCGCTTTTCTTTGGAGCCGCAGTCTCTTCTTCTGGAAGAATGTCGAGCAGGTCAATCTTGAAGATCAGTGTTGAATAAGGGTCAATCTTGCCTGTGTTGCGCTCTCCGTATGCCATGTCGTAAGGAATGTAGATTTCGGCAGTGGTTCCTACTGGGAATTCCTGCATTGCTTCGGTCCATCCACGGATCACCTGGTTGAGCTTGAACTCAGATGGCTTGTTGCGCTTGTATGAACTGTCGAACTCGGTGCCGTCGATGAGGTGTCCTTCGTAGTTCACCCTGACCTTGTCGGTTGCCTTTGGCTTGGCGCCTGTACCCAGTTTGAGAATCTTGTACTGAACACCTGATGGCAGTGTCACAACACCAGCCTTGCTCTTGTTCTCTTCGAGGAACTTGGCACCGGCTTCACGGTTAGGAGCATACTTGCGTTCGAGATTTTCCTTCTGGCGCTTCTCCATGATGGTTGTGAACGACCTTTGTGCAATTTCTGGTGTGTAAGGGTTTGCACCTGTCATGGCATCGATGATTGACTTGGCAATGATAGGGATGCTGACATGCTTGTCGGGGTCGGCAGAGTAGTAGTCGTTCTGGAAGTCCTTCGACATCACTTCAATCTGTCCTGCGATGTTGATACCTGCATTGTAGGCATTGGTCTTTGGGTCAGTGTTGTCGGAGCACACACGGTCGGAAATTCCACGATAGAAGTCGTCCATGTAGGTTGTATCGACATTGAACTGCTTGACGATGAACTCTTTCAGACCACCTGCACGGAATGCACCATAGAGGTATGCCACTGAGTCGGCAGCAGTCTTCATCTCAGGGAAGAGGTCCTTGTAGCTGGCGTCAGTTGGTTTGGTGGTTTCTGCTGGTGTCTCTGCGGCCTGTCCGCTTGCTTTGACGAGTGCCTTCTTCTGTCGCTGCATGAATTCGGCAAGTGCCAGTTTCTGCTTGGTCTTAAACTCGGCGAGTTCCGCCTTTTGTTGCTTCTTTAAGTCCTTGGACGACACTTGGTCTTGTGCCAAAGACTGCGCACTCATAGCAGTAGATGCCATGAGTGCGCCGATGATAAGTATATTCTTCATTGTCTTAATGCTATTGTACTGTTGTGTACATTATACATTATTGAAGTGTTTCGATAGTGAAGATGAGGGTAGAGAATGGTTTGATCTGACCCATGTCCTGTGCACCGTAAGCGAGTTCCTGTGGAATGTAAACTTCCCACTTTGAACCTGCTGGCATCAGTTTGAGTGCTTCAACCCAACCGCGGATTACGCGTGGCATAGCCATGTTGACCTCGAATGGCTGGTTGCGCTCGTATGAGCTGTCAAATACAGTACCGTCGATGAGCTTGCCTTCGTACTGGCACTTGATTGTAGTGGTGTCAGTTGGCATAGCGCCTGTACCTTCAGTGATGACCTTGTACTGGATTTCAGACTTTGTGCCGTCTTCGAGAGTAACAGGTACGCATACAACGCCGTCCTTCTTCTTGTTGTCCTCTAGGAACTTCTGGTTCTTAGCCTTCTGGTCGCCGTACTTCTTTTCCATGTTAGCGTCCTGGATTGGTTTGAGCATGTTCTGGAAGAGAACGCCTGCTGAGTCAGCAGCCATTTCGCTTTCGCCCTTCAAACCCTTGATGAGACCTGCGAGGAAATTGTCGATGTTGATAGTCTTAGTTGAGTCGTCAGCATAAACTTCCTTTGAGAGGTTTTCTGACATTTCCTTAACCTGCTTACCAACTTCGAGACCCTTCATGTAAGCTTCTTCGCTTTCACCAGCTTCTTTCTTTGCACCTTCGATCATACCCTTGATGAATTCGTCAACCTGAGTTGAGTCAACACCGAGCTGCATTGTCATGTACTGCTTCAGACCGTCAGACTGAGCGAGACCGAGATAGTAAGCGAGTGAATCGACATTGTCGTTCAAGTTTTCCTTTACACCATTCTGACATGATGTGAATGTGAGTGCAGCGAGTGCTGCTACTGCAAAAAACAGTTTTTTCATTTTCTTTTTTGTTTTTTTGTTAGTTGTTTATTTGTTAATAATATGTTCTGTGTGCTATAATACTTCGAGCAGTTCCACATCGAACACCAGTGTTGCATATGGAGGAATCATCTGTCCGGCTCCGCTTTCTCCGTAACCGAGGAGGTAAGGGATGAAGAAACGGTATTTTGCACCTTCGCCCATCAGTTGCAGACCTTCTGTCCAGCCAGCAATCACTTGGTTGAGGCCAAACACTGCTGGTTCGTTACGCTTGTATGAACTGTCGAACACTGTGTCGTCGATGAGACGGCCTTCGTAGTGGCAGCGTACCTGGTCGGTAGCCTTTGGGTGTTTGCCTGTGCCTTCTTGCAGCACCACATATTGCAGACCGCTCTTTGTGGTGATCACTCCTGGAACTTTTGCGTTGTTTTCAAGGAATGCCTTGCCTCTTTCCAGTTCAGCCTTGCCCATTTCGCGGCGTTCAGCGTTCATCTTCTCTTCCTGCTTTGTGAAGAATTCCTGGACTATTGCCTGTGCTTCGGTGTTGTTTACTTTTAACTCGTTATCTTGGAGTACATCGGTGATTGACTGCGCAAAGTCGTCAACATTCAATGCGTCCTTCAATCCCATTTGTTTCAGTTGTTGGCCTATACCCAGGCCGAGTGCATAACTTAATTTGTCCATAATTAGTTTAAAAATACTTTCAAAGTGCAAAGATAGTAGTTTTTTTTTGTATCTTTCAATTTCTTTTCCTATTTTTGCAGAAAATTAATAAATATTAATTATGAAGAAGATAGTTTTCATTACTGGGGCTGGAATTAGTGCCGAAAGTGGAATCACCACATTCCGTGATTCGGATGGACTGTGGGAGCACTACCGTGTGGAGGATGTGGCTTCGATTGAAGGTTACTGGCGAAACCCCGAACTGGTGATTGGTTTCTATAATGACCGCCGTCGCCAACTGGGCAGTGTGAAGCCAAACAGGGCGCATCTGCTGGTGGCTGAACTGGAAAAGATGTATGATGTGACTGTTGTGACACAGAATGTTGACAACCTGCATGAGCAGGCTGGCAGTTCCAACATCATACATCTGCATGGTGAGCTGATGAAGGCCACATCGACCGACAATCCCAACGACCCCGACTGCATCGTGACGCTCCCTTCGACCGACTCCGTCATCAACTATGGCGACAAGGCAAAGGATGGCAGTCAGTTGCGTCCGTTCATTGTGTGGTTTGGCGAGGCTGTGCCAATGATTGAACCGGCTGCCGAAGAGGTTGCCAAGGCCGACATCGTGGTCATTGTCGGCACTTCGCTCAATGTCTATCCTGCTGCCGGACTGGTGAACTATGCAAGCCGCAATGCCGACATCTATCTCATCGACCCGGCTCCGCATAATGTTCCGCAGAATATGGGAGTCCATGTCATTGCCAAGAAGGCAACCGAGGGCATGGAGGAACTCTGCAACCTACTCAATAACAAAGAATAAGTAAAACTATAAGTGCGTATGAAACGATTGCTTTATTCGTCGTTGCTGATGATGTTGCTGATGATGTCGTGTATAGGTAACGGCACAGGAGGCAAGGACGACAACGACTCCGACTCAGTAATGGTGCCTGCCATGGAGAAACCGCTGGTGCCGATTGTCGGAACAGTGGGCGAAAGCACCACAATGCATGTGCTCGAACTGATTACAGACGATGGTCAGTCTGCCGAATTTGATTATGAAGAGGCTATTGGCGGGGCTGATGTAGGCGACAGGGTCTTGGCGTTTACCCGAGATGGTATGGCTGTTAATGTGGTGAATGTCACTGCGATGTCGCACCTGTGGAAGATTGTGGACGCTGACTCGAAACAGCACCTTGAACTTCATCCCGACTTCACTGCCACTTCCTACGGCATGGACCATGATTATGTCAGCTGGACTTGTGGTTGCCCGGCATTCTCCGACACTCCATTGCTGTTTCTGAACTATGGCGCTGGCTCCAATGGCTATCCACTGCAACTGCTTACTGCTGACAGCCTTATACTCTACAATGAAGGCGACGCAATAAGAATGGTGTGCATAAATTGACGGTGTGTGACAACAACTAATTGTAAACAAATAAACTAAAAAACTAACGATTTATGAGACGAATACTTACAGTAGTATTGGCGCTGGCACTGGCGATGAACATCAGTGCCAAGAAGAAAGTAGAGAAGACTGACCGCGAAGTGTGGGTTGACATCATGTATCAGATGGCGGAACCCGTGCTGCGCAACATGGCAAACGGTACACTTCAACAGGAGATGGACACAGTGAACGGTGGTCTTGAACTCAGTCCGACATGGGACAACCGCGACAAAAAAGTGTCTTACATGGAGGCGTTTGGCCGCCTGATGGCAGGTCTGGCTCCTTGGCTCTCGCTTCCCGACGACGACACCGCCGAGGGACAGAAACGCAAGCAGCTCCGCGAATGGGCATTAAAGGCTTATGCCAATGCCGTTGACCCTGAGAGTCCCGACTATCTGGGATGGACCAACGGCGGACAGACGCTGGTCGATGCCGCTTATGTGGTCGAGAGTTTCTACCGTGGCTTCGATGCACTGTGGAAACCACTGAGCCAGCAGACCAAGGACCGTTACATCAAGGAGTTGCAGGGGCTTCGCCGCTACGACCCTCCTTACACCAACTGGTTGCTGTTCGTGTCGATGGAGGAGTGTTTCCTCATGTATGTCGGTGCACAGTTCGACTCCTACCGCATCCACATGGGCATGAACAAGGTGGAGGAGTGGTATGTGGGCGACGGCTGGTATAGCGACGGACCTTCATTTGCATTCGACTACTATAACTCTTATGTCATACAGCCAATGTACATCGAGTGCCTTGAAATGATCACCGCCAAGCGCGGCAACGACACCTGGCTCGTGCGCAATACTGGCAACCTCAATGGAGCAAAGCGCCGCCTCGACGATGCACGCAAGCGCATGCAGAAGTTCAGCGTGATACTCGAACGACTGATTTCGCCAGAAGGCACATACCCTGTGTTTGGCCGTAGCATCCCTTACCGCATGGCTGTGTTCCAGCCATTGGCACAACTGGCATGGCGTAAGCAACTGCCAAGGGAACTCCACAACGGCCAGGTGCGTGCAGCACTCACTGCCGTGGCAAAGAATATGTTTGGCAAGGCAAACAATTTCAACGAGAAGGGTTTCCTCACCATCGGATTCATGGGCAACCATCCTAATGTGGCTGACTGGTACACCAACAACGGCTCGCTCTATATGACTGGCCTGGCGTTCCTGCCACTCGGACTCCCTGCCACCGATCCGTTCTGGACTGACCCTGCTGAAAAGTGGACAAGCAAGAAGGCATGGGAGGGCGACGACTTCCCGAAGGACCACAAGTGGGACATCAACAAGCAACCTCTCTACTGGGAATAATCTCTGCAAGCAAGGCGGCATGTCTGCCGTCTGGTCTGCGGCCGAATACCAATCAAGGCGAGTGCATCTGCACCCGCCTTTTTTCGGTCGCTGTGTCGGCTGCCAGTAAAGGTTTCCTCTCACGAGCGCTTGTGTTTTGCCTCACGACCGCTCATGTTTTCCTTCATGAGCGCTCGCAAACTATAAAAAGGTGTACACCTTCTTGGCGAATGGTGTACACCTTTCTGAATTTTGCTGTACACCTTTTTGCAATAAGGTGTACACCTTTTCTAATTATCCTCCGCTCGATTGACAATTGTTCTCCGCTCGATTGACCATTTATGAGCGGACGCGAGGACATTTTTGTAGATATTGAGCTTTGCGAAATAACGATTCGTGGGGACGAGGCCCCGATGCGTCTTTTCGTGCAAGTTGAGCTTGCGAAACTTTTGTTGTTAGGGTGGGGCGATGGGCTATTTGCACTGCCCTCTCCACTTGTCGTACACCTTGTTCATCACGAAATAGAGTACCACGGCTGTGACGAACCCTGCGATGGAGTCAATCAGATAGTGTGCCTTGATATAGACTGTGGCGCAGCAGAGCAACAGGTAGAACGGCATCAGAATCCACAGCAGACGGCGGTTGCCACTGCTGAGGGCAAGCAACATGCTCACTGTGCTCATTCCGACATGACTGCTTGGAAATGCCGCTGTCGGGCGTTCTCCGATTTCCTGCGCACCGATGACCAACTGACTGAATATACCCTTGATTTCGGGCACAATCATCTCCGTGTTGGTCTTGAAATAATAGCCAATGTCGGGCAGCGCACTGCCATCGGCTGGATAACCTAAATTGCTCAGTGCCTTGAAGTAATACTGTGGACCGCCAACAGGGAGAAACTCATATATAAGATAGAAGATGAAGAACGAACTGATGAAGCAGAAGATGGCTTTGTCGAACTGCTGATGGCGGCGAATAAGGTAGAACACGATGACTGCTGCCATCAGGTAGTAGTAGGCATAGTAACCCATGTTGAATGCCTCGCTCCAAAATGCGCTGGGCATCAGACGGTCGAATTCCAGTGCAGGCTGACAGCCAAACAATGTCTGGTCGATGCCAGCAAAGATGTGGTCCTTGTATGGCAACTGGCTGCAAAAGTCGTATGTCTCTGGGTACCACCAAATCAGCAGTACCATGTAAGGAAGTACGCGCAGCGCTGTGCCTAACCGTCCACCCCAGAGTGCATCTTTGCCGTTGAGGTGGCAGAAGTGTGCTATCAGGTTGGTAACGAGCATAATGCCGAGGGTGATGCCTCTCAGACAGACCATGCCCCACGGATTGGAAAGTCCGTCCCAGTAGAAGCATGTCATTATCAGCGTGATGGCAGAATACACTAACACCGCCACTTCCATCGATGTCAGTCGCTTTATCATGTTGTTCATTGTGCATTCTCCTTCCACCATGCAATGGTTTCCTTCACCCCGCGTTCCAGCTGCCACTGTGGCTGGTATTCCAGCGTGTTGAGCAGCGGCGAAATGTCGCATGTCCAGTCGCGCTGGGCCATTATCTTGTATTTGTCACGGTTCAGGGTTGACGGCTTTCCTGCGAACTTGCCCCATTCTTCCGAAATGACAGATATGACTTTCAGTAGCCATAGCGGGGCAGTGATGTGGAGCACATGCTTCACTCCCAACTCTTTCTGAATCAAGTCACTGAACTCTCTGCTTGAATACACCTGACCATCGGTGACATTGAATGTGCTGCCATCTGTGATGCCCTTGTCGATGGCAGCAAAGATTGCTCCTACCAGGTCGCGCACATACACGAATGTCAGTTTCTGTTCCTTCAACCCAACTGCAAAATCAATGTGGTTCATGATTGACTCTGCCATCATCATATAGTCTTTTTCGCGTGGACCATACACACCTGTCGGACGGAATATCGCCAACGGAATGGCTTTCTGCTTCAACCATTCTTCTGTTTTCAACTTGCTTTCCCCGTAAGTCGAGCCATAGATGGCGCTGAGACTGCTCATGTAGATGAACTGCTGTGGCATTTCTCCCAGTTCGGCCATCGTCTCGACCAGGTTTTGTGTGCACTGGAAGTTGTGAAGGTCGAAATCCTCTTTTCGGAGACATTTTGTCGCACCTGCCGCATGGACCACAACATCAAAATGCTGACCGCAGAGTTGCTGTTTCAGTACATTTCGGTCGGTGAGGTCAAGCGTGATGAAGTTCAGTCCTGGCATATTGAGCCAACGCTTGCTGGAGTGCGTGCGCATTCCTGCCCATGTGTCAAAACCCCGTTTCATTGCTTCCTCACAGAGAAAACTTCCGATGAATCCGCTTGCGCCTGTTATTAGTATCCTCATTTTTATGCTTATTTCAAGGTGCAAAGTTACAAATTATTTTGGCAACTATCGACTTTTAGACCTCAATAGCACAAAACATTTGAAGGTTTGAAGGAAATGTAGCATATTTGTTGCGAAAATAGTCGTTAAGTCATATTTATTTGCTAATTTTGCACGATAAAAAACCAATCAAATCATGAAAGAGAAAGTATTGTCAACTCTCAAGTCGTCCGAAACCGACGACTGGCTCGATATAAATGTTGTTCGTCCATTTGCCTATCTGTGGGCACTGCTGTGTGCCCGACTACACATCTCGCCGAATGCGGTGACCATCATTTCAATGTTTGTCGGAGCATTCAGCGCACTGTTTTTCATGAAAGGCAGCTACTACTATGAAGGCGCGGCTGGACTGTGGGCAAACATCATCGCACTGCTCTTGCTGCTTTTTGCCGATGTCCTCGACTGCACCGACGGGCAACTGGCGAGAATGACTGGGCAGACATCACGACTCGGACGCATACTCGACGGAACTGCTGGAATCGTGTGGTACATACCAATCTACTACCTGCTGCTTTATCGCATCTATCTGCATCACGACATCGAATTCGGCTGGTTCGGCATTCCTTCTACACCCGAAAACGACCTCATTTTCACAATTGTGGCTGCTGTCTTGCTCCATATCTCTGGCTTCTTCAGCCTTTCTGGACAGACACGAATGGCTGACTACTACATTCAGGTTCACCTCTTCTTCCTAAAAGGCGACAAGGGTAGTGAACTCGAAAATTCGGCGCGGCTCAAGCAAATGTACGAAGATACACCATGGAAGGGCAATGCAGGATGGAAAATTTTCCTCCGTTCGTATGTCAACTACACTCATTTACAGGAAAAACGAACACCGCAGTTCCAGAAACTGATGGCTCTTCTCCGCCAAAAGTACGGCGCCACCGAGAACATTCCCACTGAGGTGCGTCAGCAGTTCCACGACAAGTCGCTCCCTTTGATAAAACTCAATGGGCTCCTTACATTCAATTTCCGTACAGCGTTCCTTGCCCTGTTCTGTCTCACTGATCTCCCATTCGAGTACTTCCTTTTTGAAGTCATATTCATGGAGATTCTTTGCGCCTACATCGTGCATCGCCACGAAGCCGCTTGCCGTGCACTGTGTCAGTCTTTGCAAACATCGTCTGCCGACTGACCCCATCTGCCGCCTTCCATCTCCCCCCTTCCCTTGTCCTTCCCCTTTCTTTTTTCTCCCGTTCCCCTTTTTTCCCCCTTCTTCCTTTTTTCTCTTTTTTCATCCTTCTGCCCCTGTGCGCCCGGGTTTTCCCGGGCGTTCCCACTTTCGCTCCCACCCTCCGTTTCCTTTCTTCCGCCCCCTCTTTCCCTTTTCTTGCCCTCTCTTCCCCTTCTTCTTTTTTCTCTTTTCCCATCCACCTGCCCCCGTGCGCCCGGTTTTTCCCGGGCGTTCCACCCTCCGTTCCCGTCCTTCCTTCCCCGCCTTGCCCTTCACCCCCTTTTCCCCTCGCGCGCACAATATATTATAAAGGAGGGCCGTCCCCCCTCGTGCCGTTTGCATAAAAAATGCACATAAAATGCAAAAAAGTCTGAAAAAGTTTTGCCAGTTCGGAAAAAGGTTGTACCTTTGCACTCGCTTTCGGAAAGGCAC
>JAGHSZ010000125.1 GCA_018065565.1 Candidatus Colivivens caballi
ATTCTGCTTGCGATGACCGAATGACTGAATGTCATGAGGTTTGCGACGACTCGGCGTTTATGCCGACAAAGGAGTTCCTTCAAAAGCGTTTATGCCGACAAAGGAGTTCCCCCTACGAATCGATATTTCGCGAAGCTCAATATCTACAAAAAAACAAAGCATATGAAAAGATTGCTGTTGTTAAGTTTCCAGTTTGTGAGGACATATATTCATTATTAGTCTCATAGGCTCCATTAGCCATATAACCACAATGTCAATTTAGCCGCAATAACATATGAAGAAAGTAATTTTACCAATCATGGCAATCCTGCTCTTAGCAGGTTGCAGCCAAAAAGCAGACAATGCCGAAGATACACAAACCAGTTCTGACAGCATCCAGTGTGAAGAAGCCGAAGTAAATGAAGATGAATCAGTAGCAACGGAACTCAAGACCAAGAGGATATCGAAGAAGGAGGGACTGCGCAACTGGACATACTCGTTCGTTGCCGATTACCCAATCGGTGGCAGCCCGCTGCTCGTCAACAGCATACGCGAATGGATAAGT
Organism: Candidatus Colivivens caballi; assembly: GCA_018065565.1. GTDB lineage: Bacteria > Bacteroidota > Bacteroidia > Bacteroidales > Bacteroidaceae > Colivivens > Colivivens caballi. The sequence goes on from JAGHSZ010000125.1 coordinate 545, forward strand.
GAGAGTCTCGGAGGCACTTATGCCGGCAACCTTGCCGATACTACAAGTCTGTTTAACCACTATGCAAAGGAGTTCCTCTCAGAAGATGACATGACCAGCAATGACAGCGACGAGGACTTCAGTTTCGAAGGCGTGAACGAGAGCGAGTTCACCATAATCTGGCAGAACGACAAACTCGTTACATACCAAATGAAAGAATACTGGTACGGCGGCGGTGCCCACGGCGGCACATTCATATCAGGATACACATTCCGCAAGTCGGACGGACGCTTGTTCGGTTCAGACATGTTCAAGAGCAAAGCCAACCTGCAGGATGAACTCCGCAACGGACTGGAAACATATTTCGGTGCTACCACCGATGAGGAGTTAGAAAAACAACTCTTCCTCAGCAATTACGAATCGGTTTCCAACCTGCCTATGCCAAAGGCCGACCCATGGATTGACATGGAGGGTGTCCATCTGGTATATGGGGAGTACGAGATTGCACCCTATTCTGCCGGTTTACCAGAAGTAGTCATCCCTCTTAACAAGGCAAAGAAGTACCTCACGGCAACGGTATTGAAGGAACTGTAGGGCAAGGATAGCACACATCTTAACAACAGAAACGAGGGTATGTCTTCACATTTTGACACACCCTCGTTTGTTATCAATGCAGAATCCCTTTTTTATTCTACTACCTCTTCGATAGCATACTCAACTGCATCTGCAGCATCTTCCACAGCTTCCTCAGCAGCTTCTTCTACTGCACCTTCTGCCTGCTGGAGTTGTTCTTCCATTTTTTCTTTAATCTGTTCCTCCATCTTCGCTGCGATTTCTTCAGCAGCCTTTTCAGCCTTTGCCTGGTCCTCTTCACTGAGAGTAGCAAACCATTCGTCACATTCCTGCTGAATTTGTTCAGCCTTTTCCATGTCACCGCTGAGCATAGCGTCAGAAATTTGCTGTGCATATTCAGAAGCCTTAGTTTCAACAGAATTTGAGTCACAACTTACCATTGCAAAACCTGCGAGTACGAATGCAGCCGCAAATAAAAGTTTTTTCATTTTGTTTGATTGATTAATGTTTGGGCGTCTACCTCCTTTCAAGCGAATCGACTTTTTCTTTATTAATGGGGTATTGACAGTTCCTTTTATACGCGCTTCAAAGTTAATAATAAATTACGAGACACCTATCATATAGTAATATTTTTTCGTAAAATCAGTCAAAATCAATCTAAATTATGCTGGTTTTCTACTGTTGTGACAACAAATTCGAGCATTCTATTGAAACATAACATTTCCTTATTGGTAGTCATGTCAACTGGTTACTACAACATAACTTTTGAGGAAAAGACACACCTAAAAGGTCATCGAATTTATGAATTTAATGTTATTTTACAATATTTCTGCCCAATAGTATTGTAGTATCGTAAATTATCTTTATATTTGCAGCGTCCTTCGGGAGAAATCGGAGGACAGATGGCGATTTCGCTTTATCCAAACAACGAATCTGGAAAATTCAACAACAAAAGATGGGTACTGTCGATTAAGCCTCAGTTGGTGATATATAGCAAGTGTAAACAGATACTTGTTTATATACCTCCGGCGTGGGGTATAATATTTGCAGTTCATTTCTTTTAGGTTTTCCAGGACCCGTTGTTGATGAACGAATAAGTTCCCACGCTTTCTTTTTACCAGATCATCAACCTTACTCTCATGGGAACAGGGTAGCAGTAACTAACAGAAATTACCTAAAAGATACCCAAACAGTTCTCAATCCACAAAAAGCAATGTAGGCACGCCGTGCAATAATACGGATAACAAGCAAAATGCTGTTTTGTCATAATTATTTTGCATTCCGCGTACCTACCCACCATCACAACTTACTAACTTTGCACAAATCAACACCATTAACAATTACCGCTATGCCAAGATTCAGAATCACAACCAAACGAATGAAGCAAACTAACGGCATCCGCATCGAGCCTGGAATGTCCGTTGAAGTAGTAACCCAAAGCATGGGCAACCCAGTCCTGACCAACGGTGGTCAACTCGTTGCCGATGCCTTCTATCGCATCTACGGCATCGACATCAAGAAAGCCGGATGTCTGAATAATGTGGAATTAGATGTTGAACGCGTAAGTTGAAACAATTGATATGAACAGTGAAGAGACATTAAAGAAATACGGTTCAAAAGCGAAAGAATACATCGGTGACAAAGAGAAGACAGAAGGACTTTTAAATAAAGTCACCAAGATGCTCAGCAAGGAAGGATTGTCAAGCATTGTAACCGAAATCAAAGACCTAATCTCTTATATCAGCGATGTTACCAAAGGACGCTATAAAGATTATAATGGCTGGGCATTATCTACTGCTATCGGTGCAATCATCTATGTAGTCTCCCCCATCGATGTTATTCCAGATTTTCTTGCAGGCCTCGGTTTCATCGATGATGTAGCCATCGTAGGATATGCGATGAAAAAACTACACGATGAACTACAGAAATATCATCAATGGAAATGGAAAGAAGAATGATAGGGTTATAAATGAATGTAAGTTAAAGGCATCTATATTAGGAGGTAAAATTCCTAATGATGCAAATATACAAATTTATTCACTGTTATGCTAAAAGATCAGTTTACTAATTACGGTGACAAGATGTTTGATAAAGACACTGCCACGATTGTCAAGAACCATTCACTGTGGGCAAGTATATGTGTAATGATTCCATTGTTTGGATTTGAAGTAATACCATTTGTTATCATTTTATGGCACATGTATTCAAAACTATGTGAACGAGCAGGTAAAAAATTAGATATTGGTTCTATTATTGTAGGAATAATAACTAATTTTATAATAGGTCTTATTTTGTTTTTAGTCTTTGATTTATTTCCAGTTCTTTACATATTAAAGTGGCTTCCTACATACTTGCAGTTCTATTTATCAGGAAAGGCATTTATTGAGACATTAAAAGAATTTTGAATTAAATACGATTAATTTTTATGGACGTAAATAGAACATTGCTAAAAACATCTATCAAGTTAGTAAACCTACTTGATAAGGCTGCTGATGAGGCACTACCTCAAGAAATTGCAGATGTAGTAAAGTTACATAGCAAATTAGCCGTAGCTTCATCATGGATTCCTGTTCCGGGTGCTGATGTGGCAGCAGGAGCAGCGACTATATGGGGTATGTATATTCGTATTAATAACAAAATTGGACTGGCCGTAAAAGACAATGTGGTAAAAACTATTGGTTCTGGAGTCGCAACAAATTTAGCAGGATATGCTGCGACGAGTGGTGTGGCAAGTGCTTTAAAGTTTATACCTGGAATTGGCACAATAGGTGGTGCTATCATTATGTCAGCCACTCTTTACGCTATAACTTTGGCTTCTGGGTATATTTATTTGCAAGCACTCACTCTTTTGGCTGAAAAAAGTGGTGGTTCACTTGATACTTCTCAAATCGGCAACGCAGTAAAAGAGGTGCTGAAAGAAAAAACGGTAATAAAAGACTTCATCAATGAAGCCAAGAAAAGTTATAAAAAATAGTCAATAAAAAAGTACAACTATGAACAAAAAGAATTTTTACGTTAAGCCTCTATGCAGTGTTTGTATAATGAATACAGAAAAAATTATTTGTGCAAGTGGTAAACAAAACTCGGAGGCAAAGAAAGCATTAGAGCATGTTGGTCAACATGTTGTTCGTGAAATTTTACATAATGTATTCCATTAATAAATATAGATTGATATGTTAGAAGATTTAGCATTGAGTGTGGCAGAGTATTATTGTAAAAAAAACAATAAATTCCTAAAGTCGGTCGGAGGAGGCATTGATAATTTGTCTGCTAATTATCTAAGCCAACAAATAATCTCTGTCGTAAAGAAGCATTCTAAGGTTGTCATGGCTGCAGGATGTGCAGATGCAATACCTGGTGGAGCTACAGTTGCTATTACTGCGATTATTGCATCAACATGGAAAATGTATTATGATATTAATAAATGTCTTGGAATATCATTTTCTGAAAATTTCCTCAAATCTGTTGCAAGTGGGGTAGTTTCAAATATAGCCAGTAATGGAGTAGGTGTAGCAGCACATGCCGGTGCAAATTTACTTTCGTTCATACCCGTTGTTGGCAATATTGCAGCACTTGCAGGAGGAGTAGCCGCTAATCGCGCATCAATCTACACGGCAGCAGTATCTTACTTGAAGATATTGGAAAAAGTAGCCAAGAGTGGTGGTACGTTAAATGAAGATTCATTCAAACAATATCTTTAATAATGCAGACTTGACTGTAAAAGACTTGAAGGATGAGGTTCTGTATCTCAATTATGCTTCGGAGCAGGTTAGGGTTGACCTCATACTTCAAGGTCTGCTGAAGCTCTTGCCTTCATTCATAGATATGCGGATGATTGAGAGGCGCGAGGGCAACTGCCTTGCTGTTCACTTGGAACAAATCGAGCAGGTACACAATGCCTTGCAGCAGATAGATGTCGTAGGCATCTGCTTTGATGCAGCCAATGCCGTCATCGACTTTCATATAAAGATGTGATATGTTTGCAGAGTACGAAGTACACGAATGACACGGGAAAAAGAAATAGTTCGCTCCTTCGTACAATAACATACGGTTGTCAAGGTAAAAACCTACACACATAGAAAATACATTGCAGCATGAAATGATGGTATCATTGCATAAAATGATGGTATTGCGACTTGGAACAACCATTTCATGATGCAATACCATGATTTTTGTTGAGGGTACCGTCATTTTCATTACAGACATATAGACTGGGCTTTTGTACACACACTTTCTTGTTGAACCCTCATCCCAGAATACGAAGAACTATGTATGAACTGTATTTTTGATTCGAACATCTCTCCAGAAATCATCTAGGAATTGTCAACTAATCGTAAATATATACATTATACCGTCAATCATGCGGTTTATTTGGGATATTTTGCATTCGTTTGATTGCAATGTACAAAGTATAGTATATCTTTGCATTGGTTTAATAAAAGTCATACGAATATGGAAAATCTACGAAAAGTAAACGGATTTTGGAAGAGTCTATTCTTCATGGGTAATATCTGCAAGATGCGCAAAGCGCTTATGGAATATCTGCATCAGGAGGGTATAAGCGCAGGCATGAAGGATGGTGACGTGATGTTCGAATACGATGACCTTACTTTCACGGCTGAGTTTCGGTTAATAGACGGTTATGCCGAATGCACTGTTGAGTATTATAGTGAAGAAGGCTACAGAATGCTGGATGCGAACCAAAAAGCCAACATTACAAACAAAATCAATTCTGCCGAAGAGAACCATGCTATCGTCTTGTCCTTTGATGAAGGATATTGCGTAAAGACATCGTTCTACTTTACCAGTCGCCGAATGATGCTGGATTTGTTCTGCAAACATTTCGAAGAATTGAATGTATTGATGGATGACATGATTGAGAACATAGGCAAGTGCAGCAGGAGCAGACGCCGCCATAGCCGGGTAATAGGGTTTGTCATTGAACCTGAGGCTGAATCAGAAGAGCAAACCGAAAATGCACATGTAGCAGCGAAATTATAAACTAAATACAATCAACTATGCAAACTACAACTCTTGAATTTCCACATAACGCCCGCACCACATACACGGCAGTGAAGAGCCTGTTTAGGAAGCGGACAAAGTTTTCAAGCATCAAAACGGATGATGACCTGTTCATTGTCGAAGCTCGTCATGGAGCATGGCTGTCGCCGTTCAGTGAAACGGTAAAGATGAAAGTGGTGGCAACAAGTAGCGAGACATGTAAGGTAGTAGTGGAATCATCTTCGAGATCGTAGCTGAACCTGCTGAACTTCGGAGCGAACAAAGGCAATGTGTCAGACCTGAGCGACTATATCAGCAACGAGGTTTATAAGTTGATGCAACCAGGCGAAATACCTATGGTGAACCAATACGATGACCATTCTACAATCAGGATTGTGCCTCCAGAGATAAGGATGAAATAAAGCACGAACAAGAGGGAGAGTCAGCAGTTATTCAATGCTGCTGACTCTCTCTATTCCGTACTTCTTGAGTGATGAGCGTGAGGTGCTGATGTAAAGCAGAAATTCATCAAACACAAGATATGTCTTGCCGCCCATGATCATGGTGCCTACATTATCGCCCAGTTGTATGTTTTCGAATCCTTCATGTGCAGAACGCGGCACTTTGTAGTATTCACCTTCGTTGCCTGTCGGGATGTACAGGTGTGTTGTTGTAATGGCATAGAGGTTGGGGAAGAACAGGTATTGCAACTCTTCAAACTTGTTGATGACTTCACATTTTTTAAACCATTTGTCGAAGCAATCTATGGTTTCAGTTTCTGTCACACGAGTCAGGATGATTTGTTTTTTCCATACCTTCGATGCCATCATGCGTGACAGCAGTAATAGTTTGGGGGTATCGCTCTGCGGAATGGGCAAGGTGTACCATGTGTGGTCATGGTCAGAATTCTTTTGCCCTTTCATGCGATGCTTAATCATCTCCGGGTGAATGATGTATGCATATAGACTGTCCGAAGTGTACTCATTTAGAAATACAGTGTAACGCGTGCCTATCAAAGTGTTTGCCGAATCCTTGTACCAGTGTGTGGCAAAATACGAACCAGCCTCAAGCGCATGTTCTATCCGCCAGAAGTCAGATCTCTCCAATTGTCCCCCGCATTCGTTCCAATAACCATCGAGTTCAAGGTTGACGCGTTCCTGCTTCATTGAAGATGCCAAGTTGTAGGTATCTGACGGATTGGCGTAGGTATCGTATGCAGTCAGGATGTTTGAAATATGATAGAGCAGCATCAACCGTGTCTTGTTTTCTTCATCCCGTGCTTTGTCAATCAGCGGTTTCATGTTTTCCGATACCCCCTCTTCCGCAAACTTTTCCAAAATGGATAATACTCTTTCGTAATGTTCCGCCATATTTGTCACATTACCCTCTTTTGAATTATATCCTGGCACGACCTTCATTATCATTAGTATGATGAACGGAACGCTGATGCCTTGGCTTATCAGTTCGTCGAATATTTCAACCATTCTCTTGCTAATGCCCCATGGTGAATGAGGTGGATAGACATAGCGCAGCAGTGCTCCAACCAGTTTCTCGGGGGCGCTTCGACGGGACAGGTTTGTCCGATAGAACTGCCAAGCCTTCTTATATATTGGCAACAGCAACTCCAACTTCACATTTCCCTCGGTCATCAGTTCAGCCTCTGTCCTTAGGTCACGAAACGCAGCACGCAGTCTCTGTGGAGAACCAAAAGTCCGTGTTATGCCATTGGTGACGATAGAGTTTGTGCCCATCATCTGTTCCAGCTCCTTTAATGTATTATACATGAGCCGGGTGTTGGCTATCGTTGATAGCCACTCAGAGTATTTGTTTTGATCTTTTGACTTCATAACGCAAAGGTAATGAATAAAGCAACATCTGCAATGGCAACAACCGGCATATTTATTATTTGCCACTAATATTTGTTTGTTTATCGTTTCATTTTACATTTAGCATACTATTTGACACAGGAGAATGCTAATTATGCGTAAAATGTTTGGTGCTGTGACGGCAGTATAATAACTTTGCGTCGTAATACATACAAGGCAATCGGTACATATATGTAATGTGTACCCTTGCTCAGGTCCTGGAAAACCTAAATAAGTGTCTAACAACTAAAATCAGAAAGATTATGAAAGATTTGATTTTCGCAGCATTGGCTTTCACTGCCGGAGTTTACATTGAGAAGAAATACAACGTAAGTCAGCGAGTGGCAGAAGAACTTGACAAAATCAGCCACTCAGGTATTCCGCTCTGTTAGAATGATATTCACAAATTCGCTTATGGTGGGTTCTATAAATTCATTTCTGACGATTTTGCGATTTGTTTCGAGCAGATTGCTGTGCGGAACGAGGGAGCAATGCGAGCATTGTGACCGAGTG
>JAGHSZ010000096.1 GCA_018065565.1 Candidatus Colivivens caballi
CACTCGGTCACAATGCTCGCATTGCTCCCTCGTTCCGCACAGCAATCTGCTCGAAACAAATCGCAAAATCGTCAGAAATGAATTTATAGAACCCACCATAAATGAAAACCTTCTCTGTGTTGATTGATGAGAATGCTCTAAGCATAAATCTCTACAAAGTAAGGAAGTGATAATTAGCGAAGCGATTCGTCAACAGAGCAAGTACTTGCAAAAGTTGAATGAATGAGAAAACAGACTGCAATGGAGATGACAGCAGAAACAGCATATAACCGTCTGGCAAACAAGTGCGCACGCGCTGAATGCTGTGCGGCAGACTTGATGAAAAGCATGCAGCGATGGGGCATTGAACCTCGGGAGCAGGCGCAGATAGTGGCGCGGCTGATGAGGGAGGGCTTCATCGACGAAAGTCGTTTTGCCCATGCCTTTGTCCGCGACAAGTTCCGTTTTAGCCACTGGGGTGCTGTGCGCATCCGTCAGGAACTGCGCCTGAGGCAGATTGCCGATTCGGTCATCGACGATGCACTGACAGAAATAGAGGAAGGAGACAATCTGGCTGAACTCCGCAGACTCATTGAGCAGAAACGCCGGAGCACCAAATCGCAGTCGGACTACGAACTGCGTGGAAAACTCATACGCTATGCGCTGGGACGCGGTTTCAGTTACAGCGACATTTCAAAAGTGATTGACTGTGATGACATCGAACCTGGTGAGAGCGATTGACAACATCGTTGACTTTGTGCTGCCACGGCAGTGCATCGCATGTGGTGAACGGCTGGCTGCGGCTGAACGGTGGCTGTGTACCAACTGCATGATGCGGCTGTCGCTGACCAATGCCCACACCATCGACGAAAACCCGATAGAGAAGAACTTCTGGACGGTGATGCCAATCGAACGCGCCACCTCATTCTTCTTCTACGACAGCGAACTGGCTCAGCGTCTGCTTTTCAGGTTGAAGTATCAGCATTGCCCCGACATTGGCACATTCCTCGCAAGGATGATGGCGCAGCAGATTCTTGACGATGATGCCGCTGCACGGCAGACTGACGGGGAGAGGAGCGGCATGTTTGACGGCATCGATGTGATTGTGCCTGTGCCGCTTCACTGGAAACGCCGTTTTACACGCGGCTACAATCAGAGCGACTTTGTGGCACGCGGCATCAGCGAGGCTACCGGACTGCCCATTGACCGAAAGGCTGTGAGGCGTGTGGTGAACAATGTGACCCAGACTCGGCTGACGCATCAGCAGCGTAGGGACAATGTGAAGGGCATCTTCCAACTTGTTCATCCCGAGCGAATCAGGGGCAAGCATGTTCTGCTGGTCGATGATGTGATTACCACTGGTTCCACCATTGCCGAATGTGCGCTTGAAATGATGAAGGCGGGCGATGTGCGCTTCTCCGTAATCAGCCTGGCATATGCCGGCGACAAGTTTCATGTGTGAACCACAATGCGAAAGTCGGCAGAGACTCACAACGAAGTATGAAGATATCAGATATAGATTTAGGAAAAGAACCCGTGCTGCTTGCACCGATGGAGGATGTGACCGACCAGGCATTCCGCCTGCTGTGCAAGGAGTTTGGTGCATCGATGGTTTACAGCGAGTTTGTCAGCAGCGAAGCGCTCATCCGCAGTGTGAACCGTTCGCTCGAAAAGATAACGGTGTGCGACGAGGAACGCCCTGTGGCTGTGCAGATTTATGGCCGCGATGTGGATTCGATGGTTCGCGCGGCACAGATAATCGAGGCAGAGGCGCATCCCGATGTGCTCGACATCAACTTCGGCTGTCCGGTGAAGAAGGTCGCCGGCAAGGGTGCCGGAGCGGGTATGCTGAAAAATGTGCCGCTGATGCTCGACATCACCCGTGCCGTGGTCGATGCCGTCAGTATGCCTGTCACGGTGAAGACCCGACTGGGATGGGACTGCGAAAACAAAATCATTGTTGACCTGGCAGAACAGTTGCAGGACTGTGGCATCCAGGCACTTACCATACATGGGCGCACTCGCAGCCAGATGTACACGGGGGATGCCGACTGGACACTGATTGGTGCCGTGAAGAACAACCAGCGTATGCACATACCAATCATTGGCAACGGCGACATCACCACTGCCGAGCGTGCCCGTGAGTGTTTCGACCGCTATGGCGTGGATGCCGTGATGGTGGGGCGTGCCACCTTCGGCCGTCCGTGGATTTTCCGTGAAATCCGTCATTACCTTGACACTGGCGAACACGACGAAACCATGGACAACCACTGGAAACTCAATGTGCTGCGCCGACATATTCAGCGCAATGTGGAGCGTAATGCAAAGGGTGAGATTGGGGGAATACTGCATGTGAGGCGGCATCTGGCTTCGTCGCCTCTGTTCAAGGGAATACCCGACTTCCGCCAGACGCGAATAAAGATGCTGCGTGCGGAGTCGCTGCAAGAATTGTCAGATATTCTTGATGAAGTCGAGGCTCGCTATCTGTCGTAACGGCTTCATCACAAATTCGCGTTCCTTCATCAGTGGATGAGGGATGGTGAGACGGGGAGTGGAGATGTGTGCATCGTCGTAGAGAAGTATGTCGATGTCGATGATGCGGTCGTGATAGACTCCACCTGATGACTTGACGGTGCGTCCCATGTCGCGTTCGATGCTTTGTGTGACATCGAGCAGTTGGAATGGTGACAGTGGTGTCGATACTGCCACTGCTGCATTCATAAATCGGTTGGCGCTGTCAAATCCCCAGGGTTCGGTAATAATAAAGTCGGATAGGGCAATGATCTGTCCTATCCGACTTTGTATTTGCAGGAGCGCACAAATCATGTTGGCGGTACGGTTGCCAAGGTTGGTGCCGAGACTGATGTAGGTCGTATGCATTTGTGCGTAGTATGAGTTTTATAGACCGTTACTTGTAGTGAAGGTCAAGTTTCAACACAGAGGATGTTTAGTTTTATCTCTTTTTCAAACCTTTTCACAGAGTGCGCCTTAGGCGCGTGGCGAGGACACTGAGTGCGGGTGTCCGCATGGCTCTGTGAACTTTGTAATGCCACCGGTATTCTCTGTGAACGGGATTAGGGCTTAGAGTTTGAAGCTTAGAGTTTAGGGCGTAGAGCCTCTCATCTCTCCACTCTCCACTTTCATCCATCCACTCTCATCCCGTTTCTCTGTGTTAAGGTGGGTTCTATAAATTCACCGTTACAATAAACAATATAACTGATGGGCTTAAATAAACTTTTCGCCGCTTTTGGCTTTCTTTCGGCATCTTGCTGTTT
>JAGHSZ010000135.1 GCA_018065565.1 Candidatus Colivivens caballi
CTTTGTAATGCCACCAGCATTCTCTGTGAACGGGATTAAACAAACCAGGAGGAAAATGATAATCCCGTTACTCTGTGTTTATTTCGAAGAGTGAAAAGTGAGGCTGTGCAAGTGAAGAGTGAAAAGTGAAAAGTAGTGCTTCGCAAGTGAAAAGTGAAGAGTGAAAAGTGAAAAGTGAAAAGTGAAGAGTAGTGCTTCGCAAGTGAAAAGAGAAAAGTGAAGGGTGAAAAGTGGAGAAGTGAAAAGTGAAGGGTGAAAAATTCACGCAGAGGGCGCAGATTAAAAGGAGTCAATCGGTTTCCTTTCATTCTGCGCTTTCTGCGTGAGTTGTATTTTCGGCTGATTAGTTCTTCATGTGAACATCAATCTGCTGGAATGGAATTTCGATGCCAGCTGCGGTGAGGCGGTTGTAGATTGCCTCGGTCGTGTCACCCATAACGCCCCAGTAGTTGGCAGATTCGGTCCAGGCACGGAGTTGGAGCACGATGGAACTTGCGCCCATGGAAACCATTGGAGCAGAAGGTGCAAGACCGTCAGCAGTGAGAATGCGTGAATCCTTGCTGCAAATGTCGAACAGAATCTTTCGCACATCTTCTGTATTTGTGCCGTAAGCCACTTCCACATTGATGTCAACACGACGATTTGGCTGTGTGGAATAGTTCTTGATGCTACCCGTAGAAAGTCCACCGTTAGGGATGATGATGGTCTGGTTGTCAACGGTGGTGAGCACTGTGCTGAATATCTGAATCTGCTTTACTGTACCGCTATAACCTTGGGCTTCAATGAAGTCTCCCACACGGAACGGACGGAAGAGAAGAATCATCACACCACCTGCAAAGTTTTGGAGTGTGCCGCTGAGTGCCAGACCGACAGCAACACCAGCAGATGCGAACAAGGCTACGAATGAGCTTGTCTCAATGCCGAGTACACCGACGATGGCGATGATAAGTACGAAATAGAGGCAGATGGACAGCAGACTGTCGAGGAATGAGTAGAGGGATGGTTCGATCGTCCGCTTCTGCATGAGTTTGCGTACCAGTTTGATGATTTTGCTGATGATGAACTTACCCACCAGATAGATTACGATGGCTGCAAGAATGTTTTTACCGAAAGTGAGGCAGTAGGACATCATCGTTTTGAGAGCGTTCTCGCTGAGAACCTCGTGCATGTTTTGAAAGAAATCAATATTTTCCATAATAACAATTTATAATATATGGTGCAAATGTAGGGAATATTTCGCATAATACCAACAAGGAAGAAGAAAAATTTCCGTTTTTACAATGAAACAGAAAAGGCAGAGGAAGAAAAAGGAGCAAAAACATGATGTAAATGATATGTATTTCAAGAAAAAGGTGTACCTTTGCACTATTGATGACATTGTCAACGATGAGACTGACTGCGAATGAAGAATGTGAAGGACTATAACAAGACGAAGCAGGCCTGTTACCTTGGGTTTGTGACACAGGCCATTGTGGCGAATTTTACTCCGCTGCTGTTCATGGCATTTCATCGTGAGTATGAGATTCCTATTGCGAGTCTGGCACTGATTCCCGCAGTGTTTTATGCAGTACAGCTGGTCACCGACTTCCTTTGTGCCAAGTTCCGAGACATTGACTACCGCAAGAGCATCATTGTCTCCGAGATAACATCAGCACTGGGACTCGCAGGTCTGGCATTTGTCCCGGCGCTCTTCCCCACCCCACTTGTGGGCATTCTCATCTGCGTATGCATCTATGCTGTGGGAAGCGGACTGATTGAGGTGCTATGCAGTCCCATCATCGAGGCCTGCCCATTTCCCAACAAGGAAGGGATGATGAGTCTGCTCCACTCTTTCTACTGCTGGGGAGCAGTTGGAGTGATTGTCGGTTCCACGCTCTTCTTCGCCCTCTTCGGGCTGGACAACTGGCGGTTGTTGGCATGTCTGTGGGCACTGATTCCGCTCTACAACATCATCAACTTTGCCACATGCCCCATCGAACCTATTGTGCAGGATTCCGAGGGTATGAGCATGAGGCAACTGTTCAGCAACGGCATGTTCTGGCTCTTCCTGCTGCTGATGGTGGGTGCCGGAGCTTCTGAGAGTTCAATGGCGCAGTGGACATCAGCCTTTGCAGAAGCATCGTTAGGAGTTGACAAAGCCATCGGCGACTTGGCTGGTCCATGTGGATTTGCCTTCTGCATGGGACTTGGACGACTCTGGTACGGTAAGAAGGGACAGAGGCTGGATTTGTCAGCATATATGACTGGTGCAGGGATTCTGTGCTTTGCTGCCTACCTGACGGCATCATTGTCACCAGTTCCGCTCGTCGCCTTTGTCGGTTGTATGGTCAGCGGTCTTGCCGTAGGCATTATGTGGCCCGGAGCCATCAGCCTTACATCGGCACGGATTCCAGAAGGCGGAACGGCACTGTTTGCACTGCTTGCCCTGGCAGGCGATGTGGGTGGGACATTCGGACCGTCGCTTGTGGGACTTGGCACTCAATCGGGTGGCAACGACATACAGAACGGACTGCTTGCTGCATCGGTGTTTCCTGTGATGCTGGTCATCTGCCTTCTATTCATAAGAAAAGTAGCCCCCACCCGTCCTGAAAGGAAGGGGACGGGGGAAGGTCCGCAGACACTTGCGAAAAGCTGAAATATATTCATCAAACAAATCAAGACATGCCAAGCACTCAGACAAAAGGACAGCGACAGACGGGATTCAAGTTGAAAGAACCCTCACGGTACAATGTCATCATGCACAACGACGACAAGACGACTATGGACTTTGTGGTCATGGTGCTGCAACGGATATTTCACAAGTCAGCCGACGATGCAGAAATCGTCATGCTGAAAATACACAATGAAGGTGCAGCCGTAGTAGGCACCTACTACAAAGACATTGCAGAGACAAAGGTGAGACTGACCCACAGCCTCGCCCGTCAAAATGGTTTTCCACTTTTACTGACAATCGAAGAAGATCAATGATAGAAGAAATACTACAATTAGACCTGAACAAATGCGACATCAGACTCAAAGAGGCATTTGACCTGGCCATAAAGCATACACAGAAATCCAGATATGAATTCATCACACCTGAGATATTGCTGTTTGCCATAGCAATACAGAATGAATTCAAGGATTACGCCAAGAAGCATGACATAAACCATTCGGAACTGGTCATCGAACTGCTCAACTACAATGTTTCACAGGACAAGGTTGCAGATGATGACGAGTACTCCATCATGGCATCAAACAACTTTTACAGACTCATCGCACTGCTCGACGAAAACCTGAAAGAACAGGCTGAATACTACGACGACTGCATTCTCAGCCCAGTCGATGTAGTCTATCAAATATACAATCTTGACGACAGCATGGCAAAGCACATTCTATGCAAATATCTCGGTGAAGACCCCGACACCTGGCGATACGACATGGATTGCTGCTATGACGAAGACATGCTCGACCCCTTCGGCCTGCTCGATGAAGACACCCCCGACGAAGAAACTCCAGTCAGCGAAGACAAGGACGAATTGCCAAGCGACAGTGAACTGTTCCAGAGAATGATGACAAATGCAAGCAGAATGATGGGAGCACTCGGTGCACTCGACGAGTTGCGCAAAGGTGGGCACACCAGCGAGCCAAAGGCTACGGGCAGCGAACCCTGGGAAGAACTTGTCACCTGCATCAACGACACCTACACGCACCACAATCCGCTCATCGGGCGCAAGGCAGAACTCGACCGCACAATACGCATCCTGTGCCGCAAGGACAAAAACAATCCGCTCTTCATCGGAGAGCCTGGTGTGGGAAAGACTGCCATGATCTACGGTCTGACCAAGATGATAGAAGACGGCGATGTGCCTCAGTGGCTTCTGCACCAGCGCATCTATGCCCTCGACATGAGCAGCATCATGTCAGGAGCAAGCTATCACGGAGAGTTTGAGAAACGCATGAAGATGGTGCTCGAGGGAGCATACAAGCGTGGCAACTGCATACTCTACATCGACGATATCCACAACATCATGGATGCCGGTGGCGGCAACAGTTCCATCAACGCAGCCGAGATGCTCAAACCCTATCTCGAAGACGGCAGAGTGAGGTTCATCGGATGCACCACCTATCAAGACTATAACAAGTCGATTGCCAACAAGAAGGCAATTGCACGCCGCTTTGCAAACATTGACATAAAGGAGCCGACAACCGACGAGGCGGTTGAAATCATCACAGCCCTGCTTCCTCGCTACGAGCAGCATCATGGTGTGAAATACTCCGACGATGCCGTGCGCTATGCCGTCGAGCAGAGCAATGCACTCATCAACGACCGCTTTCTCCCCGACAAGGCCATCGACATCATTGATGAGGCAGGCGCACTGCTTCAACAAAGTCCGTTGCTCAACAAAAGCGGGAAATCGAAAGCAGCACGGTTCCAAAAAGTGGATAAGACCATCATCAAGCAGATACTGACCGATGTGTGCCGCATCAGCGCCAAGGCACTTGCCAGTGAAGACAATGACGAGCTGAAAGACCTGGACGGGCGCATCTGCCACGACATCTATGGACAGGATGAAGCCATCCGCCAGGTGGTCCGTGCCGTGATGATGTCAAAGGCAGGACTCACCGAACCCGGGAAACCCATCGCATCCCTGCTCTTTGTCGGTCCCACAGGAGTCGGCAAGACCGAGGTGTGCCGTGTACTGGCAAGAGAAATGGGCATTGAACTCGTACGCTTCGACATGAGCGAATACACGGAGAAACACACCATTTCAAAACTCATTGGTTCTCCTGCCGGATATGTCGGATATGATGAAGGCGGACTACTCACCGACGCCATACGCAAAAGCCCCAACTGCGTGCTTCTGCTCGACGAAATCGAAAAGGCACATTCCGACATCTACAACATCCTGTTGCAGGTGATGGACTACGCGCGCCTGACCGACAACAAGGGCAACAAGGCTGACTTCAAGAATGTAATCCTCGTGATGACATCCAATGCAGGTGCCCAGTATGCCAATCAGGCTTCTGTCGGATTTGGAGGTGGACAGAGCAAGGGTGAAGCCATGCTCGGCACCGTGAGGAAGACATTCAAGCCAGAGTTTCTCAACCGTCTGTCGGGCACTGTGGTGTTCAACGAGATGGACCGCAAGATGGCATCGCTCATTCTCGACAAGAAACTCCGCGAACTGTCGCAGCGGCTGGCAGCAAAAAGTGTCACGATGGACATTGCCCCCGAAGCATACGACTTCCTGCTCGAAAAGGGATTCACCGACAAATATGGTGCAAGAGAAATCGACCGAGTCATCAGTCAGCACCTCACTCCCCTGCTCATGCAGTCAATACTTTTTGGCAAGTTGAAGAAAGGCGGAAAGGCAAACATAATTCGAAAAGACAATGGTCTGGCGCTTAACAAATGACCCTACCCTGTTTCCCGACCCGCACTATGGTGAGGACGATGGACTGATTGCCGTTGGCGGCGACCTTTCTCCCGAAAGACTTGCCAACGCCTACTGCAACGGCATATTCCCATGGTATGGATTCAAGGAACACAACGAAATACTGTGGTACTGTCCGCTCGACCGTTTCGTCATCTTCCCCAGCGAGATTCACATCAGTCACTCCATGCGGCAGCTCATCAACAAGGGAACATACAGTGTGAGCATCAACCGCGACTTCGACCAGGTCATCGAGAATTGCAGTCGGGCTGACGGACGCTACGACCAGGAGGGTGCATGGCTCGGCGACGACATGATCAAGGCATACCGCGAAATGCACAGGCTCCACCTCGCTGCCTCGGTCGAAGTGTGGGACAACGACGGCCGACTGGTAGGCGGACTCTATGGCATCAACATTGGCTCCAACTTCTTTGGCGAAAGCATGTTCAGCCTTGTGCCCAGCGCATCCAAACTGGCATTGATA
The DNA here is from genome assembly GCA_018065565.1 of Candidatus Colivivens caballi. Classification (GTDB taxonomy): domain Bacteria; phylum Bacteroidota; class Bacteroidia; order Bacteroidales; family Bacteroidaceae; genus Colivivens; species Colivivens caballi. The sequence continues at coordinate 5,899 of JAGHSZ010000135.1, forward strand.
CACCTTGCACATGTCCTTGAACCACTCGGCGGCATAATCGACTGCCAGTTTGAAACGCCCCATCTGAAAAGCATGGGAGGCAGGCACATCTCGTACGAGGAATACATGGAAGTGATAAGTGAAAAGTGAAAAGTGAAAAAATGGAATAAATCAACACAGAGAAGGTTCGGTTTTATCTTATTTATGAACCTTATCACAGAGTGTGCCCTCGGCACATGAAGAGGACACGGAGTGTAGTTGTCCGCATGGCTCTGTGAACTTTGTAATGCCACCAGCATTCTCTGTGAACGGGATTAAACAAACCTGGAGGAAAATGATAATCCCGTTACTCTGTGTTTATTCGAAAAGTGAAAAGTGAAAAGTGAAAAGTAGTGCTTCGCAAGTGAAAAGTGAAGAGTGAAAAGTGAGGCTGATGCCACCCACGCTAATGGCCAACGGCTAACGGCTAATGGCTAATGGCCTAAATTTTACTTTTAATTTTTTAAGTTTTAATTTGCTAAAATCAGTATCGATAAAAATAATAGGCAATGATGGTGCGTATATGGAAAAAGTTTCGTAACTTTGTGCCAAATTTCAAAAACCGAACAAGTAATATGGAAAATAAGATTCAGCAACTCACCGACAAACTGTTGAGTGAGGGCGTAGAGAAAGGCAAGGCAGAAGCAGCCAAGATCATCGAGAACGCTAACTCAGAAAGCGCAGACATCATTGCGCAGGCCAAGGCTCAGGCTGACGAAATCATCGCACAGGCCAAGCGCGAGAACGAGGCACTGAAAGCAAACACGCGCTCCGAACTGCAAATGTTTGCAGCACAGGCTGAAAGCGCACTCAAAACCCAGCTCACCAATGTCCTCACCGACAACTGCGTGGCAAAGGTGGTGAAAGGCATGACCGACGACCGCGACTTCATGAACCGCTTCATGCTCAAAATGGCTCAGTCGTGGGGCGCACACGAGGACATCGTCATCAAGACCGACGATGCAGCTGCACTCACTGCCCTCTTTGCAAAGGAAGCCAAGGAACTGCTCGACAAGGGTGTGAAGATTGAAGAGGTACACGGACAGAAGGCTCTGTTCACCATCCAGCCTGCCGACGGCAGCTACAAGGTGAACTTCGGTGAAGAGGAATTCAGAAACTACTTCAAGTCGTTCCTCCGTCCACAGCTCGTGGAAATGCTGTTTTAGTGAAAAGTGAAAAACAGACCTTCCCCCTTCCCCTTCCTTTCAGGACGGGGAGTGGTTACTTGTCAATCCCACATCCAGCATCATTCAACCCCCGCCCTGAAAGGGAGGGAT
>JAGHSZ010000119.1 GCA_018065565.1 Candidatus Colivivens caballi
AACCCAGGCGATGCCACCGTCACCATCTGCCACAGCCATACCAAGAACCTGAAGGAGGAGTGCCTGCAGGCCGACATCATCATCGCAGCACTCGGACAACCAGCATTTGTCACAGCCGAGATGGTCAAGCCAGGTGCTGTCGTTATCGACGTCGGTACCACACGCGTTCCCGACGCAACACGCAAGAACGGATTCCGTCTGCAAGGCGATGTCGATTTCCAAAACGTAGCCGAGAAGTGCTCATACATCACTCCTGTTCCGGGCGGCGTAGGTCCTATGACCATCTGCTCGCTCATGAAGAACACACTCTCTGCAGGCAAAAAGGAATTCTACAAAGACTGACCGAAGACTATGCACACCACAATTCACCTTCTACGCCGTATCGCCAGCCTCGCATGCCTTTCATTGGCATTCCTGCTGTTATCATGCGGTGGCGATGACGACGAGAACATATCTTTCGGCCCGGTCAAGTTCGGAGAATACGAATCACGCATCGAAGTACCCGAAATGCTCAAGAGCGGCACACAGTTCATATACCACGACACACAGGAGAACGGGCATAAAGTGCTGGCCTACTGTCTGGAATACGACCTCGGCCGACTCCACTCACGCTGGGTTGCATTCCGATTCGACGGCGACACACGCAAGCTCGGTGCATCAAGAAGCGATGCCTGGAAAGACGACCCTAAGCTCGACAGCAAATACAAGATTGGTTCAGGCACCTTCCACGGCGGATACGTCCGCGGACATATCTGTGCATCTTACGACCGCAGATATAGTGCCGATGCAGAGTCCGAGACATTCTGCATGACCAACATGACGCCGATGTACTATGACTTCAACGGTGAATACTGGACTATCTTCGAAAACTACATACAGACGAAAGGCCGCGACACGAAGTTTGCCGATACCCTCTATGTCGTGAAAGGCGGAACCATCTACGACAGCAACAAGATCATCGGCACGTGCACGACAAGTGCAGGCAAGAAGACCGTAGTACCACGCTATTATTACATTGCCGCACTCAAGCGTAACGGCGACTCTTACTGCGGAATCGGTTTCTGGGTGGAGCAGAGCGAACATCCTTCGACCAAAGGCATGAACAACAACGAGATACTGCGTACGCACTCCATGAACATCGATGAACTCGAGGAACGCACCGGCATCAACTTCTTCTGCCATCTACCTGATAAGAAGGAGCAGGAAATGGAGAGAGAGGACATCGAGTCCATTCGCCGAACCTGGGGATTGTAGGGCATGACATTTTCATGCCCCCCCCGGTAAAGATAGAAGCGAAAGCAACGAATCAGACAACACGAATTCTTATCTGCAGTGACGCTATATTGAAAGAGATGGAAGTAGGCATATTGTGAGCAACAGTCGTGACTTTACCATACTTAATTATCCGTCCAATGACTTAACCTTTCACTTTTTTCCAAAAATTATTTGTCGTTACATTATTTTTATATACCTTTGCCTATTAAACATGTAGTCGAGAAACTCTACATGAATATGAAGGACAAAACGAACAGACAAAAAGACAGAATATGAAAAGATTTTTCAGTTACATCATTATTGCAATGGTTGCGACCGTTGTGCTCGTCAGCTGTAGTTCTGACGACAACCCATTCCCAAAGATGTCAGACGACCTCAGCATCATCTATGCATCGACTTCAAGTGCTACACGAGCATCAATCAATGCCACTCCTGATGCCAGTGGGAGCTATGATGTAGTCTGGGATGAAGGTGACCATATCCTTATCGTTGACAAGGATGGCAACCAGAAGGAATACCAACTCATCGAAGGCAAAGGTACCACTAATGGCAAATTCAAGGAGTGTAACAAGTCACAAACCTTGACCGATGGCGCCTTCACTGCATATTACCCTGTCAGCAGCTATGACACGACGAACAAGACTTTCAAGTGGACAGTTGGAAGCGAAAAGTTCAGCCAGAGCATCGGTTTTACAGGTGTGCCGATGAAAGCAACCCCAACTGAGCCTATCGAAAACAGACAGGTTCCTAATTTCACCTTCAGCAACGAAGCCGGAATCTTCAAGATCAACATAAAAGCTAATGCCTATGTTGCAGAAGCGGAGGTCAGGATTGGGAAAATCACAGTCAAAGTCAATGATGAGGACTTCGCATCCATCGCATCCGACGACCCAGGATTTCTGACTGAAGACGTTATCACTTATTACCTCATGATGCCATACCAGACCATACCGGCAGGCAAGTGCAAGTTCCAGATTGAAGACCACAAAGGCCGTCCGTTCTGCATGGCAACAAGCACAGGAGATGTCATTATCGAACAAAGCAAAATAAACTCCACAAACATCGAAATCGCAGCCGAGAAGAACGGCAATGGCTATCTCTGTTTTCACGAATATTCCAACTTTGCCCCATGCACAGTCCAGTTAGTTCCACTTGACGAAGAAGAGGACGGCGGATGGAAGACAGCAGCCGGAAAAGTGCGCAATGCATTACGGCCAAAAGCAGCAGACCCTAACCCGAAAAAGCTGGAATACTCATACAACCTGATTAAGTGGTACGATTACACCGGCGATGCTGTCGAATTCGACAAGTTAGAGCATGTGTTCTTCCGTAGAAAACTAACAGAAGGAGTTGCAACAGAATTCAACACCAGTACTGACAAGATGCGATTTGAGGTTGTAGCAGGTAAAAATGCAGAGGGATTCTATGCCCGCACAAGAGTCCTCGGCAATGTCATGTCGCTCATCGATGGTACATGTGAATCCGTAGAAATTCCGAACGACTACTGTTTTGCATCTCTTTTCCGTGACAATGAATATATTCACGAAGTTGCCAACCTGTATTTACCTGCCACCACATTGACAAAAGGCTGCTATAAAAATATGTTTACTGATACGAAAATCGGCGGCTATACTCTATCAACCTATACAATAGACAAGAGCACCCCTAAAGTTGCAGCACCAAAAGATGGCATTCTGCCTGAGTCCTGCTACGAAGAAATGTTCTATTTGACAACAGAGAATGAAAAGACTTTGGACGGTGTACAATTTCAAGATTTAGACAAAGTGACAAAAATCGGCAAATCCAGTTGCAAGAACATGTTCAAAGGATGTACCGAACTTAAATCTCCAATACTCTATTCGGCCGTTGGAGAAGTCGGAGAAAATGGCTGCGAACAAATGTACTATAACTGTGATGTCGTTATTCCAGACGACAATCTTGCAACGCTGACCAAAGCAACAAGTTTAAGCAAAGAGTGTTACAAGGAGATGTTCTATGGTTGCGACTTAACCAAAGCCCCACATCTTCCAGCCACAGTACTGAAAGAAGCTTGCTATCGTGGTATGTTTCGTAACTGTACATCTTTGACCACATTGCCAACAATTTCAGCCACAACACTTGACAAAGATTGCTGTCGCGAAATGTTCTACAATTGCACGAGGCTCACAGAAATACCCAATGGCTACACATTAGATGCTACGACATTGGCTGAAAATTGCTATTACACGATGTTTTACTATTGTACAGCTTTGAAGACTGTAAATACAGATTTATTGCAAAATGCCACAAACCTCGCAAAGTACTGTTGCTACCTCATGTTCGGAGAGTGTACTACATTGCAAAATGCACCAAAACTGCCAGCCACAACATTGGCAGAAAATTGTTACTATCGAATGTTCTATCATTGCAAGGCATTGGAAGAAGTACCAGAACTCAATGCTACGACATTAGCATCAGCCTGCTATCGTGGAATGTTCGAGGGCTGCACGACTCTTACATGTGGCACTGCACTCCCAGCGACAATCACTGATGATGTTGCGGGCTGTTATACCAACATGTTTAAAGGCTGTACGAATTTAGAGAAATTAGCAGATGGTACCGACAATAAATTGCCATCCGAATATGTCAACAACGAATGTTACATGAGTATGTTCGAGGGTTGCACAAGTCTGGCAGTTGCTCCGACAATAAGTGCAGAAACTATTGGACAGAGTGGATGTGAAAGTATGTTTTCCGGTTGCACAAGCCTAAAAACCGCACCGAATCTTGATAATGTAACATCATTAGGGTCTAACGGTGCACACAGCAACTGCAAACAAATGTTTATGAATTGTACCGAACTAAAAACTGCACCACCAAACCTTAACGCAACGACACTGACAAAATCATGCTACGAAAGTATGTTCGAGGGCTGCACCTTGTTGGAGAAAGGTCCTGTGCTACACGCAGAAGTTGTTTCAAGTTCCACCACGCAAGACTGCTATAAGCAAATGTTTTATCAATGCTCAAAACTTTATGAAGTCACAGTTTATCTTAATGCGTGGCATAGCGTAGCTTCAAATTGGCTGTATGGCGTTGCTTCATCAGGCACTATATATGCGAAGTCGGAGTATGTCGGAAATTTAAGCGGAAGCTCATATCAAAACAATGCTTCATACATTCCTACAGGCTGGACGGTTGATTCCAAGTGATTCTAACCAATTTCCACTCTAACTACGACCTAATAATAAACTTAACCCCCACAAAAGCAATGAAACATATATCACACATCATATCAGCCTTAATATGCTTGATGGCAGCAACAACCGTCAGTGCACAGCAAATAAGTGAAAGCGATGCGA
>JAGHSZ010000151.1 GCA_018065565.1 Candidatus Colivivens caballi
AGGCTTTCAGAGCTTCGCTTAGGGGCATTGTCGATGAAAAGTTCTTCCTATACAGACTTGCTATGATTTATGCTTACCCCCACTAAATTTCCACTGAGCCGGAAAGACTGATGTGCCGACATCAGGATGAACAATAATAGAAGTGAAATGGCTCGTTTCATATTTGAGTTATTGGACCATTGACCTTTTGTGTGGGGCATGGTCATTGATGATTATATTGTGATTTGATGGCTTTACGAGATTTTGTGTGTGGTAGGTTCACTTTTGCATCTGTATGCGTTATCGCAAAATCGTATATTCGTCATGGTGTTGTCACTACACACCTTGTTAATGTATCGCAGCATGAAATGATGGTTTCATGGCATGAAATGACGATATTGCGACTTGATACAACCATTTCATGATTTAATACCATGATTTTTCTTTATGGGGTTGTCCTTGTCATTACAAACCTGTGTACTTGGCTTTTTTCCACACACATTCTTGTAGAACCGATTTTATTAGTCTGACACCACATTGACTGACCAGCGCCAAAGTTACATATAAAATTCTAAATTTTGCCATGATTTTCAAAAAACAGTATGAATATGTGCTGTTTTTCAACTTTAATACCAATTATTCGGTGCAAAGGACACATTGTTTCTGTTTTATTATTAACTTTGCACTTTTGTAAAAACAAATAATAAAAACAGAAGACAGAAATGCTGAACCACAATATGCAACATAACTGGCATCCGCTGAAAGGACAGCCACTCACTGAAATGGATAAGCGCATCCTGGCTTTCCAGAATCGTGGCAAACTTTGCCCTACACGCGACCTCATCAAGACTCCTGAACAGATAGAAGGCATTCGCCGTGCCGGAGTGCTGAACACAGCAGTACTCGACATGGTGGCTGAAAACATACATGCAGGAATGTCAACCGAAGACATCAACCAACTTGTTCACAACTTCACCATTGAGCATGGTGGCACGCCCGCACCACTTAACTACGAGGGGTTCCCAAAGAGTGTGTGCGTCAGCATCAATGATGTGGTGTGCCACGGAATTCCTGCACCTGATGAAATCTTGCAAGAAGGTGACATCGTCAATGTCGATACCACCACCATTCTCGACGGGTTCTATGCCGATGCTAGTCGTATGTTCATCATCGGTAGGACCACACCTGAAAAAGAACGACTGGTGCGTGTGGCAAAGGAGTGCCTCGAAGTGGGAATGAAGGAAGCCCGCCCTTATTGTTTTGTGGGCGACATCGGCCATGCCATTGCCCATCATGCGCACAAGAATGGTTTTACCATTGTACGCGACCTCTGTGGACATGGTACAGGCAATCATTTTCATGAAGAACCCGATGTGGAACACTACGGACGCAAAGGCACTGGCATGTTGTTAGTGCCAGGCATGGTGTTCACCATCGAACCAATGGTAAACATGGGCGACTGGCGTGTAGTTGTTGATGAGGAAGACGGATGGCAGGTCTATACAGAGGACTATAAACCAAGCGCACAGTGGGAACACACATTCCTCATGACTGAAAACGGATTGGAAATACTGACTCAATGATGAAACTATCAGTCAAAAATTAAAAGTTAAAAATTAAAAGTTTAAAGGCTTAGAGCATAAACCTTGGAGTTTTAGAGGTCTCTCAGCTCTCCACGATATACTCTCCACTAAAAGATAAAAGTTAAAGGGGATGGAAACAGATAAAGACATATATATTTTAGGAATTGAAAGCAGCTGTGACGACACATCCGCTGCCGTACTAAAAAACGGCATCTTGCTGTCAAATGTCACAGCAAGTCAGGCTGTACACGAAGCCTACGGAGGTGTTGTTCCAGAACTGGCAAGCCGTGCACACCAGCAGAACATCGTGCCAGTGGTCGATCAGGCCATCAAGCGTGCCGGCATTGAGAAAGAACAACTTTCAGCTATTGCATTTACCCGCGGACCAGGGCTGATGGGCAGTTTGCTTGTTGGAGTGAACTTCGCAAAGGGTTTGTCACGCTCATTAGGCATACCGTTGATTGATGTAAATCACCTTCATGGTCATGTGTTGGCTCACTTCATCCATGAGAGTGAAGATGATCACAGCAATCCACCGTTCCCGTTTATCTGTCTGCTTGTCAGTGGAGGCAACAGCCAGATTGTGAAAGTCAATGCATACAACGATATGCAAATCCTTGGACAGACCATTGACGATGCAGCAGGCGAGGCCATCGACAAGTGCTCCAAAGTGATGGGACTGGGATATCCAGGAGGACCTATCATCGACCGGCTCGCCCGTCAGGGAAATCCTGATGCATATCAGTTCGCTAAGCCAAACATACAGGGATACGATTATAGTTTCTCTGGACTCAAAACTTCGTTCCTCTATTCACTTCGCGACTGGATTAAGGACGACCCCGATTTTATCGAGCACCATAAGGAGGACCTTGCAGCTTCTCTTGAACGGACCATCGTTGACATTCTCATGAAAAAACTCCGTATGGCGGTTAAGGACACCGGCATCAAGCATGTGGCAGTGGCAGGAGGTGTGTCGGCAAACAACGGACTCCGTAATGCATTCCACGACCATGCACGCCGCTACGGCTGGACTGTCTATATCCCTAAGTTCAGTTACACCACTGACAACGCCGCTATGATTGGTATCACTGGCTTCTTCAAGTATAAGGATAAAGACTTCTGTCCAATTGAAGCCCCGGCATTTGCACGCATGGAGAACTGACCGTCAATTACCTCTTACTAAATTCCCCCGTTAATGAAGGAACAACGATTTTTCTATACTCCAGAACCACAGACGGGCATTCTTCCCGATGATGAAGCCGTCCATGCAGTCCGTGTACTTCGTCTTACACCAGGCGAAGAAATTTACCTGATGGATGGTAAGGGTACATTCTACTCTGCTGTCATCGATGAGGCAAGCAAGAAACGCTGTACATACCACATTACTGATACATCGCCACAACCACGGCAGTGGGGTGGACACCTTCACCTTGCCATGGCTCCAACTAAAAACATCGACCGCACAGAGTGGTTTGCAGAGAAGGCCACGGAAATTGGATTCGATGAACTCACATTCCTTGACTGTCAGTTTTCTGAACGACGCATGATAAAGGATGAACGTATTGAAAAGATACTTGTGTCGGCAATGAAACAGAGCCACAAACCAACATTGCCACGGCTCAACCCGATGACTCCCTTTGACACTTTCATCAATAATGACATCACATGTCCCAAATATATTTGTCACTGTTATAGTGATGAACTCCCACTTCTCCGCCAACAGCTTGATGGTCAGACCACCGGTGATGCCCTTGTGCTAATTGGACCCGAAGGTGATTTCAGCATAGACGAAGTAAAGCGGGCTGAGGCGGCTGGATTTGTTTCAGTCAGTTTGGGCAAGAGTCGGCTTCGTACAGAGACGGCAGCACTCGTGGCAGTGCATCTGATGCATCTTCACTGCGATTAAAGATTAGTGTTTAGAGGTTAGTGTTTAGAGGTTAGAGTTTAGAACGCTCTCATCTCTCCACTCTCCACTATAAGCTTTCCACTATCAAGTCCACATATACATAAAAAATATGAAGAAACTTATAACGATTTCTCTTTTTGCACTGATATTATCATTCGTATTGAGTTGTGACGGCAATCAGTCAATGAAGACTACTGTCGATTCGCTCAATCAGCGTGCCTATGACACTCGCTATAAGAATCTCGACTCAACAACCCTCTGTGCACAGACCGCTTATCAATTGGCGACAGATTACACAGAAGGTCGTGCGCTTGCGCTCAATAACTTGGCATTTGTCGAATACATGAAGATGGATTTCGACAGCGCTCGTAGCCTTTATGAGCAGAGCACGCAGATGGCACGCAGCGAATTGACCCGACTCCTTAATGATGTCGGCATGATGAATGTCTGCAAGATAACTGCTCAGAACAAGGACTTTTACACATATCTCACAAATGCTCAGCGCCGAATCGGACGACTTGAAGAATCGGAAGTTGTGTTGACACCTCTGCAACTGAGCCAGTTCAACTATGCCCGTTCTGAATTCCATTTTAACGCATTCTCCTATTATAATAATATGTGGCAGGAGGCAGAAGCCGATTCCGAACTTAACATAGTGCGCAGTCATCCAGAATGGCTCGTAAACGATCCCGCCCAACAAGTCCGTTTCAACCTGCTCACCAACAATGTACGTCGTGCTTTTTCAATTGCTGACGAATTTGCTCTCACATTTATGCAGGCACATTCACTGCTTTCATTCAACGACAGTATGGCTCTGTTCATTGCACAGCCAGCTTTGAATATGTTCCGTGAGTATGGTTCCGTATATAGTACAGCCCAGGCATATATCAAAATTTCTGAATGTCTCCTTCGTCAAGGCAATCCAGAAGCGGCTCTTGATACTGCAACAAAGGCACTTGAATATGTTAACATTCAGCATCAGCGTGTGTCGGGCAAGAACTCCGAGTTCCTTTATCCGTATCGTTCCGTCATGGACACACTGTCCACAGAAATGAAATGGATGAAAAGCGGAGAAAGCAACTGTGCATGGGAATGGATTGCTTCCATTCGTGAACATTTGAGCAAGGTGTATGCAAGCCTTGGTATGAAACCTCAGTCGGATTACAACCGCAACATCTATCTCGACATCCTTGAAGCCACTCGGCAGGACAAACTGCTTGAGGTGCGTATGGAAGAACTCCATAAAACTGGGCGCAACCTCAACATGTACATTGTGGCAGACATAATGCTTGCTCTCATCATCTTGACACTGGCTTACTTTTTTATGCGCCATCGTCGCCGTAAGGCTGCAAGTCAGTATGACAAGGAACAGCAGAATGCCGATGTACAGTTCCAGGAATGGATGGACAGCTTGCAGAATCTGTACGAATCAATTGACGAGCAGGAAAACATCATTGATAGTCAGACCTACCTTTCTTCACAGCATATTGCAGAGCAGAAACGCAGTTACATTGACAAGTGTACAAGCCTGTCAATGGTCAGAAGCATCACACCGTTCCTTGACCGGGCTCTCAATGAAGTCGAGCACCTGCATGCTGGAAACGAGACCGATGACCGCCGAAAGGAACGAATGGAATACCTCTCTGAACTAATTGACAAAATCAATCAGTACAATGAGACTCTTTCACACTGGATAAAGATCCGACAGGGAGCAGTTGCACTCAACATTGAGACATTCCCGATTCAGCCATTGCTCGACACGCTTCAAAAAAACCGCAACACCTTTGCATCGAAGGGCCTTACACTCAACATTCCTCCAACCCAACTTGCCGTCAAAGCCGACCGGGCACTTACTCTGTTTATGATGAACACTCTGATGGACAATGCCCGCAAATACACAAGCAGTGGCGGTAGTGTAAGCCTGAGTGTCAAAGAACTTGATGACTGTGTTGAGATTGCCGTTACAGATACTGGTGGTGGTATGAGTCAGCAGGACATACGCACGATATTGACAGAGAAAGTCTATGATTCCAGTACCATCGGACGCGAAGGTACCAGCGATGAATATAAGAGCCAGAAAGGATTTGGATTTGGACTGATGAACTGCAAGGGAATAATCGACAAGTATAAGAAGTCAAATCCTCTCTTCTCTGTATGCAAGTTTGACATACAAAGTGAAATCGGAAAAGGTAGTCGCTTTAGTTTCTGTCTGCCAAAGGGGGTGATTAAGTGTATTGCTGTTCTTCTTCTCATGCTGCCGTTTGCCACAGTAGCAATGGCGCGAAACAACAACATCAATGGCAAGGATTCTGGTAATGCCAGCTTGCTTCATGCTTCCTCTTATGCCGATTCTGTTTATTATGCCAACATACAAGGGCATTATGATGTTGCCCTCTGCTATGCCGACACTGCATTGCATTTCCTCAACGAATATTACACTGAATGTAACCCTGACGGACACATTTTGCTTTCACTCATCGCAACGGATGGAATGCCAGACATCGAGTGGCTCAATTCAGGTTTTGCAACCGACTACTTCGTGCTGATGGACATTCGCAACGAAGTTTCGGTTGCCGCTCTCGCACTCAATGAGTGGGACATCTATGAATACAACAATAAGGTATATACACAACTGTACAAGTTGATGTCGCAAGACAACTCACTTGAAAGTTACTGCGAAGATGTCCGAAACTCAAATACCAACCGACAAAGCATTGTTGTGGTGCTCATCATCATTGTCATCATAGGCATCATTACTTTCGTGCTGACTTACTACCATCGTCACATGCTTCGTACATTCAATTTGCGTCAGTTGCTTCAGTTAGGTTCAAATCTGTTTGGGAGCAAAGACGATGAATGGATTGAAGGTCTGCAACGAGACATCAATGACATCAAGGCATCCTACGGACTGGTGATTGGCATTCGCCGAAATGAAAAGGGAACGATGGAGATTATGAAATCTCAGGATTGCCCCGACCGCCAGTTCCTTTCTGATTTGCTGTCTCGTTCATGTGATACGAATGAACAGATTCAGCTTGACGATGGTCACATCCGAATCTTCCCTTTGCAGGTTGAGGAAGATGACAACACGGTCACTGTTGGTGCCATGGCTATATTCTTGCATAGCAGTTCGTTGTCTAACGACGAAAAGCATGTGTTTGTACGCATTTCGCAGTTTGTGGCTACATATCTCTACTATGCAGATATGAAGATTGAAGCACGCCGTAACCAGTTGATGCTTAAAGAGGACGAAAACTTGAGAAGCCAGCGAGAAGAGGCTGAGGTACATGTGCAGAATCTTGTTCTTGACACTTGCCTTTCTTCCATTAAGCATGAGACAATGTACTATCCAAGTCGCATCAAAGTGTTGCTTGAACAAACAGATAATTCCGACAGTAGCATTGCAGATATTCGTGAACTGCTTCAGTATTACAATGAGGTGTTTACGCTTTTGAGCAACCAGGCTTCAAGCCAATTAAATAAATTCTTGTTCAAACGCAAACGCATTGAGGCATCCTCACTCGGGCAGTGGGCGACAAAGTCAATGAAACGAATGAACCGAAAACTGGATGTCCCTGCTAATCTTGACATCGATGTATCTGATCATGTCATCTTTACAGGTGACGAGGACATGCTCCATTATCTTATTGACAATCTTTTGTTGGCTGTGACCAATGCCGGTGCAACTGATTTAAGACTTACGTTCGGACACAACGAAGATGCACATCCTATCATAACATTCAAGGCATCCGCTATGCCTCCATTGGATACTGACCAGTTGTTCTATGCAGACAATCTGCAATATGACGAACGAGAAGACCGGCTGTCGGGCACTGAATGGATGGTTTGCCGTCAGATTGTCCGTGAACATGATGAATACACAGGGCAGAGAGGATGCCGCATCAATGCTTCCCAAGAGGGTGGGGAACTGACAGTGCTCATTGAGCTAAATTAGTTTCTTCTTGATTAAGTAATTAAGTCATAAATACACATAGAATTTAATCACAAATAAATATATGAATTGAATATGGATAAATTCAAGGTAATCATTGTCGAAGATGTTATGCTCGAATTAAAGGGCACTACCGAAATCTTCCGAAACGACATTCCTCAGGCTGAAATTGTAGGAACTGCAGCTAATGAAACCGAGTTCTGGAAACTGATGGCAGACGGTACTCCTGATATGATTCTGCTCGATCTCGGACTTGGTGGCTCCACAACGGTGGGAGTTGACATCTGCCGTAAGGTCCGTGCAAAGGACAAAGATGTGAGAATACTCATATTTACAGGCGAAATCCTTAATGAAAAACTTTGGGTTGATGTGCTTGATGCTGGTGCTGACGGCATTATCCTGAAAAGTGGAGAACTACTCACGGAGTGGGATGTGCGCAGCGTTATGAGTGGAAAGAAACTTGTATTCAACGAACCAATCCTCCGTAAGATAGTACAGCGCTTCCGTCGTAGCGTAATGTACGAATATAAGCGTCAAGAAGCAATGATGAAGTATGACATCGATCAATATGATGAGATTTTCCTTCGTCACCTTGCCTTGGGTTATACAAAGGATATGATTGCCAATCTTCGCAGCATGCCTTTTGGTACCAAAAGCCTTGAGAAGCGTCAGGCTGACCTTGCTACCCGTCTGTTTGCAGATGGCGATAGCGAGCGTGTCAATGTCACCCGTTTGGTTACCCGTGCGTTTGAGTTGCGAATCCTTGACATAGACAATCTTGAAGCCGATGATTAAGACCAGTCACCATCGCCCACTTCGCCGTTTACTTGCACCAATCTTGCTGTTGAGTGCCATAATTGTGCTTGCATTGCTCTCTTGGATAGGCAATGCATGGGGGTGGCATATCAATAATCTTGTCAGTGCCGATGGCATACGGTGGATTGTGAGCAACATCACTGACAACATTGAGGATGGACCTATTGGACTTATCCTGTTGCTAATGATGGCTTACAGTGCTTTGAGCGAATCGGGACTGCTTCGTATGTTACGTGGCAGGTGGACTTTGAAACAGCGTCGTGCTCTGACTCTCACCACCGTTGTTGCAATCCTGCTGCTTACATTGTTGCTGTGTCTCACCTTCTTGGGAAGTGGCATACTGTTGAGTCCTTTTGGAGGTCTCGCGTCTTCTCCTTTACTTGATGGCATCTTGGCTTTATTTCTTGTGGCGGTAATCATCCTCTCCGATACTTTCGGATATGCTTCTGGTCGGTTTGAGGGACTCGCAGATATGATTTATGCAGATGTCTATCTGATACATCATCGCTCATACTATTTTATGGGCTATGTGTTAGCTGCAGAATTGTGCGGATGTCTGCGTTTCGCAGGGCTTTTGGACAATGATTCGTTCTGGAGTATTCCGGCACAGATTGCGCTGTATCTTATTCCACTTATATAGTCTGTACTATTAGCAAAGAACTTTATAACACCTGCCGCATGTGACAATTGTCGGTATTTCTGCTAATAATTAATGCAATTATGCAAAAAACATACAAAACATTTGTCCGTATGGCACTAAAATACTAACTTTGCAGACCTTTTAAGCAGGACCTTGAATAGCGAATATATGCAAATACGCTCTATTAGGGCTTTCAACTAAGATGTAATATTAAATTATATATAGGTTATTAACAAGATTTAGAAAACGTTTATTTTATGGCTCAAAAACGTGTTTACACCTTCGGTAATGGTAAGGCTGAAGGAAACGCCAACATGAGAGAACAGCTTGGCGGTAAAGGTGCAAACCTTGCAGAGATGAACCTTATTGGAGTCCCAGTGCCTCCTGGTTTCACTATCACTACTGACACATGTAATGAATACTATCAGGTTGGTCAGGAGAAAATTGTGGAACTCCTCAATGATGATGTCATGGCAGCCGTATCTCACATCGAGACTTTGATGAACTGCAAGTTCGGCGATGCTAAAAACCCACTTCTCGTCAGTGTTCGTTCAGGTGCTCGTGCAAGTATGCCTGGAATGATGGATACCATCCTCAACCTCGGTCTTAATGATGCAGTAGCTGAGGGCATGTGTGCTAAGACAAACAATCCTCACTTTGTATATGACTCATATCGTCGTTTTGTTCAGATGTATGGTGATGTCGTTCTCGGCATGAAACCAGTTAACAAGGATGATATTGATCCATTTGAGAAAATTATCGAAGAGGTAAAGAAAGAACAGGGTGTTGTCCTTGACAAAGACCTCAGCGTAGAATCACTAAAGAAACTCGTTGCCCTCTTTAAGAATGCAATCAAGGAACAGACTGGTAGTGAATTCCCAGAAGACCCAATCGTTCAGCTCTGGGGTGCAATTTGTGCTGTATTCCGTTCTTGGATGAATGAACGCGCAATCCTTTATCGTAAGATGGAGGGTATTCCTGACGAGTGGGGAACAGCAGTATCTGTTATGGCAATGGTATTCGGTAACATGGGTGATACCAGTGCCACTGGTGTATGCTTCTCTCGCGATGCTGGTAACGGTGAAAATCTGTTCAATGGTGAGTATCTTGTTAATGCTCAGGGCGAAGATGTTGTTGCAGGTATCCGTACACCTCAGCAGATCACCAAGATTGGTTCACAGCGTTGGGCACAGCGTGCTGGCATTTCAGAAGAAGAGCGCGTAAGCAAGTATCCTTCAATGGAAGAGGCTATGCCAGGTATCTATAAGGAACTTGACGAACTTCAGACTAAGCTGGAAAACCACTATCACGATATGCAGGATATGGAGTTCACTGTACAGGAAGGCAAACTCTGGTTCCTCCAGACTCGTAATGGTAAGCGTACTGGTACTGCAATGGTAAAGATTGCAATGGATCTTCTCAAGGAAGGACTCATTGACGAAAAGACTGCAATTCTCCGTTGTGAACCTCAGAAACTCGACGAATTACTTCATCCAGTATTTGACAAGGACGCTTTGAAGAAGGCAAAAGTTATTACTCAGGGTCTTCCTGCATCACCAGGCGCAGCATGTGGTCAGATTGTATTCTTCGCTGACGATGCTGAACAATGGCATAACGATGGTCACAAGGTAGTTATGGTTCGTATTGAAACTTCTCCTGAAGACCTCGCAGGTATGGCTTCTGCTGAGGGTATCCTTACTGCTCGTGGTGGTATGACTTCTCACGCTGCTGTTGTTGCACGCGGTATGGGTAAGTGCTGCGTGTCAGGTGCAGGTGCCATCAATGTTGACTACAAGGCTCGTACAGTTGAAATCGAAGGTGTTACATATAAGGAAGGTGACTTCATTTCACTTAATGGTTCAACTGGTCAGGTATATGCTGGCGAAGTGCCAACAAAAGCTGCTGAACTCAGTGGCGACTTTAAGCAGCTCATGGACCTTTGCGACAAATACACTAAACTTCAAGTTCGTACTAATGCAGATACTCCAAAGGATGCTGCACTCGCACGCGAATTTGGTGCAAAGGGTATCGGTCTTACCCGTACCGAGCACATGTTCTTTGAAGACAAGAAGATTATCGCTATGCGTGAGATGATTCTCTCTGACACAGTTGAAGGTCGTGAGAAGGCTCTTGCAAAGCTTCTTCCATATCAGAAAGCAGACTTCAAGGGTATTCTTGAAGCAATGGATGGCTGTCCAGTCAACATCCGTCTGCTTGACCCACCTCTCCACGAGTTCGTACCACACGATCTTGCAGGTCAGGAAACTATGGCAAACGAAATGGGTGTAGATGTAAAGGTCATTCAGAAGCGAGTTGCTTCACTTGCTGAAAACAACCCAATGCTTGGTCACCGTGGTTGCCGTCTTGGTATCACTTTCCCTGAAATCACAGCTATGCAGACTCGCGCAATTCTCAGCGCAGCATGTGAACTCAAGAAGGAAGGTAAGAACCCACGCCCTGAAATTATGGTTCCTTTGATTGGTATCCTTTATGAACTTAAGCAGCAGAAGGAAATCATTCAGAAGGTTGCAAAGGATGTATTTGCAGAATACGGAACTGAAGTGGAATTTGAAATTGGTACAATGATTGAGATTCCTCGTGCAGCCCTTACTGCAGACCGTATTGCAACTGAAGCTCAGTACTTCTCATTTGGAACCAATGACCTCACTCAGATGACATTCGGCTATTCTCGTGATGACATCGCATCATTCCTCCCTGTATATCTTGAGAAGAAGATTCTTAAGGTTGACCCATTCCAGGTGCTTGATCAGAATGGTGTTGGTCAGCTCATTAAGGTTGCGGTTGAGCGTGGCCGTTCAATCCGTCCAGAACTTCGCACTGGTATATGTGGTGAGCACGGAGGCGAACCATCTTCGGTTAAGTTCTGTGCAAAGATTGGTCTCAATTATGCAAGTTGTTCTCCATTCCGCGTACCAATCGCTCGTCTTGCCGCCGCGCAGGCTGCTGTTGAGGAGTAAACGACAGAATGCTGATTATTAGTTATATGAAGGGTAAGTGTTTGGGAAATAGGCACTTGCCCTTACTTTTTTTACGTTCTTTCTGCTTATTCAAAAAGCAGAATACGACGATAAAAAGTGGCATTTGTTTCCCAAAAAAAAAGGCTGTGTTTCCCAAAAGAAAATTCAATTGGACATGCTCTTATTGATACAATTGGTACACAGAAAGAAATTATGGTCACTCAAATGTTAGTAACGCTTATAAATAATATGTAACTTAAAATTTTCAGCTATGGCAACATTAAAAGCAATCGTAAAGTCAAAGATGAAGAACGGAATGTACAAGGTGTACATCCGCTTTACACACAATCGACATCATGCGTACATGAGTACATCTTGGATGGTTAGTGATAACGGACTAAGTTGGGACAAGAAGGACATCATTGATCCTTTCGTTATTCAGCAGACCTCAATCTTAATTCAGGATTGTTACAGTAAACTTAACAAGATAGATACTTCTACTTGGTCTGCTAACGAGGTGTTGAATTACGTCAAAGACTATGGAAAAGATTTGTCTTTCTCAGATTATGCACGAAAACATATCGCTATAATGATTGACCGAGGTCCGGAACGAATGTCAAGAAACTACAAATGGGCATTACAACATATGGAGAGATTCGCCGAGACTGATAATATCATGTTCTCTCGGCTCACGTCAAGTTTTCTAAACAGATGGATAGAAAATCTGTCCGTGACCAATCGTTGCAAGGAACAATACC
>JAGHSZ010000123.1 GCA_018065565.1 Candidatus Colivivens caballi
AATTTTCGATGATTATGTAGATGAAGAGCCACAGGGCGGTGTCTCAAGTGATATCTGGGGCAGTCAGTGGTAATACAAGACCCAGACAACAGCATTACCAGCTGCCATTAGGCAGCATCGCACCACATAGACAATTATAGCGAACAGACTGACTACATTATTAATATATTAAATAAATCCGAAGTTTATGAAGAAACTATTTACTTTATTTACGATGTGCCTCGTTTCGATAGGTATGATGGCACAGACATCGTTGGTGGCAACACTGACACACCAGGGTGAATCATCAGAGTTTTACGGACAGAATGCACTCGTAGATGCTGTAAAGGCCTCTGCCGATGGTGACCTGATAACGCTCTCTGCCGGAATATTCAGCGGTACCACCATCAACAAGAGCCTTACCATCCGTGGCAATGGTGCAGAACCTGCCGAACAGGCTACAGTCATCAACAGCAAAGTGGTACTGGAGAAGTCGGCCGATGAGGACGAGGCTAACCATTGGCTCAACATTGAAGGCATCAATTTCAATTGCGAGGTACTCATTCCTGCTCCCAGGAATACTACCGACCTGAACATACTGAAGGACCTCTGCATGAAGAAGTGTACCCTGAAGTCGTTCTCATCTGGGGAGTATTATCCTAACCACGTGTATTATGGTACTTTGAAAAATGCATCTTTCATCAATTGCCGCATAACTGACAGCTTCACCATCATGAACGAGTCAGAGGTGGCTTTCATCAACTCCGTTGTGCGTGGCTATAAGTTCTATGCTGGAAATGGCGGACAGACCAACAACCCAAAAGCCACTATGTACAACTCGGTATTGATAACCAACAGCGATGCCAAGTCTGTCAATTACCTCAACTCAATCAATTCCGTCATAGTGGTTTACTGTAGTTCAACGAAATCTGAGACCTATGCCTTCCCTTCAACCTTCAGTTCCACAAATAGCATCATTACCGGATTCCAATATTCTGATTATGGCATCAAGTTCGCCGATTGCTACTCCGTAAACACAGAATGGAAGCCTATGGAAGAGGTATTCAGCACCCTGACCGACTATAGGAATCTTGTTATGGAGAACGACTATGCCCTGACAGAATCAGCCCAGGCCTTCCTCGGTACTGACGGCACACAAGTGGGCATCTACGGAGGTGCAGCACCTTACACCAGCACCGTATCTTATCCACGCTTCAAGACCTTCAAGGTAGCAGACAAGGCCGTAAACGGAAAACTGTCAGTAGAAATCGCAACTGAATAGCAGAAAGTTAAAGTGAAAAATTAATAATTAAAATTTAGCAAGAGAGTTTAGAGTTAATGGCAAATGGCTCTTTTAGGACATATTAGCCCTATCGGCCAATGGCTAATGGCTTTTACCTCTACTAAAGCACAGAAGTTATGCGAAAAGTACTATTAATATTAGCAATGCTGTCGTGTACCCTTGTAGGCAAGGCGCAGAACAGGGTTGACTACTGGTTTGACCAGCAGACAGAAAGGGCTGCATATACCAGTGGCGAAATCGACTGTTCGGCATTGGCAACAGGCTTACATTTCGTACACTTTCAAATCAAGGATGCCGAAGGCAAGGCAAGCCCTGTACAGTCAGGGGCATTCTTCCTGATTAACGAAAGCATCGGAGCATCATCAGCCTATTCTGCCATCAACTACTGGTTTGACCAGCAGACAGGACATACAGCCTATACCAGCGGAAACATCGACTGTTCAGCACTCACTAACGGATTGCATGCCATTCATTTCCAACTCGTTGACAAAGACAACAAGCCAAGCCCAGTACATACCGGTTTCTTCCTCATTCTCGACAGCGGAGACCTCAGGCTGTGCTATTGGTTTGATGATTCCGCCACACGCAACATGATGGACACTGACGATACGGAGATAAACGTGGAAAGTCTTTCCTACGGACACCACACACTTCATGCCGTACTGGTAGATGCCCAGGGAAATGCAGCAGGCAATGAGACAATGACTGCAAACTTCACCATCGTATGCCCAGAGAACGAACACACAGACGCTGATGGTGATGGTGTGTGCGACTTATGCGACGAACAATTCACAACCAGTATCAAGGACATTGAGCAGAGCAGTGAGTCCATCCGCTACAACCTCTCCGGAATCCGCATTCCAAGTGGCACCAACAGCATAATCATAATGAACGGTAAGAAGATACTGAACAAATAATGATGACATGTTTAGCGGTTGTAAAAAAATCAGCAAAGTCACATGTCTGGCAACAGATATAAGTGCTACAGGTTGTTTAAACTGGTGGCTAAGTAATGCAGCAGCCGTAGGTACTATATATGTTGCAAAAGGCATGAAAGATAAGTGGGGAGCTCCTTCACGCTGGTCAATAGCTGAAATAGAATAGCCATCACATCCCACACACTTACAAGATCCGTCCCGACCCTAACTAAAAGGGAATGAGACAATAAGAAACGCCCCACTGACTCTTACGGCATTGAAGCCAGATGAGTCGGTGGGGCTTTCCGTTTTTCTTGCTACGCTGCCCTGCGCAAGCGACAAGTCGATTACGCCTTTTCCGTGGTATATATTTCCTACAGCGAAAGAGAATTTACCAGTCTGCTGCCGATGGAAGTCACATAGTGAGCCAATCAGAAACTGTATAATTATTCATAAAGTGCATAATTATGCATAGGTACATCTATCCGAAAGGTGGCAGAGTCGAGGCAGAAGGTGCACTTTTGTATATCACTGATTATCATAAGAGTTAGATGTAAGCAAAAACGCAGCCAAATCTTCGGGTCGGAAGAACCAAATCTTATCGCCATAAGAACCAAATCTTATTGCCCGAAGAACCAAATCTTCCGACGCTAAGAT
>JAGHSZ010000083.1 GCA_018065565.1 Candidatus Colivivens caballi
GAGGGCGCAATGGGGTTCCATTGTAACCGAGAAGCGACATTACAGATGACGAAAAGAAGGCTTGTCAGCGCGTAACAGCCTAATGACCGATTTGGGTTGAAGATGCTCACACGAGCATTCATGTTTTGCCTCACGAGCGCTCATGTTTTGTCACACGAGCGGTCGATAATTAAAAAAGGTGTACACCTTCTTTGCGTTTGGTGTACACCTTTCTGAATTTTGCTGTACACCTTTTTCCAGGAAGGTGTACACCTTTTTATATTATCGTGCGCACGATTGGCAATTATCGAGCGGTCGCGAGACAATTATCGTACATACAGTCATGCATCTTTTGCAAGTTCTTATATGCCAGAAAGACATTATCTCAATGATAGGGTCTTACAGACGCACACACGAATTGAGCAACAACAATGATTATAATTTATTGGGGATGAGGTAATTCTAAGCCTACGGGCAAACCGCACGGACCGATCGTCCGTTGACGTGACCGCTGCCGCCCCAATCCACGTAGTCCGAACTGAAGTAGAGGAAATAAGCTTTGCCCGAATACGACGAGTAAAGCGAGGACGACCAGTAGTAGCCGCGAGAACCAACACTGTAGAGACTGCTACCGTCGCGATAGCCCGCAGCAGGAAGGAAAATGGAGTTGCCATTGATTTTACTGGTTGCCTTGCGGCCCTTGACACCGTTCTGCGTTTTCCATTCCCATGTGCAGTTGTTGATAAGTTCCTCCTGTTCTGCCAGTGTCGGCATACGCCAGTCACCGCCCCAGTTCACATGGGCGGCATCGTCCTCTAAGTCGAGCACAGTCTTGTTGTCAACTGTGCCATAGTAGGAATCTGTGCAGTATTTGGTCAGGGTGTTATCTGAGCCGTTGCACCATTTGTAAGTACTCCAATCATAATAGTCCTTCGGTTCGGTCTCGCCCCATGCGAAATAGTCACCATAGTCTTCGGGAGAAGATGCTCCCACATTGCAGGTTGCCCACTCGACGGAAAGACCGAGGTCAACAAATTCGTGACCATTATAATCGGGTTCAAAAACCTCGACATTGCAAGTCGCAGTCAGACCGCCTTCCGCTGTTGTTGCAGTGATGACTGCTGAACCAGTACCGACACCCTTGACAAGTCCAGACTCAGAAACGGTTGCAACTGATTGGTCGCTCGATGTCCATGCCACGGTCTGGATGGCATGTGGCGGAGTGACTGTTACGGTAAGTTGGAATGTCTTGCCTATCTTTATTTTTGTTGAATCTGCTGACAGTGTGACTGACTGAACTGGGCACTGCACTGGGCGGATGTATTTGCCTGTGTAGCGGTAAGCGGTTGAATTTGTCGAGACACTACTGCTGGAACATTTCATGTAGTATGCCTGAGAAGTAGAATAACCCTTACCTGACCAAAAACCAGCCTCATTCTTAGGAAGGAAGATGCTGTTCCCATTTTTGCCTTTTATGACATAACCTTGCACTCCCTCATAGGTAGTCCATGTCCAGTTACAATTGTTTTTTAGTTCCGCAAAGTCGGCTGTTGATGGCATGTGCCAGGCACCTTTCCACGAAGCGGTTGCGGCATCGTACAGTGTACCACGGATGTCACTGCCGATATTGACATACTCGCCAAAGAAATAATAGTAATAGTTGTCGAGAGAGAAACTTTCCTTTGTCGTGGTCTCACCCCAGGCATACAGATCGCCTAACTGTTCAGCTGATGCGGCACCGAGGTTACACTTTGCCCACATTGTGCCAGAAGGCAGACCGAGGTCAACCATGTCACCTGGTTTACCGTTGACATCGTTGGTCGTGAACGACATCACATCGCCATAGTAGGTCTTGCGGTCTGGGTAGGTCAGGAGTTTAGCCCTGTAATAATAAGTGGTGCCTATGTCGAGACCTGCAATGTCAAACGCATATTCTGTTGCAGTGTTTGCATCGACTTCGACACGCTTGTCAAGGACTGTACCAGTAGTCTCGCTCGGGTTCTCGTCGGTAGAATATATCATGCTGACAACGAAGATGCTCACTCCCTGTGGTATGTTAACCACGGCATTCAGTGTGGCACTGACTGATGTGATGTTGGTGGCAATGCTTGTGGTCACGGCATTGCCGGTGGTGTCAGGAACAACTGGATCGACTGGTGTCACGGGGTCGTCGGGCTGATACTCACCTGTCAGGATGTAATTCGCAGTGATTGCGATGTCGGCAACATCGACTGTGCCGTCGTGGTTGGCATCGCACGGATGAAATTCTTGTGCATTGGCACTTATGCCTACCAATGAAAGCAGACACATGAGAATGAGTGTGTGAAGTTTGTTCATAGGAATTGTTTTTTTAAGAATGAGCGCCCTACCATTTTCAAAACGGCAACCATCTGCGTTATGCAAAATGGGCATGATGTCACATCGTTACTTCTGCCGACAAAGCGATGCCGGCAGAAGTGATGTGTGCAAGGGATTACTTGAAAATCTTCTGAGCGAACTGGTAGAGGCTGCGACGCCATGTCTGCCATTCGTGTGCAGTTTCAGGAGATACATAAGAGGATGCGTTGATGCCGATGGCCTTGAGGTCTTCAGCAGCCTTGTCAACGCCCATGTTTTCCTTACCGCCACAGCTCATGAAGAGCACCTTGTTTGTCTTCTTGAAGTCGTTAGCTTCCTTGAGTTCTTCTGTGTTGAATGTACCACCACTGAACATACCTACATAAGCGAATGTCTTAGGGTTGTCGAGTGTGATGGAGTGAGTCTGCATACCGCCCATAGACAGACCAGCCATTGCACGGTGGTCAGCATCAGCGATTACACGGTAGTTCTTCTCAACCATAGGGATGATGTCCTTGATGAGGCAGTCGCCAAATGCACCGGCTGGCATACGGAAGCCACCCATGCCACCGCGTGGACGCTGTCCCTGAGGACCGCCCTGTCCCTGTGGACGAGGACCACCCTGACCAAAGCCGCCCTGAGGACCGCCCTGACCCTGTGGACGAGGACCACCCTGACCAAAGCCTCCCTGAGGACCACCCTGACCTTGTGGACGAGGACCACCCTGACCGAAGCCGCCCTGAGGACCGCCCTGACCCTGTGGACGAGGACCGCCGAAGCCGCCGAATCCACCAAAGCCACCCTGCTGACCGAGGTTCTCGAGTCCGTTGTCCATTACGATGATGAATGGTACAGCCTTGCCTTCTGCGATGAGGTTGTCCATGATGATGCCGGTACGACCCTGTGCTGACCAACCAGTTTCGTTTTCACCCATACCATGCTGGAGATAGAGAACTGGGTAGCGCTTGTTAGGGTTGTCGCGATATTCAGCAGGAGTGTAGATGTAGCAGTGACGAGTTGTGCCGCTCACTGTTGAGAAGTAATACACTTCGCGAACATCTCCGTGAGGCACATTCTTAATCTGATAGAAATCTTCATCAGCAGCAGGAATTTCAATACCACTACCCCAACGGCTTGCGCCATAGTAGTAGAGGCTGTTTGGATCAGGCACAGATGCTCCGTCGATGTTGAGCTGATAGTAGTGGAAACCTTCGTCCTGTGGAGCAGATTCACCAGTCCAGACACCGTTGGCATCCTTCTTGAGGTCATACTTCACGCCACCGATGTCGAGTTTGACGCTGTTGGCATCTGGTGCAGAGATTTGTGCGCGTACTACACGGTCAGAGTTTACCATTGGGTACTGCTTTCCGTTCTGATTTGAAGTGCAAGGCTTGAAATCTTCCTTGACTTGTGCGTTCAGATTGACTGAAACGAGTCCGAGTGCTGCAATTGCGAGCACTGAACCAAAGAATGATTTTTGCATAAAAGATTTAGTTTGAGGTTGTTAATAAAAGAGTGAATTATAAGATTTATAAATGTCGCAAGGGCGATTCATAATCTTTAAGCCATGATTATCCGTTGTTGATATTCTCCTCGACATACTTGAGCAGGCTCTCGTCGTCGAACGAACTGCGGAGGTTCTCGTCGTGGAAGTCGGTGAGATACTTGATGAAGTAGTCAACGATGCTGTCGGAGAAGACACCGCGTGATGTGTAGATGTCGCGGTCCTTGCTGAGTTCCTGAGCAGCCTCGACACAGCATCCAGGCAGTTGTTCGAGCGACTCCTGCAAAGCCTTGTTGCTGGCATCGTGTATGTTGACTCCAAGTCCGACAAATGTGCGTTCTGCCACTTCGAGCCCATCGGGCATTTCAAATCCGTGACGAGCGGCACAGCAGAGTGCAGCCATCAGCAGATACATATCTGCAAATCCGTCGGATGCTCTCCACTCGAATGTCTGCTTGTCGGAAAAGTCCTTTGCGTTGACCTTCTCATTAGGATTGCACTTTGCCGCCATGTCCATCTGCGTGAGCCATCCAAGCGGAACACGCACAAGGGCGCTGCGGTTGGAGAACGACCAGCAGAGCGATGTAGGTGCCTCCTGATGTGGAACCAGTCGCATGAACGACAGTGGATGCGGATTGCCGAATGCAGGCAGTGATGTGCCAGCTGCCATAAGTCCGGCAATGGCACGGCGTGCCTCGTCGGTGAGTTTGCCGTCGCGCACTGTGGCGCTCTTGCCGTCTTTCATGAACTTGCAGTGTACATGCATGCCCGAGCCAGCCTTTCCCACGGTGATCTTCGGTGCGAAAGTCAATGTCACACCATATTGATATGCCAGTTGGCGCATCACCCACTTGGCTATGACGAGCTGGTCGGCAGCATCCTCGATATTGGTCGGCAGGAATTCAATTTCGTTTTGTTCATACATCATGCCATCCTGTGAGAAGTTGCCCACCTCGCTATGTCCGTACTTGATTTGTCCGCCACACTGTGCGATGAGTCGCATAGCTTCAAGACGGAGGTCGGCAAACTTGCAGAACGGTGCACTTTCGTGGTAGCCCTTCTGGTCGGCTGTGCCATACAGAGGGTCCTCGTCAGCTATGACATAGTATTCGAGTTCACCCATCGTGTGCATTTCGAGTCCTGTGACCTGCTGAAATGCCTGATGAGCCTTGTGCAGTATGTACTGCGGACTGCTTTCAAACGGATTGCCGTCACGGTCGAAGAAGCTACAAAGCAAATCGACAGTAGGCACTTCGGCAAACGGGTTGCGGAAGGCGGTCTTGTAGCGTGGCATCACATACAGGTCGCTCTTTCCTGCCTCTATGAATGGGAACAAACTGCTGCCATCCACGCGTTCGCCGGCTTCAAGAATGTTTTCAAGATGTTGCAGGCTGCCAATGACAAAACTGAGTGTCTTCAACTTGCCATCCCAGCCACAATAGTGGAAATTGATGAATTCCACATTCTGATCCTGGCAATAGCGGATGATGTCCTCACGAGTAAACTCGGATGCTGGTTTCTGAAGGTATCGTACCAACAGGTTTGGGTTCATTTTAATTTGACTGTCCATATATTTAGGTTAGTTTGTGGAGACTATTCGTCCCCCTTGATATTCACTTCGGTTGTGGCAAGTTCTCCACTATCATCGGCATAGATGAAGAATGCACTGAGTTCAGGATGGCGTTTGAGCACAGCCTTTGCCTTGTCGAGCCCAAGCACCATGAATGCAGTGGCATATGCATCGGCTGTGGCGCAGTCGCTTGCCAGCACAGTAGATGACAGGATGCTGTGCTGAACAGGACGGCCTGAGTGCGGATCGATGGTATGGGCATATTTGCGGTTGCCTTCCTCATAGTAGTTTCGGTAGTTGCCCGATGTTGCCATCGCCCTGTCGGTGACAGGGAGCACCTGCTGAATTTCAGTCTGCTGGCACGAAGCATCGTCCACTGGTTTCATCACACCAATCTGCCACTTCTCGCCACGGCTGTTGGTTCCACGCACACGCACTTCGCCACCAATCTCGACCATATAGTTTGCGATGCCCTGTTGTTCCAGGTAAAGTCCGACGGCATCGACTCCATATCCCTTGGCAATGGCGCTACAGTCGAGCATGGTCAGGGAGTCGGTCTTGATGACATGTCCGCCTTCAAGGTTCACCTTGTCAATGCCCACATGTGTGAGCAGTTCGGCAATCAGCGAGTCGGTGACATTCTCCTTGTTTTTAAACCCGAAACCCCATGCATTAACCAGCGGAGCAACTGTTATGTCGAATGCGCCATCGGTCTCGGCAGAAACCTGCTTCGCCAGTCGAAACACCGTCTGGAAATGTGAGTCAACAGTGACATTCTCGTTGTTGTTGACAGCAGTGATGACCGACTGCGGATTAAATGGCGACAGGGACATATCGACCGTGTTGAGTACACTGTCGATGGCCGACTGAAGGTCTGTCGAACAGTCGTATGTCACATGGTAGATTGTACCAAAGACATTGCCCTCGCACTGTTGGAAGGCAGTCGCATCAGAGCTGCGGTGACGGTTGCCCGAATAATAAGCCAGCACCGTGCCTGCAATCAGAACCAAAAGCAGCGGAATGTGCCACCACCGGAATGGGCGGCGCTGTACGGGTTGGTCGAGTTGTTTATTTAAATCACTTAATAGTGCCATCTGCAATTTATTTTGAACTACTGAGTAGTTATGTATGTTCTATGAGTATCTTCACCCCGATGCCGATAAGAATCAAGCCACCCAGCAATTCTGCCGGGAAGTGGAAACGACGACCGAGGAATACACCTATTGCATTTCCTGCCACAGAGAACAAGAATGAGGTGATTCCAATTATAATAATAGGAGAAAGGATTCGTGTGAATGTGTCAAGACCGATGCAAGTGAAACTGACTCCAACAGCCAGCGCATCGATGCTGGTGGCAACTGCAAGAGTGATAATTGTGGCAAGGCGTGTGGAGTCGAATGTCTGCGCTTCCTCACCCTTGAAATGGTCAATTATCATCTTCGTACCGATAAATGCAAGAAGCCCGAAGGCTATCCAGTGGTCAACCGCCTCAATATAGGAGCCAAACGACATGGTAAGTACCCAGCCAATGAGTGGCATCATTGCCTGAAAGGCACCGAAAAAGAAAGCCATAAGCAGAACACACCGCAGACCGAACCGTCGCATTTGCAGTCCAGAGGCCAGACTGACGCTGAAACAATCCATCGCCAGTGCTATGCCTAAAAGTATTTGTTCTATTATGGTCATAAGTCGTTTATGTTTGTGCCAAAGGCGCGGCTACTTACCGTTCCCCTCCCGATGCTGTTTAGGGCGCTTACCCCAATTCAAGTCGAATATCAGGTTATATGTTGCACCCAAAGCTGTGGAGTTAGTGGTTGTGCCATATCCGGGAATGTAATATGGGTCGGAATGCTCGGTCGAACCGATGCTGAAAGCACGTTTCAGACGAAGCGACCACCCCATGTGGAAAGTCTTCCATATCTTCACCTGTACCCCAAGCACAAATTCGAGCCAACTGCATGAAGAAGACAAACTGGAACATTCAAACGGCTGCGAACCGCCCCATATTGGGTCGATGAGGTCAGGACCCGAAAGGTCATAAGTGAAACTGCTGAAACCATAACGGAGGCCCACATAAAGGCGGTTTTCCTGAAATTTGTTCTTCAACATATTCATATCGACACCGATACGGAAATATGGAGCCGATGTCTGGTAGGAGATGTCGGTATTCTCATCTGTGGCATCGCATTTTGCAAAACCAGCCTCGAATACCGGGAAATAAGTATTTTTCAGATTAAGACGCAGTGCGCCTTCCAGACCGCCATAGTCACTGGCAAGGTACTGTATCGGTGCAACGACATCTGCCGAAATGGTAAAGCCCTGAAAGAGTTCCAACTTAGGTTCTTCGAACAACGACGGAACATATTTGGATGGTTGTTTGTTGAGTGAGTCGGGATAGGTAACGAGAACGGTATCGCCTGAAAGACTGATATTCATTCCGTTTGCTGACACGGGCTGTTCTGAAAGCACAGAACGGACAGAGTCAGCCAGTTCGCCAGCAGCATCACGGGGTGTCGCAGGTGTGGGCGACGGTTGCTGTGCGCAAAGCGGTTCTGCAACAAACAACGCGACGAAGGCAAACAGGTTACAGAGCAGTGCCGTTGAAATATATCTTGACATTTTCATTACCTTCGTAGTTTACTTGCGGATTATTGATTTCAATGCGATCGATAGCAGCATCGGTGGCACGTACATCTGTCAGGTCGTGGAACTGATGACTGCCACACTCAGGCAAATCGACATATATGCGATTGGTGTGAGAGACTATCACAGTGTCATTGCGGCTGATACTCGAATAATTGAATATGAGTGTATCGGAATCGTTGTAGTAACTCATCGGAATCTGCAAATTGGCCTTGCCAACAGCCTTATTCACAAGGACAGTGTCACGGCGTGTCTGCTGACTCGTCACGGTGTAGCCCTGCTCCGTCAGTTGTGGATTTTCCTTATCAAGAGTAAGTGTCGGACTGCCAAACTTGCGATAGACATACACCGTCTTCATACCCGGCAGGAGTGTCGTGACGGTCAGTGTGTCGTTGTAAGTGATGGCGGTGCCTTCGCTGTCGTAGAAATAATAGTTACACACGACAGTGTTCTCCAACGGACAGTTGTTTGATGAGCAACTGGCCACCAGCCATGCAAAGGATGCAATGGCAAGAAGGAGCAATGTCGTGTGTCGTAGTTTCATCATCATATTGTCTTTTCCACCTGATAGTGATTGCGTTCAGTTGAATTGCGACTAATCATATCGCCCAGGAATCCAGCAACAAACAACTGTGTGCCGATGAGCATCGTAGTGAGAGATATGAAGAAATAAGGATTGTCGGTGACGAGTCCTGGATTGTGTCCGTTCCACATTGACACCAGTTTATACACACCAACCACAAGTGCAGCAAGTGCGCCTACCAGGAACATCAATGTGCCGATAAATCCAAACACATGCATAGGCTGTGCGCCAAATTTTGAAAGGAACCACAATGACAGCAGGTCGAGGTAGCCATTGACAAAACGGTTGAGACCGAATTTGGTCTTGCCATACTTGCGAGCCTGATGGTGTACCACCTTTTCGCCAATCTTGCTGAAACCTGCATTCTTAGCAAGATAAGGAATGTAGCGGTGCATCTCACCATAAACTTCGATATGCTTGACGACATCACGGCGATATGCTTTGAGACCACAGTTAAAGTCGTGAAGGTTGTTGATTCCAGACACCTTGCGTGCAGTAGCATTGAAGAGTTTGGTCGGGATGGTCTTTGACAGCGGGTCATAGCGTTTCTGCTTGTATCCACTGACAAGGTCGTAACCATCCTCTACAATCATACGGTACAGTTCCGGAATCTCGTCAGGACTGTCTTGTAGGTCAGCATCCATCGTAATGACCACATCGCCCTGTGCACGGTCGAATCCGTGGAACAGAGCAGGACTTTTGCCATAGTTGCGACGGAACTTGATGCCGTGGACCTCAGGGTTAGCGCTGGCAAGCGACTCTATCACATTCCAAGAGCCATCGGTCGAGCCATCATTGCAGAAAATGATTTCGTATGTATATCCATGAGCCTCCATCACACGCTTAATCCAAGCATGCAGTTCTGGGAGCGATTCTTCCTCGTTGAAAAGAGGTACAACAACTGAAATGTCCATATTATTTGTGTCTTGATTATTATTTTTTTCTTCGAGCAATATATGCCACAGGAATTGCCAGTATCAGCACAGTGAGTATATTATT
Source organism: Candidatus Colivivens caballi (assembly GCA_018065565.1). GTDB lineage: Bacteria > Bacteroidota > Bacteroidia > Bacteroidales > Bacteroidaceae > Colivivens > Colivivens caballi. Next base: position 9,616 of record JAGHSZ010000083.1, read on the forward strand.
GAAAAAGAGGTTGACAGCCATGTCGAGAGGTGTGAGCGATGCCAGCACATCGACTGTCTGCTGGAGGGTCTGCAATGTGTCGCCCATTCCCATCTGACGGTAAGTCGCTGCTGCTTCGGGCGACGACATGGTCACTCTGAATGTTTCCACCAGCCGACCTTTGTCGATGAAGTTGAAATAGCAGAATTCCACTACCGCCGTTACCAAATTGGCATTGAAGAGCATCATCAGTGCAAAAATCCATGATGCACCAGTTGACAGTTGCTCGCCAGCGTCAAGATGTGAACGAAGGCGTGCCGCAAAATACATAGGCACTGCTATCAAGGCGCACATCATCGCCATCCCCATCATCATCAGCAGGGCATTCATCGTAGTCATTCCCGACACTATGACAAGGAACGTGATGCACCATGCCAAGCCTGTCAGGAGTCCATATTCTCCGGCAAATGCCTTTACCATCTTATATTGTTCAACATTCATCTGCTTTCACTTTTCACTTTCCACTTTTCACTTTTAACTTCCCTCAGACCTTTATTCCACGGCTCTTGGCGAATTCTTTCCACGAAGAGCAGCGCGGACCTTCGGGCTGTGGGCGTCCCATCTGTATGAAATGACAGTAGGCCGCTCCAAGTGCATCGGTGGCATCAAACTGAATGTTCATGATGTCATCCGAAATCTTCAACATTCGTTTCAGCATATCAGCCACCTGCTGCTTCGACGCTGCGCCGTTTCCCGTGATGGCGTTCTTTATCTTCTTCGGTTCATATTCAGTGATTGGGATGTCGCGCTGGATGGCGGCACAAATTGCGACCCCCTGCGCCCTGCCGAGTTTCAGCATCGACTGCACATTTTTGCCAAAGAAAGGAGCCTCAATAGCCACCTCATCGGGATGATACTCGTCTATGATTCCGGTTATCCGTTCAAAGATTTTACCAAGTTTCATGTAGTGAGTGGGATATTTTCCCAGTTTTATCACTCCGAACGAAATCATCTCGGCCTTGTTTCCGACAACTTTCAACAGAGCATACCCCATCAGATTGGTGCCTGGGTCAATGCCCATCACTATTTTTTCGGTTTTGGTCTTGGGGTCGTCCATATTGTCAAAATTAGTATATTTGGGTGCAAAGGTACGAAAAAAAAGTTTATGACAACCATTTACTCTTCACATTTTATATAATACAAGTTTAGCAAACTCAACTTTTAGTAGAAAAGTAGTCGGGAGACAAGGTTTTGAAAGGCTTAACATTGATTTGTGCCCAAATATTTTGCAGAGTCAGTGGAATAAAGTATCTTTGCACCTTGAACAAAACCAAACAAACGAATATGAAGACAGCACTTATAACAGGCATTACTGGACAAGACGGCAGTTATCTATCAGAATTTCTGCTGGAAAAGGGGTACGATGTACACGGCATCATACGGCGCTCTTCCGTCGATTTCCGTGAACGAATCGCACATCTTGAAGGTCATGAGAACTTTCACCTCCACTATGCCGACATGACAGACTCCATGTCACTTGTCAAAGTGGTTGACACGGTCAAGCCCGACGAAATATACAACCTGGCAGCGCAAAGTCATGTCCAAGTCAGTTTTGATGCGCCCGAATTCACTGCAAATGTCGATGCAACAGGAGTTCTGCGCATACTCGAGGCAGTCCGTGCGTGCCACCTTGAAAGCACTTGCCGCATATATCAGGCTTCAACCTCCGAACTTTACGGCAAGGTGGAAGAAGTACCTCAAAACGAGAACACGCCATTCCACCCATACAGTCCTTATGCAGTTGCCAAGCTCTATGGTTTCTGGATTGTGAAAGAGTATCGTGAAGCCTACGGAATGTACTGTTGCTCGGGCATTTTGTTCAACCACGAAAGTGAACGCCGTGGTGAAACTTTCGTCACACGCAAAATCACGCTCGCAGCAGCACGCATTGCCCAGGGACTTCAAGACAAGCTCTACCTCGGCAACCTTTCAAGTCTGCGCGACTGGGGATATGCGAAGGACTATGTAGAGTGTATGTGGCTGATTCTCCAACAGGACAAACCCGACGATTTCGTCATCGCCACTGGTGTGCAGCACACTGTGCGCGAGTTTGCCACACTTGCCTTCCATCACGCTGGCATCGACCTTCGATGGGAAGGTGAAGGTGCCAACGAAAAAGGTATCGACCAGAAGACCGGCAAAGTGCTGGTTGAGGTGTCGCCCGACTTCTACCGTCCAACCGATGTTGTCAACCTCTGGGGTGACCCGACAAAAGCAAAAGCGCGACTCGGATGGGACCCTGCACGCACAAGTTTTGAAGACCTCGTCAAGATAATGGTTGACAGCGACATGGCTAAAATTGCAGGTGAAGGTGCAGCAGCAAAGGTTCGCACCAACCTCGCTGAATATCTTGAAAAAGGAATCGTCAAGTAAGAGACGAGACCAGAAATTAAAAGTTAAAAGTTAAAAATTAAAGTTATAAACCCTAAGCTTTAAACTTTACTGTAAACAACAGCACAAAAGTCCATGATGGAAAAAGATGCAAAAATATATGTGGCAGGCCACCGCGGCATGGTAGGTTCTGCCATCGTCAGAGAACTGGAACGACAGGGTTACACCAACATCATCACAAGGACACATCAGGAACTCGACCTTTGTCGGCAGGATGCTGTTGAGGCATTCTTCGCACAAGAACGGCCCGACTATGTGTTTCTTGCAGCCGCCAAGGTGGGAGGCATCGTCGCCAATCAGAACGCACTTGCCGACTTCATGTATGACAACATGATTCTTGAAATGAATGTCATCCACTCTGCATGGCGAAACGGTTGCAAGAAGTTGGAGTTCCTCGGTTCAAGTTGCATATATCCTCGAATGGCGCCGCAGCCCATGACAGAGAGCTGTCTGCTGACCAGCGAACTGGAAAAGACCAACGAAGCCTATGCCCTTGCAAAGATAAGCGGACTGAAATACTGCGAATTTCTCAACCGACAGTATGGCACGAACTACATCTCAGTCATGCCGACCAACCTCTATGGTCCCAACGACAACTACCACCCAGAGCACAGCCATGTGCTTCCCGCACTGATCCGTCGTTTCCACGAGGCAAAAATCAAGGGAACGAAATATGTTACATGCTGGGGTGACGGCAGTCCACTGCGTGAATTTCTCTATGTTGACGACCTGGCGAACCTCTGCGTCTTCCTTATGAACAATTACAGCGGAAACGAGACTGTCAATGCTGGTACAGGCAAAGAACTCTCAATAAAAGCATTGACGGAATTAGTGGCAAAAGTCATTGGCTACCAAGGTGAAATCATGTGGGACACAACCCGTCCAAACGGCACCCCACGCAAGTTGCTCGATGTGAGCAAAGCCACACGCCTGGGCTGGACTTACAAGACAGAACTCGAGGACGGCATCCGTCTGGCATACGATGATTTCCTACATAATCCAGTTCGTGCAGAACGATAAGACGCAGTATGAAAGCAATTGAGAAAAATTACCTTCTACCTTTTTGTCTGGTCACATCCCTGTTTATGCTGTGGGGACTCGCCAACAACATGACAGATACGCTCTTGTCAGCCTTTAAGCGAATCATGAGCATGAGCGACACACAGACTTCGCTCATACAGTTTGCATTCTATGGCAGTTACTTCTGCTTTGCCCTGCCAGCTGCATTATACATCCGAAAATATTCGTACAAGAGCGGCATAACACTCGGGCTGGCACTCTATGCACTTGGTGCCATCCTGTTTATGCCCGCAGCCAAGGCGGCATCCTACACATTCTATCTGATTGCCATTTATATCATGGCTGGCGGATGCAGCATACTGGAAACCACAGCCAATCCATACATACTTGCAATGGGCGACCCATCCACTGCCACACGCCGCCTGAACATAGCGCAAGCATTCAACCCCGTAGGCAGCATCACGGGCATCCTGATGAGCAAGTACTTCATTTTAAGCGACATTTCGCTCTATTCCGTCAGTGGCACATACACTGCATTAGGTTGTGTTCTGCTGATTATCATGGTGGCAATGTTCTTTGCCAAGATGCCAAACGGCAGTGATGCCAGTACCGCGTCAAATGGCACGAGCGCACAGTCGCTCGTCAGCCGATTGATGCACGACAAGATGTATGTCGGTGGAGTCATTGCCCAGTTCTTCTATGTAGGGGCACAGATTGGGGTATGGTCGTTCACTATCCGCATCGTCATGCAAGAGATGGACATGCTCGAAGCTCAGGCATCAAACATTTACCTCATCACCATCATCTGCTTCTGCGCATCGCGTTTCATCTACACATGGTTGATGAAGTTCTTCCGCCCAAGTAAACTGCTGACATTCGGTGCCGTCGCCTCAGCCATTTGTTCTGCCATCGTGGCTGTATCTGCCGATACTGGCTGGTTCATGGTCACAGTTCTGGTGCTGGTCAGTGTCTTTATGAGCCTGATGTTTCCGACCATCTACGGCATTGCGCTCAACGGCATTTCGCAAGGCGACCACCCCGACGACGCAAAGATTGCTGCCAGCGGACTCATCATGGCAATTCTCGGTGGTGCGCTCATCACACCGCTGCAAGGTTTTGTTTCAGACACTTGCGGCATCTACATTTCATACCTCATACCATCATTTTGTTTCATCGTAGTATTCATATATGCCATCTATGCAACCAAGAAAGAAAGTATTTGTTAGTGGTTGCTACGACCTGCTGCACAGCGGGCATGTAGAATTTTTCAAACAGGCTTCCCAATACGGCGACCTCTATGTGGGAATCGGTTCTGACCGTACCATCCTACACTACAAGCACCACAAAACCGTTTACAGCGAGCAGGAACGCCTGTTCATGGTCAAGGCGATACGCTATGTCAAGGATGCGTTCATCAATTCAGGCGACGGCATCATGGACTTCGTGCCAACAGTCGAAGCGTTGCACCCCGACATACTGGTTGTCAACTCGGATGGCAGTTCGGACGAAAAGCGCAAATTCTGCGAGGAGCACGGCATACAATATATCGTACTGGAGCGCAAACCGGCAGAAGGACTTACTGCCCGTTCAAGCACGGCACTCAAACAGACACAGTGCCAGATTCCCACTCGTCTCGACATTGCAGGCACATGGATTGACCAACCATATGTCAGTCAGTACTGTCCAGGTTGGGCACTGACGATATCGCTCGAACCTACTTTCGAAATCCGAGAACGATGCGGGCTTTCCACATCCACCCGCAAGCAGATACAGCGCATCTGGCCATACAAACTGCCCAATATGGACGCAGAGACACTGGCACGACTCATCTTCTGCTTTGAAAACCATCCCGAGCGCGAAGACGGCATCGTCAGCGGAGCGCAGGATGCCATCGGCATTTGTATGCCAGGACTTGTGCGTCACTATTACAACAACCATTTCTGGCCCGAAAAGATTGAGACATGCAGTGACGAGAATGTGCTGTGCTGGCTTGAACAGCACTTGTGTCTGCTACCCATCGAGCCACGCAAACCGGGCTGTTCGGTAGTCGAAGGCAAGGACATCACGCCAACCAAGGTAAAAGCACTTGCAGATGCAGCAGACGCATGCTGGAACGCCATACTCGGATGCGACCTACCGCGATTTGCAGAGACCTACCGTGCATCGTTCGAAGCCCAGGTTGCCATGTTTCCAAAGATGATACAAGGATGCGTACAGCCCGCCATCGACCATTGGTCGGCCTTCGACGATGTGCTTGCATGGAAGATGCCCGGGGCAGGCGGTGGTGGCTATCTGGCACTTGTCGTGACCGACACATCTGCCTTCTGCAAAATTCATCCAGAAGCAATTGCGCTGACCATACGGCGCAGCAACATGTAATTCCATGCTGGGACCAACCGACAGGGATGAAGGTCTATGTGATGAATGGAACTAATGAAAATGACGATGCCATCATAAAAATTCATGGTATTGCATCATGATATGGTTGTTTCAAGTCACAATATCGTCATTTCATGCCATGATACCATCATTTCATGCTGTGATGCATCTACAACATCAGTAGTGATGACATCATTACGAACATACGATTGTGCAATAACGCATACAGATGCAACGGTAAACTTACACGCACAAAATACCCACACAAAATATTGCATACCCCAAATGAAAGGAATTGAAATCATATATGTATTCGTTGGAGGCGGACTCGGTTCTGTCCTCCGATTTCTTGCTTCCATGTGGTGGAAACGCTTGTCACAGCAACCCTTCTTTGCAACAACCCTACTACCCTGGCCCACTCTCATTGTAAATGTCATTGGTTGCATACTCATCAGTGTATTTTACAGTCAGGCATCACGCTGGGGTCTGTCGTCCGAAGCACGCCTGTTGCTCACCACCGGATTCTGCGGAGGACTCACCACTTTTTCCACATTCAACTACGAGACCGTCACACTGTGCCAGAACAACCACTATGCCACTGCCGCCATATATGTCGCTATGAGCCTCGTCGTTGGATTTCTTTCTGTCATACTGACATTGCGCTGCCTACACTGATTCTTTGCATGATGCACTGTTAACTGGCATTTGTTGTATCAGCCAACTTAACAAATCACACTTCTGCACAGGTTTTGTGCCCCTTTTATTGTTAAGTTTTCTAAAATTGAATGCCCAATTAACATAAAATCATTATCTTTGCATCGTATTGCAATACAGTATTTAGTTTATGGAGAGTTACATGTTTGACAAGATGAAGCAACTGCCGTTTCTTCAAGGAATGAGTGTTGCCGAATTTGACAGTATTCTGAAATTCATGAAACTGGATTTCAAGACATACAATGAAGGCGACTGCATCGTTCATCAGGGCGACAAAGCCGACAACCTCATTTATGTCATTGACGGTAAGTTCGAGGCGGAACACCAAGACATGCTCAACTCTTTTGCCATCAGCGAAATCAGCACGGCATCGCCCTACCTGATTGAACCACACAATCTGTTCAGCATACAGCGCAGGTACGACCGCACCTACTCGTTCCTGACACGAGGTTCCACATTCACAATCTCCAAAGATTTTTTCACATCACGACTGCTCGACCACAAACTGATTCGCAGCAACCTCATCAATCACCTGTGCAATGAATTGAGCAAAATGCAGTCGAGAGTCCGGTTCAGTCTTTCCGCAGACATTGAGCAACGCATTGCAGACTTTATCCGCAGCTACACAACGATGAAAAATGCAGAAACACATCTGCACATCAGCATGGACACACTTGCCGGCATGACCGACGAGACTCGTCTCAATGTGTCGAAGGTCTTGAACAAATGGAACGACCAGGGCATCATCATCCTCAAACGCCTATATTTCATTGTTCCAGACACGAGTCTGCTACCAAAGTGAAAAGTGAACAGTGAATAGTGTAAAGTGAAAAGTGAATAGTGAAAAGTGAATAGTGAATAGTTAAAAGTGAAAAGTTAAAGCAGTCCAAACAACCAAAACGCCAAACATGCCTCATAACAGCAAATTCACAGATAAAGGTTTTAAGTCGAACAACCCTCACGGGACCTTTCCATTCGACCAGGTCACTCTGAAAGACTACAAGGCCGCCATGAAGCGCGGCATGGAGGTTGAGAAGGAGGAGATGGAACGCCTGCTGAGCAACCCAGAAGCTCCAACTTTCGAAAACACCATCGTGGCGTTAGAGCGCACAGGCGACCTGCTCGGTCAGGTGTCCGACATTTTCTTCAACCTCACCAGTGCCGAAACCAACGACAAGATGGATGCGCTGGAAGAGGAAATGTCACCAATCCTCTCCGACCACGCCACCAACATATGCTTCGATCCTCGTTTGTTTGAAAGGGTCAAAGCCGTCTATGACCTCTATCACACCACCAAACCCGAACTCTACGAAGCACTCGGCATCGAAGACCGCCGTCTGCTCGATGACACATACGAAGGACTCGTGCGCAGTGGCGCGGGTCTTAACGAGCAGAAGAAAGCGCGTCTGAAAGAGATTTCAAACGAGATGAGTCTGCTCGACATTCAGTTCTCGCAGAACAAGTTAAAGGAAATCAATGCCTTTTCGCTCCATATCACTGACGAGCACGACTTGGAAGGACTGCCAGAATCAGCAATCGATGCAGCCCGTCAGGCAGCAAAGGACAAAGGGAAGGAAGGTTGGATTATCACCCTGAAAGCCCCTTCCATGAGTCCATTCATGACATACAGTTCACGACGCGCCCTCCGCAGAAAAGTCTGGACTGCCTACAACACCATTTGCACCCACAAGAACAAGCGAAACAACACGGAAGTGGTACGCAAGATTGTAAACCTCTGCCAGGAAGAAGCCCAACTGACCGGCTACAAGTGCTATGCCGACTTTGTGCTTGAAGAACGAATGGCAAAGAACCAGGAGACAGTCTATCGGCTGCTGCACCAACTCATCGATGCATACAAGCCAACCGCAGAAAAGGAACTTGAAGAACTCCGCAAGTTTGCATGCGAGATGGAAGGCAAGAACTTCAAACTCGAACCTTGGGACATCGGCTACTATTCAAATAAGCTGCAAGAGAAACTCTATAACATCAACTCCGAAATGCTCCGTCCGTACTTTGAACTGTCAAAGGTGAAAGAAGGTGTATTCGGATTGGCAACACGCCTCTATGGCATCACCTTTAAGCCAAACAAAGACATCCCAGTGTATCATCCCGAAGTGGAGGCGTTCGATGTGTTTGACAAAGACGGAACATACCTTGCAGTGCTCTACTGCGACTTCCACCCTCGCGACGGCAAGAAGTCGGGCGCATGGATGACAACATTCCAGGGGCAGTATGAAGATGCCGACGGCACAGACATCCGTCCACATGTGCTGCTGGTGATGAACTTCACCCGTCCGACCGACACTCGGCCTTCCCTGCTGACACTGGGCGAGGTGGAAACTTTCCTTCACGAATTCGGCCACTCGCTCCACGAGATGTTTTCACGATGCCGCTACTGCGAATTGAGTGGAACAAATGTCTATTGGGACTTTGTCGAACTGCCATCGCAGTTGATGGAGAATTTCAGCATCGAAAAAGAGTTTCTTGCCACTTTCGCCCGTCATTACCAGACTGGCGAACCAATGCCTGACGAACTGATCAGCAGAATTGTGGAAAGCCGCAACTTCCATGTCGGAATGGGATGTCTGCGCCAAGTCAGTTTCGGACTGCTCGACATGGCATACTACACACTGACAGAACCACTGACACAGGACATCATGGAATTTGAACGCGAGGCATGGAAGGAAGCCATCATCACCCCTACCCGTCCCGGCACTTGCATGTCGGTTCAGTTCTCACACATCATGGCAGGCGGATATGCCGCAGGCTATTACAGCTACAAATGGGCAGAAGCACTTGATGCCGATGCCTTCGAAGTATTCCGCCAGCATGGTCTCTTCGACAGGGAGACGGCAGAGCGTTTCCGCACAGAAGTACTTTCACGCGGTGCAACCGAGCACCCGATGACCCTCTATAAGCGTTTCCGTGGTCAGGAGCCAACCATCGATGCCCTCTTGCGGCGCAACGGAATCAAACCAACAAAATAAAGGACAGTGACACACTGACCCACAAAAGCCCCACCCCATGACCAAGTCAACAACCAACCCAATAGTCCGGCCAATATCATATGCCCTCATAATCCTCACATGCCTTTTGTCAGGATGCAGCACCGAAGACGACCTCAACGAGATTTTCATCGGCAACACCTTTCACATCACCAACCTGACATACAACAGCACCACCATCAGCAAGGATCTGACCGAACTCTACGAATCGGGCAACGAAGCATACTACATTGTCTTCAACAATCAGACATTCCAGGGAACGCTTCGCAAAGGCACCCACATCGAAGGCACTTGGCATGCCGACGGAAAGAACAACCGCTTCTCCATGAAGTTTGGTAGCAGCACCAGTCTGCCCGTCCGCAGCGACATTCAGGACAAGATATACGACATACTGCTCAACGCCCAGTCGTATTCAGGCGACAGCAATGTGCTGAAAATTTACAAAGACAGCAGTTCGTTTATCACCCTTAGTTCTCGCAAGTTAAATTAGTCAGCAACGAAAACAGAAACAAAACAAAGATACATTCACATAGCAATCCACAGTCCCTATGATTGACGAAGAAAAACAGCACAACCTCGATATGCGTTATCTGCGAATGGCACAGATATGGTCAGAAAACAGTTACTGCCAGCGTCGCAAGGTAGGAGCACTCGTTGTGAAGAACCACATGATTATCAGCGACGGTTTCAACGGAACCCCTTCTGGATTTGAAAATGTCTGCGAAGAGAACGATGTGACCAAACCATATGTACTCCACGCAGAAGCCAACGCCATCACCAAACTGGCACGAAGCCACAATTCCAGCGAAGGCGCAACGCTCTATGTCACAGCATCGCCATGTCTGGAATGCTCAAAACTGATCATCCAGGCAGGCATCAAGCGCGTCATCTACGGAGAGCAGTACCGACTGCTCGACGGCATCGAACTGCTCAAACGCGCTGGCATCGAAGTAGTTCATCTGCCTATACTGTAACTAAATGCCAAAGCAAATCAGTAAAGAGAATAAAGCATCAGAGCAATGCCTCCCATTGACTCTTGATTTCAGAACAACATACCGGGGTATCGGAAAAGTAATGCCCCATAACCTTTTTTAATCACATCACACAAGTATGTCTCACCACACCTCTCGGTTCGTACCGATCATCATCGCCATCAGTGTAGTTGTAGGTATATTCATCGGCACATTTTTTGCCAACAGATTCTCTGGCAACAGACTTCACATCATCAACACCTCGTCCAACAAGATCAACGACCTGTTGCACTTCATCGATGACAAATATGTTGACACCGTTGACATTTCCGACATTGTGGAGCGTGCCATGCCAAGCATTCTGGCAGAACTCGACCCACACAGTTCATACATCTCGGTACAGGCAGCGAAAACTGCTAACGACGACCTCAAAGGCAGTTTCAGCGGCATAGGCGTACAGTTCCAGATTAAGAGCGACACCGTCTATGTCAGCAACATCATTAAGGGAGGTCCTGCCGAGAAAGTCGGAATCCTCGCAGGCGACCGCATCGTGACCATCAACGACTCGTCGTATGTCGGGAAAGTGGTGACCAACGAAGAGACGCTTCACCGTCTGAAAGGAGAGAAAGGTACAAAGGTGAAACTGGGTATTGTCCGTCACGGAAGTGCCAAGCCACTGTCCTTCACAGTCGTCCGCGGCGACATCCCGGTAAAGAGCATCGATGCCACCTACATGATTGACAACTCGCTCGGCTACATCAAGATAAGCAAGTTCGGCGAAACCACCTACCCAGAAATGCTCATTGCACTGGCAAGTCTTGAGCAGGAAGGGTTCAAGGGACTGGTCATCGACCTTCGCGGAAACAACGGCGGCTACATGGAGAGTGCCATCAAGATGGTAAACGAGTTCTTGCCAGAAGACAAACTCATCGTTTACACCGAAGGACGCAAGATGAAGCGCGAGGACTATTTCAGCGATGGCCGTGGCGCATACCAGAAGTTGCCGCTCATCGTCCTGACTGATGAATTCTCGGCAAGTGCATCCGAGATATTTGCAGGTGCCATCCAGGACAACGACCGAGGCATCATCGTCGGCCGACGCACCTTTGGCAAGGGACTGGTGCAGCAGCCAATCGAACTGAGCGACGGAAGCATCATCCACCTGACCGTGTCGCGCTATTACACACCATCAGGACGCTGCATACAGAAGCCATACTCAAAGGGCAACGACCCACAGTATGAACTCGACCTCGTAACACGCTACCAGCACGGCGAGTTCTTCAACGAAGACAGCATCCGCCAGACCGGACAGGTTTACAAGACCGCCATCGGGCGCACCGTCTATGGCGGCGGAGGCATCATGCCCGACTACTTTGTGGCAGAAGACACCACCGAGTTCACTTCCTACTATGAAGAAGTTGCACAGAAAGGACTTATCAGCCAGTTCTGCTTTGAATACAGCGACAACAACCGAAAGGCACTGCAACAATACACCACTGCCGACGACATCGTGAAATATCTCCGCAACAACCGCGTCACCCAGAAGTTCATTGAATACTGCGACAAGAAGGGTGTCAAGCGCCGCAACAACATGATTCTGCGTTCACAGCGACTGATTGAGAATGTCGTCTATGGCAACATCATATACAGCATACTCGAAATGAGCGACTATGTGGAGTACACGAACCGCAACGATGTAACTGTCAAACGCGCACTCGACCTCTTCCACAGTGGACTCACCTTCCCAAAGAACAACACAAAGCTCAATGACAAAACAAGAAATCAGAAGACTGCTTGCAACGGAGTGCAGACTACATTACGCAAATGGAGATTTTCCAGAATGGAGCAAATCCGTTGTTGAAAGGGTACGCAGCAATCAAGCATACATCGATGCCCATTGCGTCCTGCTCTACAACGCTCTCTGGGACGAAGTCGATCTTAGTGCATTGTTTGCCGACGACAAGCAGTTTGTACTCCCTACTGTTGTCGGTGACGAACTCGAACTGCACCTCTACACTTCGGGTACAGCGACACACACCGGGGCTTTCGGCATCACGGAATCGGGCGGACCGCTGCTCACAGACTACGGCACCATCGACTTGGCAATCATTCCGGGACGCGCCTTCACAGCCGACGGCCGCCGCCTCGGACGGGGGAAGGGCTATTACGACCGTACACTGCCACGGCTACGGTGCCACACCATAGGAGTGTGTTTTCCCTTCCAGCTGTTAAGCGACATTCCGACCGAGACACACGACCACAAAATAAACGAAGTAATCACCACCATATAATCACGATGGAAACATTTTCACAATTCATACAGCAATTAAGCGACTTTGTGTGGGGAGCCCCCATGATTCTGCTACTCGTAGGCACCCACATATTCCTGACCATCCGTCTGAAAATGCCACAGCGCAAGTTGTGGAAGGGCATCAAACTGTCCGTTTCTCCCGACCATGAGGCAGCGGGAGATGTCAGTCCGTTTGGCGCACTTGCCACCTCGCTCGCTGCCACCATCGGTACAGGCAACATCATCGGTGTGGCAACTGCAATATCGTTAGGAGGTCCCGGTGCCATCTTCTGGTGCTGGCTCACTGGTTTCTTTGGCATAGCGACCAAATACGGAGAAGGTCTGCTTGCCATCAAGTACCGAGTGAAGAAGCCCGACGGCGAGATGCTCGGCGGACCTATGTATGCCCTCGAACGCGGTTTGGGAAAGAAGTGGCTTGGCATCCTGTTCTGCATCTTTACTGCAATTGCAGCCTTCGGCATCGGCAACACCGTGCAGGCCAATGCCATCAGCACCAATATATGTGTACTGACCAACGGATTCATCGACGACGAACTGTGTAAACTCATCACAGGCATCAGCATAGCCATCATCATCGGTCTGGTCATATTCGGAGGAGTGAAAAGCATAGCACGCTTCTGCACCGCACTGGTGCCGTTCATGGCAGTGTTCTACATTCTGGGCTGCATCTACATCCTGTGCATCAACGCATCATTCATACTTCCAGCCATCAAATGGATTCTGACCAACGCCTTCTCGACCGAATCGGCAGTCGGAGGTGCAGCAGGTTCTGCCATTATGATGACCATGCGCTACGGAGTTTCTCGCGGACTGTTCTCCAACGAGTCGGGACTTGGCAGCGCCCCAATCGTGGCAGCAGCAGCCAAAGCCAAGAATCCAGCCCGTCAGGCCCTTGTGACCTCCACAGCCACTTTCTGGGACACTGTAATCATCTGTACCCTCACAGGACTGGTCATCGTCACCAGCATCATGGCATTCCCCGACATCGACCTTAAAAACCAGGGACTGCTCACCAGCCTTGCATTCGGAAAGATTCCATACATCGGCACTCCGCTGCTCACCATCGGCATCGTCACATTTGCCTTTTCCACCATCATCGGATGGAGTTATTATGCTGAGAAGGCAGTTGAATACCTTGCCGGCAAGAAGTTCGTCAAAATCTATCGCATCCTGTGGGTACTTCTCTGTGTTGTCGGCTGTGTCCTCGACCTCAATGCGTTGTGGAGTTTCGCCGACCTGATGAACGCACTGATGGCAATACCAAACCTCATTGCACTGGTATTCCTGTCGGGAGTCATTGCCAAAGACACACAGTATTACCTCTGGTGCGACAATCTTGACGAGGAGGGAAAGTGAAAAGTGAAAAGTGAAGAGTGAAAAGAGAAGAGTGAAAAGAGAAAAGTGAAGAGTGCCAATAGCCAATGGCCAATGGCCAATGGCTAATGGCTAACAGCCTAAAATATACAATGATACACGACCTTTGCATCATTATGCTGACAGCAGGAATTGTCAGCCTTTTGTTCAAGTTGTTTAAGCAGCCAGTTGTACTCGGCTACATTGTGGCAGGAATGCTGGCGGGTCCCTATATGTTCGGCCAGTCATGGATTGACGACAGCGAGGGAGTCGAGATGTGGGGAGAGATTGGTGTGCTGTTTCTGCTGTTTTCGATGGGACTCGAATTCAGTTTCAAGAAACTGTTGCAGATGGGCAGCACAGTCCTCATCGCAGCGGGAACCATTGTCGTCGGCATGATGTCTGTGGGATTCCTGTCGGGGCGCTTGATGGGCTGGAACGAAATCAACTCACTGTTTCTCGGCGGAATGCTCTGCATGTCATCGACCACCATCGTGTTCAAGGCAATCGAGGACATGAACCTCGGAGCACATAAGTTTGCCAAGGTGGTGTTCGGCATACTGGTGGTCGAGGACCTTTTTGCCGTGGTTCTCATGGTGCTGCTTTCGTCCATTGCCGTCGAGCAGAAGTTCAAGGGTGAAGAGTTGCTTTTCGAAATAGGCAAACTTGCAGCCTACCTCATCCTGTGGTTTGCCGTGGGCATTGCCGTCATCCCTACATTCCTGAAAAAGTTCCGCCGCCATCTCAACGACGAAACCCTCACCATCTTTGCCATCGGCATGTGCCTGGGCATGGTGCTGCTTGCCATCAGTGCAGGATTCAGCAGTGCGCTTGGGGCATTTGTCATGGGCAGTGTACTGGCAGAGACCATCGACGCCGAACGCATCGAACACCTCACCCAGCCTATCAAGAATGTGTTTGGCTCCATCTTCTTCGTCTCCGTCGGCATGATGATAAATCCCGACCTGCTGATGACCTACTGGCTGCCCATACTCATCATCACCCTCATAGTCATCATCGGTCAGATATTCTTCGGTTCGCTCGGCACCCTGCTGTCGGGACAGTCGCTCCGCATATCAATCCAGAGCGGATTCTCCCTCGTGCAGATTGGCGAATTTGCCTTCATCATTGCCCAGTTTGGGCAGAATGCCGGAGTGACCGACGAAAAACTCTACCCTATCGTCGTAGCCGTGTCGGTCATCACCACATTCCTCACCCCCTATGTCATGCGTATGTCGGCACCTGCCGAGGCATTTCTCACCCGTCACCTGAGTCGTGGCACCCTCCTGTTCATCGACAACTATTCGCAGCGTTTCGGCACAGTCAAGACCGACAGCATGTGGAAAAGTTACCTCAAACGGGTGCTCGCCAAAATCATCGTGTCGAGCATCGTCTGCGTCTTCATCTACATCGTCTATTTCCAGTATGCACTGCCTTTCATCATGGCACGGTCGGCATGGGTCGAAACATTCATGTCGCCTCAGGCTGCCCAGATTACGCTCAAATGCATCGCCCTCGCCCTGCTCGCCCTCATCACCTCGCCACTACTTTATAACATAGTGGCACGCCACCGAATGTCGCACGAGATCAAGCAACTGTGGCAGAAGGGCGACCTGCAACGGGCACAAATCACTGGATTCTACCTGCTGCGCATCATCATCGGCATCGCCTTCATCTCGTATGCCCTGTTCCGACTGTTCACTCTGACCACGGGGATGCTTGTCGTCATATCGGCACTTGCCGTTTTCTTCATCACCTTCTCACGGTTTGTGCGTGGTCAGTCCAAACGGTTGGAGACCAGTTTCAGCACCAACTACACAGCACGCGAGGCATCAGCCGAAAGCAACCGCGCCATGTCGGGCGTGTTTGTCAGTCACCTGCTCCCCTACGACATCCACATAGCCGACTTCACAGTGCCAGCCGACTCATCGTTTGGGGGCAAGACACTCAGTCAGCTGAACATACGCCAGCAGTCGGGTGTGAGTGTCATCCGCATCATCCGCGGGGGCATCCGCACCAACATCCCTGGTGGAGGCAAACATGTGTATCCGGGCGACCGCATCGTGGTGGCAGGTACTGACGAGCAAATCGACCGTTTCACCCAGATGCTCGACGGCAGCCGCATCGACCACGACGAGAGTGTGTCGGTCGAACGGACTCATGTCACCCTTGCCACATTTACCGTCGATGCCTCCAATCCACTTGTGGGCAAGACCATCCAGCAGTCGGGCATACGCGAACAAGCCGAATGCCTCGTTATGGGCATCCAGCGCAATGGCAAATACATCATGAACCCCGAACCCACCATCAGTTTCATGGAGAACGACATCATAATCGTGGCTGGCGAGACGGGGAAACTACAAGATTTCCTTAAATAGAGAATTAGTCAAGTTTCGCAAAGTTCAACTTAAATATTATAATATAAAAGGAGGGAAACCGATATGAAGAAGATTTTATTATCAATCATAACTGCCGTGTGCTGTCTGACTGCAAGTGCAGTTGGTACTCAACCTTCAACAGGCGATGTGGTGAAATTCTATGCAGATGGGGTCAGTACTTCAAACTACCCATTGATGTGGGCTGTAGCCCTGGATTATTGTCCCGGGCACGACTTGCAGCATACTTTGGCTAAGAAGGCAACATGTACGGAAAAGGGCAACAAGGAATACTGGTACTGCGCAAAGTGCGAGACTTATTTCGCAGATGCTGAATGTACGACGGTGATGAATGACTGGGAAATCCCCGCTCTCGGTCATAGCACCACTCACAATGTAAAGAAAGAAGCCACATGTACGGAAGACGGAAACATCGAGCACTGGCATTGTAACAGATGCGACATGAACTACAACGACGAGGTTTGCACTAACATGATTACAGGCAGCGTGGTAATTCCAATGACTGGTCATAGCAACAAGGAACGCCATGGTCGCATTGAAGCAACATGTCTCACTGACGGAAACATAAAATACTGGTACTGCCCTGACTGCGACACATATTTCACGGATGAGGCATGTACAGTTTCCACCACGGATATTATCATTGACGCACTCGGACACGACTTCACCTACACTCCATACAAGACCTCGACATGCACAAGCGAAGGCGAGGTGGAACACTGGCATTGCAACCGTTGCAACATGGACTTCAATGTAGATGACCAGATGGCATCAGAGGGCCATGCAATTAGCGGAAGTCTGACAATACCATGCAAGGAATCCGATGCAATACTTGTAAGCATGGACGAAGGCAAAACCTATGATGACTGCCACACATTCACCCCTCCTACCGAAGAGGAGGAGACGGCTACCGTTGCGACTGTCACATTCGACGAAGAAACAGTTATTTTTAAAGTTGCAGGCGGAGAGGAAACTCCTTACTCACTCAATGCTGAAAAACCGTTGGTAACAGTCTTTGCCCATACATTCAAACTGAAAGCAAACCAAGACCCCGACCACCCAGAGGACTACTATTCCACATTCTTCACCAGCGAAGGAGCGTATAAGTTGCCAACAACCAAAGTAAGTGCAAAGGCATACACTGGAACTGTGGATGGCGAAAATCTGAACATGACTGACGCAGGCAGCATCATCCCTCAGAACGAAGCTGTGATTCTGAAAGCAACAGGCAGCAGCATCGTGCTTTTGCCGTCAGCAAGGCAACTGGAAGCTTCATCAGAGAACGACCTTGAAGGCACTGACAAAGAAATGCAACTCGGCTCCAACCAATATGCCCTCTCACTTGGGCAGAATGGAGTTGGCTTCTACCTGTGGGACGGCAAGGAAATCGGTGCCAACAAAGCATACCTGACTCTGAGCGAAGAAGCTGATGCCAAGTCATTCACATTCATATTCGATGACGACCCGATTAATGCAATTCAAGAACTCACCCCTGCCATCTCCGAAAGCGAGGAAGCAACCTACAACCTGAACGGTATGCGTGTCGGCAAGGATTATAAAGGAATTGTAATAAAGAACGGAAAAAAGGTGCTGATGAAATAAACCCCAAACGGCCAGAAACTGTTTAATAGAAATCAATCGTAAAAAGAAATTCTGTTTTCTCTCATGACCGCTCATGTTTCCTTTCACGACCGCTCATGTTTTCCCTCACGAGCGCTCATAAACATAAAAAGGTGTACACCTTCTTGAATTTTCGTGTACACCTTTTCCAAGTTTGCTGTACACCTTTTCGCAGGAAGGTGTACACCTTTTTCAATTATCCACCGCTCGCGTGAGCATTTACGAGCGCTCGTGATGCAATTATCCACCGCAC
>JAGHSZ010000160.1 GCA_018065565.1 Candidatus Colivivens caballi
ACATGCCAGCAAAACTTACCGACTATGTTGTTGACAAGTGCAAGCGCAAGAACGACCCACAGGACATCCAGGCACTTGCAAAAAAATACATTTTGAAATGAGCCGTAATAGGTCATTAGCAAAAGTCCCAAACAGCATTTTCCTGCGTTGCCTCCGGCACGATGAGCAACGCCGACAATAATTTTTGGTTTATAATTTAGTTAAAAAGATTCAATCTCAGTTATGGAAAGACACTCTCTTCTAATGAAATGGAAGCAATCTGTGGTGGTAAATTTCTTTCACTAAATTGCTACTATGAAGGTCAGGGATGCTTTATCCCCGTTAGTGGAGGTGTCAATACTGGTGTGTGCAAATTTACGTATGCAAGTTCAAACGTAAAGGTATTAAAATGTATTGAAGATTAATACCATCCGAGTTCAGAGGAATGCCATAAAGAAAATCACAAAATAAAAGGTTAGTGTGTTCTATTGTGGCATTCCTTAACAGTGTTTTTAACCATCAACTTTGTCATATTCAAATAGCTCTCTGCTTCATAAGTCATAGCACTTTAGAAACAAAATGCAAAAGTGGAGCTAAAGATACATTCATTATGATGCTACGCAAGTTTATTAAATTTTTATTAATTATTACAACAAATATGATTTATGCACAAAATCAAACTGTTGTTGTGCAAGGAGGTATTCAAGATAGTTTTCTGAAGAAAGGTCTCTTTGGATGCAAAGTCACGCTGATGAGGACGGATAGCACGGAAGTGAAAGCAGAGACTAAAGTATATGAAATAGGTAATGACAGTATGCACATTAGTACAATATACAACATTGCAGCACCTAATGTCGCCGGCACCTATTATGTTCGTGTACAGAAAGAAGGATACGAAGACGCATGGACTCACATCTTAATATCCGAAAACAACAAAACAGAGAGGATTCAAGTACCAATATTGGAGATGCGAAAATCTATGAAAACTGTAAATCTTGACGAAGTTGTAGTAAAGGCAACTCGCGTCAAGATGGCCATGATCGGGGATACGATAGTCTATGATGCCTCTGCATTCAACCTACCTCAAGGTTCTATGCTTTCACATTTAATAGAGCAATTGCCTGGTGCCAGAATGACTGCAGAAGGTGAAATCTTCATTAATGGAAGAAAAATAGATGAACTGACTCTTAATTCCAAGTCATTTTTCAAGAAGGATAAAACCGTACTATTGGATAATCTTCCATATTATACGGTAAAAAAACTTAAGGTGTTTGAACGACCACATCTTGCAAATGTAATGGTTGGCACAAAAGATGAAAATCCCGAGTATGTAATGGATGTTTATTTGAAGGATGAGTATTCTAATGGTGCGATGTTAAATGCTGACCTTGCAGGTGGAACGCATGAAAGATATTGGGCAAGAGTGTTTGGCATGTTGCTTTCGAAAACAACAGCTGCAGGTGCGTTTGTAAATGCAAATAATGTCAATGATGTCACAAAACTTCTTCGCCAGGGCTGGTCACAGAATGCAGGTTATTCGTTGGGCAACCAGAATAAGCCATCTACAAGACAATCCGCAGGACTCAATGTATCTTATAATTCAGAAAATAAAAATCAATTCGGATATTCGAACTTAATAGAAGAATGTGAGTTGGTTTACGAGCATTACGATGACATAGACGAATCAAATATGTATAAGGAAATATTCTTACCAACAGGGGGGACATTTTCTGAAGAGAGGCATAACAAACGAACAGGAAGGCATCATGCTGAATGGAGAAATGAACTGACATGTATACCATGGCACATTGCTGTCCACACAGGAATCATTTATAGAGAAGATAATGAGAATGCATATGGAGACATGCAGCAATGGGATAGTGGAAATCCCACTGCCTTTCAAAATTTAGGAATGCGTGGCAAAATGAAAGACTATTCGGGAAATATATTTCTCCAATATGTACTGCCATGGAATATTAATGGTGATTGCAATTCTTATTATAATCGTATTGACAGGTATGTCTTCAATCGACAATATTCATCGTACAATAGTGCAATGAATGAAAATTATCGTCATGAATATAATGACTCTCGTGCAAGTATATACTATTTTGAACCGCATTTCATTTTCAAACATAAACTATGGAAACAAATGCATTTGTCTCTAAGTGAGCGATTTCTACTAAAAGGGATAAATACAGATGATAAGTTGTATATGTTGAATAATCTTGACGGATGGGGCTTGCAAGATAGTGTCAGCATAGACCTTCTCCCATCCAACAGAGAGCTACTATCGCATGTTTACGATGAATACAACTCAACACTTAGTCGCTCACAGCAGATTGAAAATGAATTCACGCTGTCGATTAACTGGAAGAAAACCAAACGCTTCCCTATTGAAGTTAGAATTAAAATTCCTCTATTCTTTCAGCGGGACCGTCTCAATTATCAGCGTGGTGCAATAGATACGCTTGCACACCATAATATATTAACGGTTAATCCATCAATACGTTTGGAACATAGTCGCTGGTCATTTGGAGCAGGGATTACTACTACAACACCAGGACTGATGAACATGATGCCATACCGCGACGAACGCAATCCTTTAAGCATCATGGAAGGCAATCCACAATTGAAAAACAATCGTAAGGTGAATGCTAACTTTACATGGAATCCAAAGTTTAAGAGCACTAAGGTCGGTGTGACATCAGGACGGCTCAACACTTCGTTTAACTACCACTTGAGTTCTGTAGCGCAAGGTTTTACCTATGATGAACAATCAACAGCCTTTACATATCGTCCAGAGAACGTGAATGGCAATTGGGTCTGGAACACCAGTTATAATACGACCATATCATTCCATGAAAATCAGATGTGGTGGATGGATAGCGAGACTGGCGTAGATGTAATGCATTCAGTAGATTATGCTGCAGTTGTCGGAATGGCGGATGTCGCATTAAATAAAGTGGAAACCGTGAACTCAAAGGAACGGCTGAAATTCAGTTATAAAGGAAAAGACACAAAGATAAGCGTGCTTGGAGATATTACTTGGAGGCGCAGTTGGGGACACCGTCCTTCGCAGACATCCATCAGCGCTTTCGATTTTAGCTATGGTGCAACTGCTCAGCATACTATTCCAACATGGAATACAACTTTTAATGTTGATGTGTGCAACTACAGTCGCCGTGGCTACAGCAGTAGTGTGATGAATCGTGATGAGTGTGTGGTAAATGCTTCTATTAGTAAGTCAATCCTCAAGGGCAAAATGACATTTATGCTCGAAGGTCATGATATCTTCAACCAGATTTCCAACAAAACTTACGAGGTGAACGCACAAGGACGAACAGAAGCATGGTATCGTGTCACCCCAAGCTACATCATACTGCATGCCACTTATAAAATTCATATCAAACCAAAGATCTGATATTGAATCAATTCTCTTGTATCTATACACCCTTTCCTCTGCTCATAGATGCAGGTTATAACTCCAATGAACTATTCCATAAATTTGCGAATTTAGGACAAATTATAAAAATCAGGAAACAAAAGTAGTGCTAAGTGAATATCTGCATTGCAACGAAGAAGGTCATTTCGACATTCACGGAGTGTGGATGCTTGAGTGCATACATGTGCCAGAAGGCAGCGACTACGACTACCGCCAAACTGGTGCCATGGTGCCAGTGAAAATCTTCACCGACAGCACCTACTATGTCGGACAGACCAAAGCAGTGCCAGGCCGATTCATGGTTTCGCCATCGTACAGCGG
>JAGHSZ010000066.1 GCA_018065565.1 Candidatus Colivivens caballi
CACCCTTGTGTCAGATATTGTGCCGTCGGTGTCGTCTTCGTAATAGACCTCCCATTCCGAACCTTCATGCCATATGCTGGCATAGTCAGTCGAATCGGGCAATTCGGACGGTTTGCATTCAATGAATGTCCCAGAATCCAACTCATACACACCAGGCTTAAATCCAGGGAAGTACATGTCAATGCCTCCATAGATTTCTCGAGTTGGAGCAAATACATAACTCAACATCTCGGTTCCAAGTCTAATTTTCCCATCTTCTGTGTCCACACAATACATATACTGAACTTTGGGGCTACCATTTGTTAAATACATTTCGCCTGTAATGTGCAAAGTGTCACCAAGAAACTCATATTGCAGACCTTTTAAATCAGGCGAGTATTCAATAGGTTCAGGATTGGCAACCATCAGCTGTCCTCTGTAATGGGTGTCGTTGAACGGCTGAGCATAGCAAGGAGTGTCCTTTCTTACATCTGCCAGATATGACGCTCCGTTGTTTGCCGTATGGCTGCTTATCATTGACACCAATGGGCCTGCCTCGCTTCCGATGCCTTCTATCCAGATTGTCTTCTTGAATCTTGGGTCGTCTGTCGCAAGGTGCAGTCTTCGGTATGTCTGACCGTATGAAATCACCATGTCGGTGTCTTCAACTGTGCATTCCACCGTTTCACCTGTTTCAGGAATGAAAAGACTAAATTGATCACCGACATTCAGAGTGAAGTCATAGAACAGGTATTCTATCTGCTTCTCCTCATCGTATTTGAAGACCTTGCCATTGTCTTCACGGAAGATTCCACCCATAACTATTGAAGATAAATGGTACCATGATAGATCGAAGAATGCTGCTTTGCCATCATTTAGCATTGGAGATTTGTAATAATTAGAAACCTCTATCTGGCGATAAGGTGTACCGTTAATGACCGTGTCGCTTGTTTCTTCATTAATATAGTAGTTGTATTCTTTTGGTATTTCGTATTCAGCAGCACTCGACGAGTAGTGCTCACTGCTAAATTGCCACACATACCAATTTTTACCATTTTCGATGAACGGTGCATACACTGTGCCTTCTGCCGTTTTTGCATTTCTCTTGATGCCCTCTGCATTTGCAATACAACACACGGCAAGCATTACGATTGCTGATAATAATCTTCTTTTCATGATTTTGTTGTTTTGATTGGTTTAGACATATTGGTGCAAATAGTTCTCGATGGTTTGGTTCTGGACATCGCTGTCGAGTTTCTTCTTCATGCGTTGTTTTCTCACAGCCACCGACGATGACGCAATGCCATAGACATCAGCCAACAGTGAGTTAGGTACACGCATCATAAGCAGGCAGCAGAACCGTACATCTTCGGTGGTCAGCGTCGGATGCTGCTTGCGCAGGCGGGTTGTAAACTATGCAAGTGGAGCTTGCGAAACTTGCACCTACCTTACAACATACTTCCTATTTCCACTGATATATAATCCCCTTTCGGGTTGTGTGTTCAGGCGTCGTCCTTGCAGGTCGTACAGAGCGTCGTCCTGTGGGTTGGCAGACTCGCTGATGCCGTCGATGCCGTCGGGGTCGTATGCC
>JAGHSZ010000106.1 GCA_018065565.1 Candidatus Colivivens caballi
CCCCCTTCCCCTTCCTTTCAGGACGGGGAGTGGTTACTTGTCAATCCCACATCCAGCATCATTCAACCCCCGCCCTGAAAGGGAGGGATGGGGAGGGTCCGAGGAGGGATGGGGAGGGTCCCTAAACGACTAAACGACTAAACAACTAAATATGGCAAATTATTATTGTCTGATAGCAGGACTGCCCGACCTCACACTCGACGGAGGACTCAGGGGTAACACACTGGCAGAATTGAAGGAAGAATGCGAAGAACTGCTCACGGACACCGACCGCAAGCAGCTTTTCTACTATTTCCTCAAATTCGACTGCAAGAACCTGGTCCGTCTGCTCAAAAACCCAGAGGCAGAAATGCTGCCTAACGGCAATTTCACACGCGAACAGTTCACCGACATGATCACATCGGCACGCGAAATCAACTTCAATGTGCACCGCTACCCTTCGTTCATGTCCATCTTCGCGCGCGAGTACAACTATAATAAAGATAAAGAAGGATGGTTCGCCGAAGACGCCATGGCACAGGCATACTACGAATATGCCATGCAATGCCCGAACAAGATGATGGCAGAGTGGTTTAAGCTCAACTTCGACATCACCAACATCCTCACCGCCATGATAGCCCGCAAGAACGGCTGGAATGTCGGCGACTACATTCTTGGCGACAACGAGGTGAACGAGATGATACGCACCAACAACACCAAGGACTTCGACCTCCGGCACGAGTTCGACTATGTCACCGACCTGATGAAAATTGTCGATGAAGACGATCCCGTGCAGAAGGAAAAACGCATTGACGCATTCAAGTGGATGTGGCTCGAAGACAAGACATTCTTCGAAGTGTTCTCCATCGAAGCTGTCTTCGCATACTTCTGCAAACTGGAAATGCTCGAACGCTGGGACCGCCTCGATGTGGAACAGGGCAAGGAGACCTTCCGCCAAATCATCGAGAACCTGCGGGGCGAAGCCAAAGTGCCAGAGGAATTCAGGCAATAGATTAAATTGAGAAACAGACCTTCCCCCTTCCCAGACCTTCCCCCCACCCCCTTCCTTTCAGGACGGGGAGTGGTTACTTGTCAATCCCACATCCAGCATCATTCAACCCCCGCCCTGAACGGGAGGGAGGGGGAGGGTCCGAGGAGGGATGGGGAGGGTCCGAGGAGGGATGGGGAGGGTCCCCTAAACGACTAAACAACTAAACAACCAAATATGACAAAAGGAACAGTAAAAGGCGTTATTGCCAACATGGTGACAGTCGTCGTTGACGGTCCAGTGTCTCAAGGTGAAATATGCTTCATCGAGACAGGAGGCGACCGCCTGATGGCCGAAGTCATCAAGGTCGTAGGCACTGATGTATTCGTTCAGGTGTTTGAAAGCACACGAGGACTCAAAGTCGGCGCACCAGTGGATTTCACAGGTCACATGCTCGAAGTGAAACTCGCTCCAGGTATGCTCTCAAAAAACTTCGACGGACTGCAAAACGACCTCGACAAGATGGAAGGCGTATTCCTCAAAAGAGGACAGTACACAAACCCACTCGACGAAGACCGCATCTGGGACTTCGAACCAATCGTCAAGGTAGGCGACGAAGTACAGTCGTCCGACTGGCTCGGCAAAGTCACAGAAAACTCACAGCCACTCAAAATCATGGCTCCATTCCAGCTTGAAGGCAAAGCCAAGGTGAAATCCATCGCCAAGGCAGGTCAGTACAAGATAACCGACACCATCGCCACACTCGTCAAGGAAAACGGCGAAGAAGTCAAGGTTGACATGATTCAGCACTGGCCAGTGAAATTCGCCATGACCAACTACAAGCAGAAGCCACGCCCATTCAAGTTGCTCGAAACAGGCGTCCGCACCATCGACACATTCAACCCAATCGTGGAAGGCGGCACAGGATTCATCCCTGGACCATTCGGTACGGGTAAGACCGTGCTCCAGCACGCCATATCAAAACAGGCAGAAGCCGACATCGTCATCATCGCAGCCTGCGGCGAACGCGCCAACGAAGTGGTGGAAATCTTCACAGAGTTCCCAGAACTCGTTGACCCACACACAGGACGCAAACTGATGGAGCGCACCATCATCATCGCCAACACATCAAACATGCCAGTCGCTGCCCGTGAAGCATCAGTCTATACAGCAATGACAATGGCAGAATACTACCGCTCTATGGGTCTGCGCGTACTGCTCATGGCCGACTCCACATCACGATGGGCACAGGCACTCCGCGAAATGTCAAACCGTATGGAGGAACTGCCTGGACCAGATGCCTTCCCAATGGACCTCTCCGCCCTCATCAGCAACTTCTACGGACGAGCAGGATATGTATATCTCAACAACGGCGAGGTGGGCAGCATCACATTCATAGGAACAGTGTCGCCTGCCGGCGGTAACCTCAAGGAGCCAGTCACCGAAAGTACAAAGAAGGTGGCACGATGCTTCTACGGACTCGAACAGGACCGTGCCGACAAGAAGCGCTACCCTGCCGTCAACCCTATCGACTCCTATTCAAAATACCTCGAATACCCAGAATTCGCAGAATACATCAAGGGCAAAATCAACGACCAGTGGATTCCAAAGGTACTCGCACTCAAGACACGCATGCAGCGCGGCAAGGAAATCGCCGAACAAATCAACATCCTCGGCGACGACGGTGTACCTGTTGACTACCACGAGACATTCTGGAAGTCTGAAATCATCGACTTCGTCATCCTCCAACAAGATGCCTTCGACGAAATCGACGCAGTCACCTCACTCGAACGACAGGAGGAAATCCTCAACCTCGTGACTGAAATCTGCGAAATCGACTTCAAGTTCGACAACTTCCTTGATGTAGTTGACTACTTCAAGAAGATGATCAACCTCTGCAAGCAGATGAACTACTCTGAATACAAGTCCGAGCAGTACTACAACTACAAGCAGCAAGTGGAGGACATGCTCCAGCCACACAAGTAAGTAATTGCTAAATAGCTAAACAGCAAATTACCCAATTGCTCCCAAAATAGTAAACCGTAAATAGCTAAATAGTAAAGACAATGTCAACAGCATTTCAGAAAGTATATACAAAGATCAGTCAGATCACCAAGGCCACCTGTTCACTCAAAGCCACAGGCGTGGGATATGACGAACTGGCAACTATCAACGGAAAACTCGCACAGGTAGTTAAGATTGCAGGCGACGACATCACACTCCAGGTATTCGAAGGCACAGGCGGCATACCAACCAATGCCGAAGTGGTATTCCTCGGCAAGGCACCTACCCTCAAGGTCAGCGACCAGCTGGCAGGACGATTCTTCAATGCCTACGGACAACCAATCGACGGAGGACCCGAAATCGAAGGCAAGGAAGTGGAAATCGGCGGACCATCCGTCAACCCTGTACGCCGTAAGCAGCCAAGCGAACTCATCGCCACAGGTATTGCAGGCATCGACCTCAACAACACACTCGTCAGCGGACAGAAAATCCCGTTCTTTGCCGACCCTGACCAGCCATTCAACGAAGTCATGGCAATGGTAGCACTCCGTGCCAAGGCCGACAAAATCATCCTCGGCGGCATGGGTATGACAAACGACGACTACTACTTCTTCCGCAACACATTCTCAAATGCAGGTGCACTCGACCGCATCATCGCATTCATGAACACAACCGAAGACCCAGCCGTAGAGCGTCTGCTCATCCCTGACATGACACTTGCAGCAGCAGAGTATTACGCAGTTGAGAAGCACGAGAAAGTACTCGTACTCCTAACCGACATGACATCATACGCCGACTCACTCTCAATCGTTAGCAACCGCATGGACCAGATTCCATCAAAGGACTCAATGCCAGGTTCACTCTACTCCGACCTCGCCAAAATCTACGAAAAGGCCGTGCAGTTCCCTGACGAAGCAGGAGGCGGCTCCATCACAATCATCGCAGTCACCACCCTCTCAGGTGGCGACATCACCCACGCAGTACCTGACAACACTGGTTACATCACCGAAGGTCAGCTCTATCTGCGCCGTGACAGCGACATCGGAAAAGTCATCGTTGACCCGTTCCGTTCACTCTCCCGCTTGAAACAGCTCGTTGCCGGAAAGAAAACCCGCAAGGACCACAGCCAGGTGATGAACGCAGCCATTCGTCTCTATGCCGACGCAGCAAACGCAAAGACAAAACTCGAAAACGGTTTCGACCTCACCGACTACGACAACCGCTGCCTTGACTTTGCCAAAGACTATGCCGACCAACTCCTTGCAATCGATGTGGACCTCGACACCACCCAGATGCTCGATGTCACTTGGGTTCTTCTACAAAAATACTTCTCACTTGAAGAAGTCAACATCAAGAAGGAGTTCACCGACCTATACTGGAAATCATGATTAAATTTCAATATAACAAGACATCACTTCAGCAAATCGAAAAGCAACTGAAGATGCGACAGCGAACCTTGCCTATCATCAAGAGCAAGGAGACTGCACTGCGTCTGGAAGTCAAGAAATGCAAGGAAGAGGCTGCCCTACTTGACAAACAACTCGAAGCACAGATACAAGGCTACGAGTCGATGTATGCCCTTTGGGGCGAATTCGACACATCACTCGTCACACTCAAAGATGTCGAGATGTCGGTCAAGAAAATTGCAGGCGTACGCGTACCCGTCCTCGACAACATACAACTTGACATCCGTCCATTTGGACTGTTCAGTTCACCCAAATGGTACTTCGATGGCATCAACCTCCTGCAAGGACTTGCAAAGACTGCTGTCGAACACGAATTCGTAGTTGCAAAACTCGGACTGCTGGACCACGCACGCCGTAAGACGACCCAGAAGGTGAACCTCTTCGAGAAGGTTCAGATTCCAGGCTATCAAGAAGCTGTGCGCAAAATCAAGCGATTCATGGAGGACGAAGAGAACCTCTCTAAATCTTCACAGAAGATACTGAAATCGCTCCAAGAAAAAAGAAGAAAGGAGGAGGAAGAGGCATGATTCAGAAAATGAAGAAACTCACATTCCTTATCACTTCTAAGGAATATGAAAAGTTTATTAGCGACATACGCAACTTAGGAGTCATACACATAGACCAGTTGCAGGAAGGCGCCACAAGCACCGAACTACAAGACAACATGGCTGTGGCCGAACGCTACAAGGCTGCATTCAAGGCACTCGACTATGCTGTTGAATCTTACGAAGCTTCTGCTAATGACACCACATCCGACAACGGCATCGGCAATGCGCTGCAACTTCTGGAACACATCGAGACACTTGTGCAAAAGGAGAACACACTGAAACACCAACTCGATGCCGCCAACAAAAACATCGAAGCACTCGAGCACTGGGGCGAGTTCAACTGGGACACAATCCACAGACTCGAAGCTGAAGGCTATAAGGCAAACTTCTACACCGTCTCTTCAAAACTGTTCCGTCAGGACTGGGTAGAAGAACTCTATGCAACACCCATCAGCGAATTCGGTGGAAAGACTTTCTTCGTCACATTCTCAAAAGAGCAGCCCGACATTACAGCCGAACTCATTTCACTGCCAGACAAAAGCCTCTCTGACTACGAAGCAGAAAAAACAAGTCTGGAAGCAGAAATCACTACAATCCACAACGAGTTCCTTTACATCAACGAACATCAGCGTGACCTCTTGACAAAGGGACAGATTGACAACGACAACGACTTGTCACTCTCCAAAGTACACCTCAGTCACACCTCGGTTGCTGATGACGCGGTCCGCCTACTCCAGGGTTGGACACTTGAAGAGACAGAAAGTGCTGTAATCGAATACCTCGAACAGAACAACATCTACTATGACATTGAGAAACCAAGCATCGATGACAATGTACCTATTCAGTTGAAGAACAACGCCTACACCAAGTTGTTCGAACCAATTCTGAAAATGTACTCGCTGCCACGCTACAACGACCTCGATGTCACACCGTTCCTCGCACCGTTCTTCATGCTGTTCTTCGGGCTCTGTATGGGCGACGCAGGCTACGGATTACTGATACTCATAGCAAGCATCATTGCAAAGAGCAAACTGAAGGATGACATGAAACCATATGCCAACCTTGGCATGATTCTCGGTGGCATGACCATCATATGCGGCACACTCACAGGTTCCTTCTTCGGAATCGACCTGACACAGCAAGACTGGGCATTCCTCAGTGGAGTAAAGCCATATTTCATCAGCGAGAACAACTACAAGATTTTCGGATACAGCCCTATGATGGTCATCGCAGTTGTGATTGGTCTCATACAGGTACTCTTCGGTATGGTACTCGCAGGTGTAAAGGCAGCACGACTCTACGGATGGAAGTTCGGCATCGGCAAGTTCTCGTGGGTGATTGCACTGCTTGCAGCCATTGCATGTTTCGGACTGCCTATGTGCGGAGTGGCACTCCCTCAGTTCGTTACATATATGCTCTATGGCATCATGGCATTGTCAGTATTAGGCATATTCTTCTTTAACAGCCCTGACAAGAACATCTTCATGAACTTCGCCACCGGACTGTGGAACACCTACGGCATGGCAACAGGACTCTTAGGCGACCTGCTCTCATACATCCGTTTGTTCGCACTCGGACTTACAGGCGGTGTACTCGGAGGAGTGTTCAATCAGTTAGCCACAACCATGACATCAAGCATGGATTGGTGGATACGCTGGTTGCCGATGATGATAATCCTGCTCTTCGGTCACGGCATCAACTTCGCCCTCTGTATGATCAGTTCATTCGTTCACCCTATGCGACTCACATTCGTCGAGTTCTTCAAGAATGCAGAGTTTGAAGGTGGAGGAAAGGCATATCAACCGTTTAAAGTCAGAGAATCATAGAAATCATACAGAATAAAACAGGCTACAATAAATTAACAAATAAACAAACAAAAACAAAAACATTATGGAAATTATTTTAGGTTATTTAGGTATGGCGCTTTGCGTAGCGCTGTCTGGTATCGGTTCATCTTACGGTGTAACTATTTGTGGTAATGCAGCCATCGGTGCATACAAGAAGAATCCATCTGCAAGCGGTTCATACATTGGTCTTGCTGCCCTCCCTTCATCACAGGGACTTTACGGATTCGTAGGTTTCTTCATGCTCCAGAGCCATGTATTTGAAGGAATGAACATGCTCACTGCGGCAGGTGTACTCGGTGCAGGTCTTGCACTCGGTCTCGTTGCATGGATCAGCGCAATTCGTCAGGCAAAGGTTTGTGCAAACGGTATCAGCGCAATTGGTGGTGGCCACAATGCCTTCGGTACAACAATGGTACTCGCCGTGTTCCCTGAACTTTATGCAATCCTTGGCCTCCTCGTACTTATCCTCATCGCAGGTGTTCTGCCAACAGCAGCATAACACTTCGGGCAAGTTAAAAGTTAACAATGAACATATTAGGCAAACGCCTTTAACTTATTGACTTCTTAACTCCTCATCTGCTAATGAGAATAGACATACTGACAGCAGTCCCAGAACTGCTCGAAGGATTCTTCGATAAAAGCATTCTCGGTAGGGCCCAGAAAAAGGGCCTTGCCGAGATTTATGTTCATAATCTCCGCGACTACACAACCGACAAGCACGGACGCCTTGACGACTACCCTTTCGGTGGTTTCCCTGGTATGGTGATGCAATGCCAGCCCATTGACGACTGCATCAGCAAACTGAAATCCGAACGCGACTACGATGAGGTCATCTTTGTAACTCCAGATGGCAAACAGTTTGACCAGCCTATGGCGAATGAACTATCGCTGAAAGGCAACATAATCATTCTCTGCGGCCACTACAAAGGCATCGACTACCGCATCCGTGAACACTTAATCACAAAGGAAGTGTCACTTGGCGACTTTGTACTTACAGGTGGCGAACTGGTTGCTGCATGTATGGCTGATGCCATTGTACGCGTCATCCCAGGAGCAATCGGTGATGAACAAAGCGCACTAAGCGACTCGTTCCAAGATAACCTTTTAGCCGCACCAATATATACCCGCCCAGCAGACTATAAAGGATGGAAAGTGCCAGAGATACTGCTTTCCGGCAATCAAGCCAAGATTGCAGAATGGGAAATGCAGCAATCAGTAGAACGGACAAAGTTCCTACGCCCAGACTTGTTAAAGTAAGTAGGGATCAAATGCATACCCCATTCTGACGGCATAGACTATAATGTAAAGTTCCACTATTAAATCCATCATTTTTCTAACACATAAAACAAGAACGAAACAATGAGAATACTTGGAAACTTTCTATGGTTGATATTCGGAGGTTTAGAAGCTGCCATTGGATACTTCACAAGCAGCGTTGCACTTGCGATTACCATCGTTGGCATTCCGTGGGCAGTACAAATCTTCAAGATTGGCCTACTCTGCTTATGGCCTTTTGGAGCAGAAGTAGAAAGCACAAACTCACTCAACGGATGTCTGCGCATTCCGCTGAACATTCTCTGGTTCATTTTTGGTGGACTATGGTCCTGGATATGTCATATATTCTTCGGCACCCTGCTGTGCATCACAATCATCGGCATTCCATGGGGAAAGCAGCATTATAAGATGGCACGCATTTCGTTAGCTCCATTCGGAAAGACCATAATTCGCAAGTAACTTCATCATAAACATATTTATAGAACTATGATTATTGACTTTGACAGCATCAAAGAAGAAAGGTACCCACAGTTCAAAGGAGGAGAAAAAGAATTGATGGCGAAGATGTACTTCGATGGACAGACAAGAGTAATGAAAGGAAGACTTATACCAGGAGCGTCCATCGGCCTTCACACCCATAGCGACAATTGTGAAGTTTTGTTCCTAACCAAAGGAAATGCACATGTCCTATATGATGGTCAAACAATTGAACTTCATGAAGGTCAATGTCACTATTGCCCCTCGGGACACAGTCACAGTCTTATCAACAACAGTGATTCAGCCATTGAGTTTACCGCTGTTGTGAAATAAGTCATTTCTGTTCATTTCCCAATCATACAACATATCATCTGAGAGCAAAGACACATTTAGTACAATGTCGTCCCCCCAAATAACTATTCTGATAGACAACACCCCATGCCCCGATTCAACACTCCATTTGGCATCGGAACATGGGTTGTCACTATATGTCGAAGATGATGAACATAGATATTTAATTGATACAGGCAAATCAGGTTGCGCAATAGACAACGCAATAACCTTAGGCATAGACATCACCAAAATTGACACACTTATCCTTTCACATGGTCACAATGACCATACTGGCGGGTTGCAACGGTTTCTAAAACAGAACCAAATTGCCCGCATATTTTGCAGCCAGTACATCATTGACACAACATATACTTCTACTCATCATGGCATCTTTCACAATCTGACCCCAGATGCCGATCTTATTCGTGAGAACATACACCGTTTTCAATTCGTCAATGAAAACAGACTAATAATCTCAAACACACTTTCATTGTTCAAATGCAATAACAAGCAACAGCCATGTCCGGCAGGTAACAACCGTCTCCATAGTTCACGCAATGGCATAAACCAACCATACACAGCCGAAGACGAACTCTGTGTATGCATCAGTCACCGATCAGACGAAACCCTAACATCCCAATGCCATACTCTGATTTCTCCATGTTCTCATTCTGGATTACTAAACATACTCCAAGCATTTACACGAACTTACAACTGCAACCGTGAAAACATTCATCAGTTTATTGGAGGACTGCATCTTCTGGATGAATACATGAACATTGACAATGTTACATCACTTGCCAACACTCTTTCAGCACTCTACCCCACCCTTTTACTCTACACTGGGCACTGCACGGGAAACCATGCCACAGAAGCGCTCTCGGTAGCATTGCAAAGTCATTTCAAGAAATTCTATACCGGAGCAACCATACCATTATTCACCAAATAATCGCCCCTAAATCGAACATACAATCGAACAGTCTATCGAGCAGACAATCTCATAGATACAATTAAGCCATCGCCAAGACATTGACGATGGTTTTTATGTTTAATCCAAATCGGTCATTAGGGTGTTACACACTGACAGTTGCCTTAATATGATCATAAGGATTATAATCCGTCAGTGTGAAGTCTTCATACTTAAAATCGAAGATGTCCTTTACATCAGGATTTATCAACATATGAGGAAGCGAACGAGGAGTTCGAGTCAATTGCAGACGAGCCTGTTCGAGATGGTCAAGATATAGATGAGTGTCACCTGTTGTATATACAAAGTCACCTGGACGCAGTCCACACACTTGTGCAACCATCATCAGCAGCAGAGAATAGCTGGCTATGTTGAATGGAACTCCAAGGAATGTATCAGCACTACGCTGATATAGTTGAAGACTCAAACGCCCATCAGCCACATAAAATTGAAACAGTATGTGACACGGTGGCAAGTTCATGTTATTGATATCTGCAACATTCCATGCACTAACAATAAGTCGGCGTGAATTTGGGTTTTCCTTTATCTGACTTATCACTTCCTTTATTTGGTCGATGTTTCCTCCATTATAATCCGGCCACGACCTCCACTGGTAACCATATATGTGTCCCAGATTACCATCGGGATCAGCCCATTCATTCCAGATTCTTACCCCATGTTCCTGAAGCCAGTGCACATTTGTGTCCCCACGCAAAAACCACAAAAGTTCATAAATAATCGATTTCAAATGAAGTTTCTTTGTGGTCAGCAGAGGGAAACCATCTTCCAAATTAAAACGCATCTGGTTACCAAACACACTGATGGTACCAGTACCTGTACGGTCGCCTTTCTGAACCCCTTCAGTCAATATGCGGTTAAGCAAGTCAAGATATTGTTTCATTGCAGTAGTCTGAATTATTGATTTTATGATGCAAAGATAATACATTTTCCCGATTAAATCTTAAAGAAAATTAAAAAGACGGTGTTTACCTTATGATTTATATGATGTTTCATTAATTATTTGTACTTTTGTATGCGAAATGGCATGTGCCTTCACCAAAATCACACAAAGATTCATCATGCGTAAGATATTCCTCCCAATAGCATCAATACTGATACTTTGCTCTTGTGCCGAAAAGTACTCTGTAGTAGGTTCATCAGCCAATATGCTCGACGGCACAATGGCATACATTCAGACACTGGTTGAGCAGAACAATGGAGAAGTCATCGATTCCAGCGAAATCATCCACGGACAGTTTCGTATGGCGGGAACTATTGACAGTGCCCAGTGTGTTCGTTTGACAATGGGAGCAGAGAATTTCCCAATGGTACTTGAACCAGGAAACATTAGTATCAGCATATCCAACAATATGGTGAAACTCGAAGGCACCCCACTAAACGACAGTCTATACCATTTCTTGATGAAGCGCGACTCGTTGCAGATTCTCTTCGACGACCTTTCCCACAAAGAATGTGACATGGTGCTTGACGGATACACACAAGACGAGATTATGCAAACACTCGCTAATGAATCTGCACGATTGAATGCCGACCTTGACCACCTTGACACAAAGTTCATACTTGACAATATGGACAACACGCTTGGCACATTCTGGTTCCTACGGCTTTGCTATGAGGCGCGCGACTATTACGGTTTCCCAACTACAACACCACAGATTGACGAAATCTACCTTGAAGCGCCCGAGTCGTTCAAGCAAAATCCACAGATAAGGGAATACATGAAACAAGTAAACGGAGGCAACTGACATAACAAATTACATCAGCACGAATAAAAGCACCAAACAATGATATCAATAATCGTAGCAATAGCAAAGAACTTCGCCATTGGCAAGAAGAACGAACTGCTGTACAAAATGCCGAATGACATGAAGCGATTCAAGTCAACCACGACAGGTCATACAGTTATCATGGGAAGAAACACCTTCAACTCTTTTCCACATCGTCCACTGCCTAATCGTCGTAATATCGTGTTAGCATTACCAGAAGAGATACCAGCAGACCATGAAGGGGCTGAATGGTTCACATCACTCGAACAAGCTCTTGATGCAGCCAAGGACGACGGTGAAGTATTCATCATCGGTGGTGCATATGTCTATCATCAGACACTTCCAATTGCTGATAAGCTCTATCTTACAGTCATCGATGATGAACCAAACGATGCAGATGCATTCTTCCCAACAGTCAACTACAATGAATGGACTGCCATCAACGAGGAAAAGCATGAAGCAGATGAACGCCATGCCTACCCATACACTTTCCTCGACTTGGTAAGAAAATAGCCCTTTCATGAGGACTGTGTGCCTATTGGTGCATTGGCACAGTACTACGACTGCCTTCCAGAGATCAAAGCAAATAGGTCAAATCAAATAATCCCACTCTTTTGCAGTTCATTGCATCAGAGTGGGATTACTCATGTTATTGTCATGTTATGATAAATGGCCAATAAGCCCGAATCGGCTAAATAGCATTTACTTCTTTTTCACAGGGTCACATGTCAAGCCAACACCAAGTTTCTTAAAGATTTTATGGTCAACCTCACTCAACATCACAGTCGAGTGAGCCTGACATCCATTAAGCTGAGGCAAGCAAGCAAGTGCTCGTTCGCAGTTTTCATCTGTTAAGCTCAGCATCGACAAAGCCACAAGCACCTCATCGGTATGCAAGCGTGGATTGCTGCCGTGAAGGAAATCAACCTTCGTCTGCTGAATTGGTTTTATCATCTTTTGAGGAATTAGTTTCACACTGTGGTCAATACCCGCCAAATATTTAATTGCATTAAGAATCAAAGCTGCACTTGGACCAAGAAGGGCACTGGTCTTGGCTGTGATTATTGTTCCATTTGCCATTTCTATCGCAGCAGCATTTACACCCTCTTGCAGTTTTTTCTCTTTGGCAGCTATGGTTGTGCGTCGGTCCTCTGTGCTAATCTTTATCTGCTTCATCAGTAAGGCAATCTTGTTTGCCTCACTTTCGTCAGACTTGCCAATTGCAAGATTGCATAATGCAGTATAGTAGCGTCGTATGATTTCTTCTTTCGATGCCTTGCAGCACACTTCATCATCAGAAATACAATTTCCAACCATGTTTACCCCCATATCAGTTGGTGACTTATATGGATTCTCGCCATATATTCCTTCAAATATTGCATTGAGAACAGGGAATATCTCGATGTCACGGTTGTAGTTAACCGTAGTCTTACCATAAACCTCAAGATGGAACGGATCAATCATGTTCACATCGTTCAAGTCGGCAGTTGCAGCCTCATACGCCACATTTACAGGATGCTTCAATGGAAGATTCCATATTGGGAAAGTCTCAAACTTGGCATAGCCTGCCTTTACTCCACGCTTGTTTTCTTGATAAAGCTGGGAAAGGCACACTGCCATCTTACCACTTCCTGGACCAGGAGCCGTTATTACAACAAGCGGACGAGTAGTTTCAACATAGTCATTCTTTCCAAATCCATCTTCCGAACATATCAATTCTACATTAGTCGGATAGCCTTCAATCAGATAATGGAAATAGACTTTAATGCCCAAACGCTCCAAACGGTTCTGATAAGCCTTGGCACTGGCCTGCCCATTGAAATGAGTAATGACAACAGAACTAACCATCAGTCCTCGACTCATAAACTCATCACGGAGGCGGAGCACATCGTTGTCATATGTGATGTCGAGGTCACTACGAACCTTATTTTTCTCTATGTCAAGAGCACTGATGACAATAACAATTTCGACATCATCACGCAGTTGCATAAGCATACGCAGTTTGCTATCGGGCTGGAAACCCGGCAAGACGCGGCTAGCATGAAAGTCATCAAAGAGTTTGCCCCCAAATTCCAGGTAAAGTTTATCACCAAACTGTGCAATGCGCTCCTTAATGTGCTCTGGCTGAATCCTGAGATATTTCTCGTTGTCAAATCCGATATTCATTGTTTCGTATTATATATAAGTCGTTTTTTCTTCATAAATATAGTTTACGCCATCGTTCGTTGCGTTCATTGTTTACATTCCACGATTTCCATTATGCGGTCAAGCATTTGCTCTGTTGACATTTGGTCAGCATCAAGCCAATGAATCTCGTCATCATGTGCATACCATGTCATCTGTTTCTTTGCATAAACGCGCGTATTTTTTTTTATTCGCTCCACCGCCATAGGCAATTTCCATTCTCCACTGATGACATTAAACAATTCTTTGTAGCCAACAGTGTTGAGCGAGTTCAGATGACGCCGATGAAAGAGCCCTTCCGCCTCATGGAAGAAGCCATTAGCCATCATTTCATCCACACGACAGTTGATGCGGTCGAACAAGTTTTGGCGTTCACGGCGCAAACCAATCTTAACAATGCGGAATGGTCGTGACTTTCGTATGTTTTGCCGGAACGAAGTGAAAGTGCGCCCTGTCTGATAACAAATTTCAAGGGCGTGTACTATTCGCTTTGGGTTCTTCAAGTCAACAAGACGATAGTATTCAGGATCAAGCAGACGAAGTTGGTCACACAAAGACTGCAGTCCTTCTGTTTCAAGTTTCTGTTTCATCACCTCACGCACCTCCGCTGTTATGGTAGGTATGTCATCAATGCCATTGCATACAGCATCAGTGTACATCATAGAGCCCCCAACCATCAGTGCGTATTCGCCCTGCTGAAACATCGTGTCAAGAAGTGACAGGACATCCGTTTCATACTGTGCAGCACTATAATAGTCTTCGAGTTCAAGCCGGTCAATGAAATGGTGTCTGACACCCTGCATCTCGTCAAGAGTTGGTTTTGCGGTACCTATATTTATATCTTTATAAATCTGGCGCGAGTCGGCAGAAATGACATCACAACACAAGAGCTTAGCAAGTTGGATGCTAAGCCCTGTCTTGCCCACAGCCGTGGGGCCTATTATTACTACTAATGTAGGCATTGTCATTCGTATGTTTCCGACTTACATGCATTCAATCGTATGGATTGCCATCGCAAATGTCCAAGCCCTCAAGGTCATTGTCCTCTTCCGAGATACCCTCACCATAGAGGTCATCGTCAATGTCAAGCGAAGGTGAAGCATCAATGGGGTTGCGTGCCATAATCTCATCAAAGTCGAGTGACTGCTGAGGAGGATTTCCCATTGAGCGTGACACCTTAGGAGCCGTAAGCGATTTACCTGTAATGATTTCAGATACTTCAATGAAGAAATTACGGTCTGCGAGTAAATCATATGTATAAAGCATATGCTGCTTTTCATCTTCGATAAACTCGTCGAGATGTGTTTCTGACATTATGTAGGAATCCTCATAGCTGTCAGTGTCCATTTCTTCAAGGGTAATCTCTTGGCCTTTTTCCCATCCATCTTCACACATAGTGAACAAGGTAATCTGGTCGTCTGTATAGCCACAAGCCTTTACGATAGCCTTGTGAAGGTCAAGAAATGTTGCCTCAGAACTAATTTGTATCTCTCTCATGAAGTCATCGACCTCATCTGAGATAATTGTTAATCTGTAAATCATATTTGGTTGTTTGGTGGTTTAGTGGTTTTGTCGTTTGCGCAAATGGTCAAAAGTCGAAATTACGCAACGACTAACGGATGATGCCTCTGCGAGAAGAGCCAACGAAGTCGATGATGTACTGAATCTCAGGCGACATCGGTATTTCCTCCTTTATACGGTCGAGGGCTTCAACTACACGCAGATTGCTGTTATAGATGATACGGTAGCAGTCATGTATGTTGTCGATAAGTTCACGGGAAAAACCTCTACGACGCAGACCTACGAGGTTGATGCCACAGTATGCCACTGGATCGCGAGCTGCAATGACAAACGGAGGAATGTCAGAACCTGTGCGTGTGCCGCCCTGTGTCATTGAGCCTCCGCCAATTCTTGTAAACTGATGCACCAATACTACAGCAGAGATTATTGCCCGGTCGTCAACAATCACTTCACCAGCAAGTTTTGTGGAGTTTCCCATGATGATATTATTGCCAAAGACGCAGTCATGAGCTATGTGGGCGTTCTCCATAATGAGGTTGTTGCTTCCAACAATAGTCGTACCCTTACTTGCTGTTCCACGATGTATTGTTACATTCTCACGAATCTTGTTGTTATCGCCAATCTGTACTGTTGTCTCTTCCCCAACAAACTTTAAGTCTTGAGGAATAGCTCCAATTACAGCACCAGGAAATAAAATATTTCCACTGCCCATACGGGTGCCATCAAGAAGAGTGACACTGTTCATCAGTTCATTGTTGTCACCAATCTCCACCCCTTTATCGATAAAGCAGAAAGGACCAATTGTGCAATTTTCACCTATCTTTGCCTCTGGATCGATAAATGCTAAAGGACTTATTTTACTCATATTTGGTTGTTTAGTGGTTTTTGAGCGTTTCCCATCCTCTTCCTTTCAGGACGAGGAGCAGTTACTTATTAGTTCTACATCTGCAATCTATCCACACCGCCCTCAGAAAGGGAAGGAAAGGGATAATCTGCTAATGCCCGAACCTTGAATTATTTGTTTTTAATAATCTGGGCCGTAAATTCAGCCTCAGCCACAAGTTTGTCTCCCACAAATATGTTGCCTGCCATGGACGAAATGCCGTGACGAACTGGTCCAAGCAATGTGACCTGGAATATCAGGGTGTCGCCAGGCACCACTTTCTGACGGAATTTCACCTTGTCAATCTTGATGAAATAAGCAGTCCACTTTTCTGGTTCATCAAGTGTGCTCATGACAAGCATACCACCAGCCTGTGCCATTGCTTCAATGAGAAGTACACCTGGCATAACCGGTTCCTGAGGGAAATGTCCCTGAAAGAATGGTTCGTTTACAGTCACATTCTTTACGCCGATTATCTGGTTGTCATCGATGTCAATAATCTTGTCAACGAGAAGCATAGGATAACGGTGTGGTATGAGATCGCGAATGCGGTTGATGTCAATTACGGCTTCCTTGTTTGGGTCATAAACCGGAGCCTGAACTTCATGGCATCGTATGTACTTTCGGATTTCTCTTGCAAACTTATTGTTGATGGTATGCCCTGGTTTGGTAGCTATCACACGTCCCTTTATTGGGCGTCCGATAAGTGCCAGGTCGCCAATGATGTCGAGGAGTTTGTGACGGGCAGTCTCATTTGGCCAAGTAAGTGGTCGGGTATTGAGGTAGCCAAGTTGCTTTGCATCGCGGTGCTCAATGCCAATCTTATCAGCCAGAGCATCAAACTTGTCCTGTGGCAATTCGTTCTCATATATAACGATTGCATTGTCAAGGTCGCCTCCCTTGATGAGTCCGAGTTCGAGCAACGGCTGTACTTCACGCACAAAGACAAAGGTTCGTGCAGAAGCCACTTCCGACTGGAAATCCGACATATGGTCGAGTGTTGCGAACTGGCTTGCAAGTACACGGCTGTCAAATGCAATCATCACATTAGCACAGAATTCATCATCAGGAGTAATAATGATATGTTCACCATTATCGCCCTTTATTTCCATCTTGTTCTTGACCACAAAATAGTTTTTGTTGCGATTCTGCTCCACAACACCTACTTTCTGTATTTCATTAATGAAAATGATGGAACTACCGTCGAGGATAGGCATTTCAGGACCATCAAGTTGAATGAGACAGTTGTCTATGCCTGATGCATAAAGCGCAGCCATGGCATGTTCGATGGTGCTGACCTTGATGTCACCTTTCACAAGAACTGTACCACGCTGAGTTTCGCCTACATTTTCTGCGAGACAGTCAATTACAGGCTGTCCCTCAATGTCTGTACGCTGAATCTTGTAGCCATGGTTCTCTGGAGCAGGACAGAACTTGGCAGTTAGGAACTGTCCAGTGTGCAATCCTTTACCCTTGACGATAAAGGAATCCTTCAATGTCAGTTGCTTTTGCATTGTTTCAGTTGTTCTATTTCTTTTTTCAGTTCGTTGACTTCCTTTACGAGTTCTGGCAGGTTTTTGAGAGCCGCAGCCGAACGGGCAAAATTGCCATGTTCGATGGCAGGGTATCCCATGACAGTGCAGTTTCCCTGTTTGAGCAAGCGTCCACCAGGGAGTCCCGACTGTGCGCCTGCATTAACACGGTCGCCAATAGTGATGTGGCCTGCAACACCGACTTGTCCGCCGAGCATGCACCACTCTCCTATCTTTGCACTTCCTGCTACACCAACCTGGGCTGACATCACAGTATTTGCACCGACCTCTACATTATGAGCAATCTGCACAAGGTTGTCCAGCTTCACACCCTTGTGAATGATTGTGGTTCCCATAGTTGAGCGGTCAACACATGTGTTTGCGCCGATTTCCACATTGTCCTCAATCGTAACGATGCCTATCTGAGGTATTTTCTCATATCCCTCAGCAGTTGGAGCAAAGCCGAAGCCATCGGCCCCTATCACACACCCTGCATGGAGAATGCAGTTGTTACCAACAATGCAGTCGTGATACACCACGCTGTTGCTGTACATAATGGTGTTTTCACCAACCCGGGCATTTGCACCGACTGTGGCATGTGGATGCAGTTGTGCTCCATCAGCAATCACAGCATTATCGCCCACGGCAGCAAACGGTGCCATGAAAACATCCTTGCCTATTTTTGCTGTCGGAGCCACATAAGCTAACGGGTCAATACCTGTGCGCTTTGGCTTCATCGAGTCATAGAGTTTCAGTAGTACAGCTATTGACTCGTATGGATTATCTACACGGATCATTGTCGCAGTCACTGGTTGACTTGGCTTAAAATCCTTGTTGACAAGCACAACACTCGATTTAGTTTCATAAATGAAATGTTCGTATTGAGGATTTGCCAAGAAAGAAAGTGCTCCCTGGAATCCCTGTTCAATTTTGGCAAAGTTGTTCACCTTTGCATCAGGATTTCCATCAACCACTCCGTGTATGTATTCAGCTATTTGCTGAGCAGTTACTTCTATCATTTACCTATTTATTATTATGGGATGAGAACACTAATCTGCATTTGCGCCATTATGCAGTAGCTTGACGGCACATGTCACAAACCGAAAGGTGCTTTCCCATCGGCCAAATTGATGTGCAAAGATAAGAAAAAATGATGAAAGCAAAAATGTTTTATGCACTTTTTATACCTTTACACATAATTTACGCACCGCAATTCACACATTTGTTATTATTTTTTACTAATTTTGCGACCAGTTTTTTATTACCATCATACTGTATGAAGAAAATATATTTTGCAGGTTCCATTCGTGGAGGAAGGATTGATGCCTCGCTCTATGGAAGACTGATAAAGTACATTCAGCGCACAGACATGGTACTTACGGAACATATCGGTTGCACGGATCTCAACTTGAAAGAACAGGGGAAACGCGATGCCGACATCTTCAACCAGGACATGGCATGGCTCCGTGAGTGCGACATCATTATCGCAGAATGTACATGTCCATCACTCGGCGTCGGCTACGAACTGGCAAGTGGTGAAAAGTATGGCAAGCCATGCTACATCTTCTATAACCGCACAAGGACCAGCCTTTCAGCCATGCTCACCGGAAATCCATACTTCATCATCCACCCATACGATGACGAAAATGAAATATACCCAATAATTGACAAAATCATCTGATATGCTGCATTTTGACTGTGACTACATGGCAGGAGCGCATCCCGAAGTACTTGATGCGATAGTCCGCAACAACGGAACTCAGACACCGGGATACGGCGAAGACGACTTCTGCGCTCGTGCCCGCCAACTCATTAAGACAATATGTGATGCCCCCGATGCCGATGTACATTTTCTGGTGGGTGGCACACAGACCAACACCGTCGTCATCGACGGTCTGCTGCGCCGTACGGAAGGTGTGCTTGCCGCCGATTCGTCGCACATCAATTCTCACGAAGCAGGCGCCATCGAACTGTCTGGGCACAAAGTCATTGCTTTGCCCACCATTGATGGCAAAATCAGCGCGACTGCCGTAAACGATTATCTGCGAGGCTTCTATGCCGACGAGACATACACTCACATGGTCCGCCCAGGTGCCGTTTACA
Source organism: Candidatus Colivivens caballi (assembly GCA_018065565.1). GTDB lineage: Bacteria > Bacteroidota > Bacteroidia > Bacteroidales > Bacteroidaceae > Colivivens > Colivivens caballi. The sequence continues at coordinate 19,895 of JAGHSZ010000106.1, forward strand.
TTTCCTTCCCCACAGAATTGGGAACCATATATTCACACGATGAACTCAAAGCACTGTCGGATGTATGCCGTCACTACAACATTCCACTTTACATCGACGGAGCCCGGCTGGGATGCGGATTGGCAGCATCGCCTGATGTCACACTGAAAGACATAGCTGCACTCGCCGACATCTTCTATATTGGCGGAACCAAGATGGGAGCACTGTTAGGGGAAGCCGTGGTCTGCACAAACAAAGAACTGCTTCCACGCTTTTTCACACTGATGAAGGCTCATGGCGCAGTACTCGCAAAGGGGCGTTTGCTCGGAATGCAATTCGAGGCATTGTTCACAAACAATCTCTATTCGCGAATCGGGCAGCACTGCGTAGAACTGGCAATGCGTCTTCGCAAGGCATTTGAGGCACAGGGCATTCACACATTCATTGACTCACCGACGAATCAGCAGTTCTTTGTCATGCCTAACTCACTCATCGACCGCCTCAGTCAATATGCCACATTCGAGTACTGGGGTCCACGCGGTGAAACCGAGTCAAAGGTGCGTTTCGTCACTTCCTGGGAAATGAGCGATGACGACATAACCCAGTTGGTCAAAGGCTTAAAAGTGAAAAGTTAAAAATGAAAAGTTAAAAGTTATGCTGATGTTCTCATCTCTAATTACTTTTCACTATTCACTTTCACTTTTCACTATTCACTATTCACTTTTAAAAACCATGGAAAAAATCAAAGTAGGAATTATCGGTGCAGGCTGGATTGCTCACAAAATGGCGCAGGCACTCCAACCACTACACGATGCAGAAGTTACTGCAATCGCATCAAGGTCAGAGCAGAAAGCCCGCGAGTTTGCAGCCCAGTACGGCATACCACGCGCATACGGCAGCTACGAGCAACTCGTGACAGACACCGACATCGACCTCGTCTATGTCGCCACCCCACACTCTCACCACTATCCTCACGCCCGTCTTGCCATCGAACACGACAAGAATGTACTCGTAGAAAAAGCATTCACAGCCAATGCCCGTGAAGCAGAAGAACTGATGAGGCTTGCACGCCAGCACAATGTGTTTCTGACAGAAGCCATCTGGACGCGCTATATGCCACTGTCGCACCAAGTCCGTGAAATCATGGAAAGTGGCATCATCGGCGAACCCCGGTTGCTCACCGCCACCCTGTGCTACATGATGGAGCAGAAGGAGCGTATCGTCCGCCCCGACCTCTGCGGAGGCGCACTGCTCGACCTCGGAGTCTATGTGCTCAATTTCGCCCGAATGTACTTTGGCACCGACATCACCCGCACCGTCACCAACTGTCACCTCGGTCCCACAGGTATGGACATGATGGAGAGCATCTCGCTCTCGTTTGCCGACGGCAAGATGGCAAATCTCCAAGCTGGCTGCCTCACACTCAACGACCGACAGGGCATCATCAACGGTACAGAGGGCTACATCCGCGTCGATAATGTCAATTGCCCAGAACACATCGAGGTGTGGCGCGACTATCAGCTCGTTGCCCAGTACGACAAACCTGCTAACATGGTCAACGGTTACGAATACCAGGTGCTCGAATGCAAGCGCTGCATAGAACAGCACCTTCTGGAATCGCCAATGATGCCACACGCAGAGACATTGTCCATAATGAGACAAATGGACGAACTGCGCCATCAGTGGGGAGTCGTCTATCCAATGGACTAACACCCCCAAATCAATAACTAAACCCTGCATCGACCATTCATAAATGCCATATCGTGCAGTCATAAATTCTTTCACGACCGCACGAGTTTTAAAAAAGGTGTACACCATATTGCGAAAAGGTGTACACCTTTCTTGCGTTTGCTGTACACCATTTTCCAGGAAGGTGTACACCTTTTCATATTATCCACCGCTCGATCGACCATTTACGAGCGCTCGTGAGAGGAAACATGAGCGCTCGTGAGAGAATAAAGCAAAATTGCTATATGATTGATAAAAATCTTTCGAACAGTATGAGTTTCTATGATTTTATCAACGCCCTGCATTTTGGGGCTGATAAATACAATAATATAGACTTATTATCGAAAAAAAAGAAATAATTTTTGCAATGTTGCAATTTTTTCGTATGTTTGCAACAGATTTCTGTATTGTACCTAATTATTAAGGCAAATTAAATTCAAAATTTGATTAACGAATAGGACGATAGCACCCACGCCGAGCGGAAATAAGTACATTACAATAGTACTATGCTGATATGGGTGGGAAAAGGGAATTACATATATATAAAAGGCGTAACTGTACGCTTTGGTTTCGACGTTACTAGAATCTCGCAAATTCAAACGAATTGTCAAAAACAAAGCAACGGAAACGCCCCTTGGGATGATTATATCTGTAATCTGACTGAAGATTCCAATATCTCAGTCAGATGATACTTTTATATTCATCGGTGTGGGGCTTTCGGCGTTGCTCGTTTCGACAATTCGGGCAATGCGAGAGCCTTAGTGACGTGGAACGGGCAACAGACTGGCTCCACGCTTTTTATTTGTATGAATAGCAGATATTAACATCAATAGCCTCTGCTGAAGGCAGCCCAGCGGAACTTATTTTTAATCATGAACGACAACAAGTTCCTGAAAATCTCTACAATTGTAGGATTTATTGCATTTGCAGCTGTCAGTTGCTGGGCAACAGCCGAATCATTACACTTACTTTTGCCAGACCTTCCAGCAGCAATCTGTTGGGCAGTTACCATTGGTTTCTTCTTCATCGCATCTTGGGGTACAAAGATGATTACAGACAGTCTTAATCAAAACATTTACATGGAGAAACGCGGTAGTAATCTGATTATAGGTGTTATTATTGTTTTGGTATTTTGGTTACTCTGCAGTATGCCAACCAATACACACACATTCTTCTATCGCAATCTCATAAACGACCGCGTCTCTAGTGACATTGCAACAACTCAAGGTTACCTTTCACAAATCAAAGACAATACTGTAACTGACGCACGCATACAGGCAAAATGTACAGAAATAGAAAACCAAGTTGACGCTAAGTTACAGTCATTAGAAGGAGAAATAAAGAATCCTCTTAACCCTGGGAATGGTCCTGAAACAGAAAAGATATTAGGAGAGATTGCACAAATACTTGGAGTCGCAAGTATAAATAAGCTTTCAGGAACAGGTAGCTCAGTAGAAGAAAGGAAAAGACTTTATCAAGCATACCGAGAAGTCATTCTTATGCAACTTGAAAACAAAAAATTGAACATCAAGAAAGCAATGACTCCGTCAAACAGCAACTATCGAAAAGTGGCTGACAAAGATTGGAAGAACCTTGATTTGACAAAAAAATATATTGATGAAGGTACAATAGTTCTGACCAATGCAGACGATACTAAAAAGGTTTGCGACAAACTCAATCAAGGCTATGCAACCATTAAGACTTACCAACAATTTGTTGATTTTAAAAATGACGCCGACAATGAACTCTATACCTGCGACAATCCTGAAACAAAAGTAAAACGACTGCTAAGCGTATATGATGTATGGATTGATTTCATAAGTGGCAAGCTGGGAGGACTCAGTTTCGTCTTTTGGATTCTCATTTCAATCCTCGTGGATGTAGCTGCATTCATTTTCTTCGACATTGCATTCAAGAAGAGAAACTAACAACACATTAATTATATATATTATGGCAATTGACATCAACAACAACCTTGAGGTTCAAGACGAACCCGAATTTCAAAGCACATCAGATTCTTCAGCATCAAATGATGTTGTATCACCAATTCATGAACAGCAACCAACAGCACATGGACTCAGTGCAGAAGAACAAACTGATCCAAACAAGATTATCGTAACCATAGCTGACAAAAGCACACCGATCATCATATTGTTTGGCCCACCTTCATGTGGAAAAACAATGACTCTCGTTCGCATGACTCGTTATCTTCAATCTGAAGGATATACAGTACAACCTATTCGAACCTTCCGCCCTACGGCAGACACACACTACAGCGACATTTGCAAAAACTTCGATGGGATGATAAACAGCAGTGACGCAGCAAGAAGTACAAACCGTATTAGTTTTATGTTGGTTATGGTTATGAAAAACGGGAAACCTATATGCCAAATACTTGAAGCACCAGGGGAATATTACTTCAATCCTGACGATCCATTTAAACAATTTCCAGCCTACATTCATTCTATTATCAGTGGGGTTAACCGTAAGATTTGGTCAATATTCGTTGAACCAGATTGGAACGATTTGACACCACGCATGAATTATGTCACAAAAATAGGCAAACTGAAAAGTCAGTTAAATCCAACAGACAAAGTACTATTTGTTTATAACAAGGTAGATACCACTCAATATGTGATGTCACCTGGAAATGTTAAGTTGAACTTGATTCAGAAGAACATTGAAGACCTATACCCTAATATCTTTACATTTTTTGAGAATCAAAATCCTATAACAAAATTCTTCACTAAATACAACTGCGA
>JAGHSZ010000138.1 GCA_018065565.1 Candidatus Colivivens caballi
ACATGCCAGCAAAACTTACCGACTATGTTGTTGACAAGTGCAAGCGCAAGAACGACCCACAGGACATCCAGGCACTTGCAAAAAAATACATTTTGAAATGAACCGTAATAGGTCATTAGCAAAAGTCCTAAACAGCATTTTCCTGCGTTGCCTCCGGCACGACGAGCAACGCCGACAATAATTTTTGGTTTATAATTTAGGTATTTCTACTCGCATGGTCAGTGATGATAGTGCGAGTTCTTCCGTTTACCCCATCTGTGCAACTGCACAAAGCGTCGTCCTACTGCACAAAGATACACTTTTTTGCATAAAATATGGATACGGTGTGCATATTTTCCAATATATCTTTGGCAGATATAAAATAATGTTTTATATTTGCAACCGATAATACCAACTTTATCATCCAAAACCTTACAATTTGCGAACCTTGCAATTAGTTAACAATAACTATAACCTACACACTAACCACAAGCAGCTAACCAAATCATATAAGTGCAGTAGCCACAGCAACTGCGAGGCTTATATCCCCAACCAATACCTAAGAAATGAAAACAATGAAACTTAAATACGAGAAACCTTTTGTGAACATCGTTGTCGTCGAAAACGATGTATGCATGATAGATGGCAGCATTGATGTATCAGTTGACCTCAGCGACATCAACGCCGACCTCGACGATGACTACGATATGTACGCCGACGAAGCGTTATAAGTCGAAACATATAGAGTCACCTCATTGTGGCGGTAAGTTTTAACCCAAGCGCTATGATGGCAGCAGGCTCTATCTTAACCTATTATCTGATTAACAAAAACTATAACCTATAAATTTGAAATGAAACACAATTTCAGACTATCATTATTCACAATGGCTATGCTGGCACTCAGCAGTACTGCTCAGGCACAGCAAATCAGCATGGAAGACGCGCAGACCATTGCCCAGCAATGGCTAACACGCGGAGAGAAAAATTCTAATGTAAAGTTGGCTGCACACCCAGTCACACTGGCCCACACCATGAAGTCGGCTACCGACAATGCTACAAACATCTATGTGTTCAACCGCGACAAGCATGGATTCGTCATCATTGCAGGTGACGAACGCGTAGAACGCCAAATACTTGGATTCTGCGACGACGGAGAATTCAACCCCGACATCATGCCTGATGCACTTCGTGACCTCATGGGTGCATATAACGAGCAGATTGACATCATAAAAAAGGTCGAGCCCGAAGTCAGTCACAACGGTAAAGGTCCGAAGATGAGCTGGGACGGACAAATCCGTCCACAGTTCCATGATGTACATGGTGGCAAAGGACCGCTGCTCACCACCTACTGGATACAAGACTCACCTTACAACTGGGAGGTTGCACGTAAGATAGCAGGAGTACAGAATCCAGAAGGAATGACAGAAACCGAACTTGATGGCAAGAAGGTTCCTCCTACTGGATGTGTCATTACGGCATTGGCACAAATCATGAACTACCATGAATGGCCAGTAAAAGGTACAGGCAGTTTCACATACAAAGAGTACAGAGGTTGTCATTCAGACCCGGACAATGGCACCGACATCAGTTCAAACTTCTCAGAGCACACCTACGACTGGGCACATATGCGCGATGAATATGAAGGAACATACTCCAGCAATGCAGCTGACGGAACAAAAGGTATATATAATAAGGTTGAAGGCAACGCAGTAGCTCAGCTGATGTACGACATCGGCGTAAGCCTGAGAACACGATACGGCCGAAACGCTACTCACAACAGCGGGAAAGAGAGTTTCTCTGGCACAGGTGGCAGCGAGTATGACATCACCACTGCACTCGTTAAATACTTCGGTTACGCAAGCACAGTCAAGGCAAGGGCAAGAGGAAACATATCAGGCCAAAGCACATCGAATTACACCGATAAAGAATGGGAAGAAATGCTCGTGAACGAAATCGACAACAACCGTCCTGTATTCATGACAGGAGCCAAGGCAGACAACAGCGAATCACACGCTTATGTTTGCGACGGCTATGCTTACGGCAATAATGACAATAAACTCTATTTCCATGTAAACTGGGGATGGGGAAAATATGGCAATGGACCTGATGACGACGAACATCACTATATGTTCAACGGCTATTTCCTATCGACAGCATTTACATATCACACACCATATTATCCAGAAGGTGATAAAGACTATAAAGAATATGAATGGGCATACAAGCAGTACGCCATCATAGGCATTCAGCCTGATAAGGGCGACTACTGGTATGACTGGACCAACTATGCCGACAATGCAAGGGGAATGGGAGGAACATATAAGCACACTGAAAAGCAACCATATACAAACAAAGATGTAACATTACAAGATGTGTATGGCAGACTGTCAAGAGATGGCAAATACCGCGAAATAAAGGTAGGAGACTGGGGGAAAGGGCCATATAGCACGAATGGCGTTGAGGCACATTTCATTATTGACAATGAGACAGGAGAAGTCGTAACACACCGTTTCTACACAGGATGGGATTACCAAGGACAAAAGATTTACGCATCTTCTCCCGAAGAATCACCATTATACAACAGCTATTGGACGCCAAGTCAACGAACAAAAAGCAAACTGGAAACATGCGACTGGAAAGGTCAATATGGATTCGTATCTCAAGACGGTGTATTTGTTAAGGCTCTTACTTTAAATATCGGTTATTACTATGAAAAGATAGATTCAGAGAAAAGGACCTCTTATTCTGTTTGGAATACAACTACTGCTCCGGATGTGCTCAAGTTGCAGCCCCTACAATACACAACAACGGTATCTTCTGCAAACATAGCAACGCTGTGCCTTGACTACAACGCATGGCTCCCACTTAAATCTGAAACAGATAGAATAAAAGCGTACTATGTCACTGACAACAAGGACGGAACCGTAAAATTCAACAAATTGGAAGGAAGCATAATCCCACAGGGAGTACCTGTAATAATACAGGCAGAAGAGGGTGATTGGTGGTTCCAAGAGTCTGTCACCGATGAGCCAACTGATGTAATCAAAGGCAACCTCCTCAAAGGTACAATTGACGCACACCAGTTCACTGACGAAGAACTGAGGAATGTCTATTTCCTTCAAGTGAGGGACAGCAGTCCTGTATTCCTTAAAGCCAAGAAAAACAGCGACAGCGCAAAAATGACTATCGGTGCCCACAAGGCATGGTTGGAATACGACGGCGGCACAAACGCTCCTACCCAGTTGCTGACAGACGGATTCGCATCCGACATACAGCGACTCATCGATGATGCCGACATGGGCAATGCCAAGCGCTACAACCTGGCTGGCCAGCAAGTAGGCAACAGTTACCATGGTATCATCATCGTGAACGGCAAGAAATATCTGAGATAGCAGCCACCTCACACGCATTTCCAGCCATTAGCGCTACTAAACAACCAAACAGCTGAATAACTAAACAACCAAATAACATGAAACGGAAATATAAGAAGCCCTTTATCAAAACTATAAGTTTAAGGACGAACGAATGTCTGATGACTGGAAGCATTGATGTATCGACTGACCTCGGCAACGCCAGCCTCGATGACAGCGAGGACATCTACGCCGACCAGGCACTGTAAGCCAGAACATCCAGGAGTCCGTACACTGAGGCGACAGGTTTCATACCCCGTGCTCAGTCTTATACAAAAGTTTCGCAAGCATCCCACTTGCGAAACTTTTGTCGTTTTTGAGGGTAGTCTCTTTCGCAAGTTCTTGCTCAGTTTACTAATCGCCCTTTCGGGCTACTTATCACTGCGTTACGAATCGCTTCGCTACTTATCGGTTCTTCGCATACTCAGAACCTACGGGTATCTTTGTAGTACCAAGATTAGAGATTAAAGTTTAGAGCACCATCTGGATGGGCCTCTCCACTCTAAATTCTCAACTCCCCCTCCTTCGTAGGGGAGGGAACTCCTTTGTCGGCATAAACGCCGAGTCGTCGCAAGCAGAATGACATTCAGTCATTCCGCCGTGCAAGTTGAGCTTGCGAAACTTGTATATAATTATATGTTTAACCCACAATGACTGACAAAGTTCAAAAAGGTTTAAACGGGGAAACGCCTAAATCAAATAGAGAAAATTCCCCTTCGGTTTAGGTGTTTATTAATTGTCACTTCATGAAATCGCCGTACCTTTGCAGCGTCAAAACAAAGGAACAACAGTTCCGGCAACTAAAAGAGACAAAAAATAAAATTAAAAACAATAACAAATCTAAAACATTTACAGTCATGAAAAAGAACATCATCACAACAGTCGTAGCATTCGTAATCGCATTGGTAGCAAACGCTCAGAGTACTTCAATCTACTACACACCAGTAGGCGAGACAATGGAAATCGGTTTCGGCTTCAACCCACAGAGCCACAAGTTCGTGCTCAGTGTCATCGAAGAGTCAAAGGATGATGTCGATTTCAATGTTGACATCACCAACGCATTCGGCATGGGTATCATGTCAAATGTGTTCAACGAAGGACAGATCACCGAAATTCCTAAGACAAAGAAGGTGAGCTACTACGAGTGCAACTACGAACTCTCACTCCAGGACCTCAACTTCCTCCTCTTCAACGCAAGCCACAACGGTTCAGTCAACATCAACGGCACCGAGCTGGACGGAAAGTCACTCCTCAATGCATTCCAAAGCGTGATGCGCCCATAATCCCGGCAACGGCACAGGTGCGCTGACTGCAACACAGGCACACTGACATAAGCACATTGATTGGTTAAAAGGTAATATTCCCGGAGCCACTTGACAACAAACATCTGTCGAGTGGCTCCTTTTATTTGATAGTTTGTTAGTTTTGTTATTTAGTGGTTTTGCGCCAATGGCTAACGGCTAACGGCCAATACCCGTCCAGTGTTCTTGCGCCAATGGCTAACGGCCAATGGCGAATGGCTATTATTGTCAACTCAGTGTTGCAAACAATTAGTTGACAACATAATAAACAATGAATAATCAAAAATAAATGAGCGCGGACGATGTCAGGTGACAAATAATAATTACCTTTGCGTGGAAATTAAGGTAAAAGACCATTTTTAGGGGCAAATGCTATACACGGCATATATGCACCAAAAAGAAACATAGGAACAATTAATAAAATTATTCTCAACACATATTATTAATTATTAAAGTATGGCAACATTAGATCTTACAAAGTATGGCATCACTGGTTCAACAGTGATTGCTCACAACCCATCTTATGAAGTACTCTTCGAAGAGGAAACAAAGGCTGGTCTCGAAGGTTTTGAGGTTGGTCAGCAGACTGAGCTCGGTGCAGTTAATGTAATGACTGGTATCTTCACTGGTCGTTCACCTAAGGACAAGTACATCGTTGACGATGCAAACTCTCACGACAAGGTATGGTGGACAACTGAAGGTTACAAGAACGACAACCACCCAATGAGCGAAGAAGTATGGGCAAAGGTAAAGGAAATCGCAAAGCAGGAACTCTGCAACAAGAACCTCTATGTTGTTGACGCATTCTGCGGTGCAAACAAAGATACTCGTATGGCTGTCCGCTTCATCGTTGAAGTAGCATGGCAGGCACACTTCGTAAAGAACATGTTCATCCAGCCAACTGCTGAAGAACTTGAAAACTTCGAACCTAACTTCGTTATCTACAACGCTTCAAAGGCAAAGGTAGAGAACTATAAGGAACTCGGCCTCAACTCTGAGACTTGTGTTGCATTCAACACTTCAAGCCGCGAACAGGTTATCATCAACACATGGTACGGTGGTGAAATGAAGAAGGGTATGTTCTCAATGATGAACTA
>JAGHSZ010000063.1 GCA_018065565.1 Candidatus Colivivens caballi
AAGCCCGGGCGCGCCGATGGTACTGCACCGCAATGTGGGAGAGTAGGTCGCCGCCTTTTTTATGATACAGCGCCCCCCGCAGGACATGTTCCCGCGGGGGGCGCCTTTTTTTTTGTGTCCGCGCTGTCCGGTGCGGGGACACCTGATGCGCGCCAGTGTCCATGTGAAGGCGCCCGCACCCCTGCCCGTGCCGAGGGGCGGACGAGGCACTGGGGACGCCGGCACCGGACGGAGGGAGCCCGGAAGGCTGCACAAACTGCGGCAGCCGGTGCTGCTGCATCCGGACGGGCATGGCGCAAGGGGCGGCGGCTGCCCGGAATCTCGATGTTTCGAAAACTCGATGTTTCGAAAACTCGATAATTCGAAAACTCGATAATTCGAAAACTCGATGACTCGAATACTCGATTACTCGAAATCTCGATGACTCGATTGTTCGGAATCTCGATATTTCGATTGTTCGATGATTCGATTGATGTTTCTATAATTCGATTGCTCGATTGTTCGAACACTCTCTTGTAATAACAATTCTGCAACCTACATAAAAATAACATTATAACATTAATGCTTCTCATATACTAATGAACCAGCTGCTACCGTAACAGTGTGTAGCATTTATTTTGAACCTTCGGACAATGAAGTAAGTGAGTTCAACTATATCGAGTTGGGCAATCGTCCCGAAGGTAATTTCTATGGGATTAAGTTACAGCAGAGGACTAAATTTCCAAAGAAATCGAATGGTCAAGGTTCTGATTCGTATGACTATGATTATTATATGAGCCAGCCTTTCACGCCCGACACTTCTTGGCATTTCAGTAATCAGCCTTACAAACAAATTCATGAGAATATTCTCAATCGGTCGGGCTATGTTCAGGTTAAGATTCATTTTATTGATTGTCCGAAAGAATTAGAGGATATTGCCTCTTCTATTACTATTAGAACCACCAACCAAGTTACTAAAAAGGACGAACTTGTTTCTGCGACTCTCCACGATGATAACTGCTAAATTTTCGACTTTAACCTTGCTTATCCGCAATATGTCTATGCAATTCCACTCGGCACATTCTTCATAATTCCAGGAGACACCCTTGATGTGTTTACAACTATGGAACAAGCTTTGCAGCATGGCTCGATGGCATTCCGTAGTAAAGGTGAATCGGCTATGATAAGCAGTTTGTTGCCAAAGTTCGTAGAGAAATATGTCATGGATGAATATAAGTTCGGAGACATGGATGAATTGATTGAAAAAGGTAAGGATGCCGTTCTGCCTCTACTTGAACGCTTGGCTAATCAGACCAACGAGATTCTTGCCAACGAAGAGTTCCGTCAGGCACTCATCAACTCTCCGCTGAGTACATTCGGCAAGGATGTAGTCATGATGAATGCCGTCACCAACAAATGTGTTCGCATTGAATATGTAGTGATGGACTACGGCTATACAAGCACTGTTGCAACACGGTTCTAAATCAGCAACCTTGCATAAAGACGAGAAAACGGGCAGATGTTTCATAATGAAATGTCTGCCCGTTTTTGTTGTATTTGTTTTTGTTGTATTCGAGTCTGTTGTATTTGAGTCGTTTGGTTTCCTTTGCTTTGTTTTCCTTTGAGGTATAAAAATTCGTTTATATCTCTTTGTGCGTTTCATGTCCTTCTACATAGATTGCGCTGAAAGGACGACCAGGACAGAGGTTCTCACATTTGCCGCATCCGATGCACTTTTCTTCGTTGATGGCAGGAACCATGACATCGCGGCCCTTATGGTGGAACGGAACCATTGTGATTGCTCCTGTTGGACATTTCTTTGCGCAGAGTCCACATGGATGATCCGCATGTACAGCGACGCAGTTGCAGCGAATCCATACAGCGTGACCGATTTGTGTTGATGCTTTTTGTTCTCTGCTGATTGGCTTGATTGCACCAGTTGGACATACATCCGAGCAGCGTGTGCATTCAGGACGGCAGAAACCTCGCTCGTATGACAGTTCTGGCTGCATCATGTTGGTGAGTGATGTAGATGGTCGCAGTACATTGTTTGGACATTCGCTTACACAGAGTTGGCATCCGGTGCAGTGCTGCGCTAAATGGGCGATGCTGAGCGAACCAGGTGGGACGATGCGAGTCTTGCGCTCAGGAACTTTCTTGTCTTCTATGGTAGCCAGACCTCCGTCCACTTTCATCTTTTGTGCTTTTATTGTGGCTGTACCTATTGCAATAGCCGTGCCTGTGATGAATGCGCGCTTTGATTTGTCCACATTTTCAGTGTCATTTGTCTTGATGTCAGTTTGTTCAACTTTGCCCCCTTCCGCATTACCATCTTTCTTCTTTGGGAAAGCCAGACGGTAAGAGATGGCTCCCTGTCGGCAGTTGTCAAGGCAGTCCATGCAGACAACGCATCGGCTGTAATCGATGGCGTGTTCCTTTGGATTGATGCAAGCCGCCTTGCATCTGCGTGAACAGAGTCCACATGAGTTGCACTTTGTGGTATCGATTACTGGTTTGAATATTGAGAAACGAGAAATGAATCCAAGTACTGTGCCCACAGGACAGATGGTGTTGCAGTATGTTCGTCCGTTTCTCCATGCCAAAATGGCGAGTGCCACCAGTGTGACGACTGCAATGATAATCACCGGCAGACTTTTCATCCATACATCAACCGAATAGAATGCGTAAGAGTCGTAATGCTCTGCTGCCATTGCGCACAGGTTGTTTCCCCACATCCACACAGGTTGCAGCAGTGACTGTGCGATGCGTCCGAATGCGCTGTATGGTGCAATGATTGTTGCGATGCCAGCCAAGCCAGTCACCATGAGGATGATGAAGACGGCGAGCACTGTGTATCTCAACCAGTTCTTTGCCTTTGAATAGTGATAGCGGTTTTTCTTTGCCTTGCGTCCCAGTGCTGCAAAGATGTCCTGCATGATGCCGAGTGGACAGATCACCGAGCAATAAATGCGTCCAAGCAGCAGTGTCAGCAATGCCAACACGACGATGACCGCCACATTGAGGGCGAGGACTGCTGGCAGAAACTGTATCTTTGCCATCCATCCGAGCCACGTCTGTGCGATGCCTGTAAAATCAATAAAAAGCCATGTGATTCCGAGAAAGAATATGGTTGCGATGATGATTCTAATTTTGCGTAACATAATGCAAAAAGGTTAAATTCTGATGATTCGATTATTTGTCAGCAAAGTTAGTAAAAATGATTTTACCACTGCACATAATTCATATATTTTGCAATAAAAAAGATAAAAAAGTGCATGAAGTAGCCAATTTGTGCTTTTTGGATTGATTTGTCTTTGTCATGTGCCCTAAAATTCGTAACTTTGCGCAAAGTTTTATTTAGTGAGCAAAATATGAAGAATATAGAGCATAATTACATTACTCTGTTCGAGCAGAGCATCAAAGCCAACTGGGAGAAGGAAGCGCTGACCGACTATGGTGGTGCCACAATTCGTTACCAGGACCTTGCTGTGAAGATTGAGAAACTGCATATTCTGCTTGAATGCGCTGGTGTACAGCCAGGCGACAAGGTTGCTTTGTTCAATAAGAACTGTTCAAACTGGGCAGTGGCGTTCTATGGCATCATCACTTATGGTGCGGTAGCCGTACCGATTCTCCATGAATTCAAGGACGAGCAGGCGCGCAACATCGTCAAGCATTCCGAGGCCAAGGTGCTTTTCACCAGTCAGAAGATTGAGCTGGATGATGCCGAGAAGAAGGTGTCGGTCATCGAACTCGACACATTCAGTCCTCGCACCCATCATAATTCATCACTCGACAATGCCGCAGCCAACATCAATGCCTTGTTTGGCAAGCGTTTCCCAAAAGAGTTCACAAAGGACGACATACATTATTTTGAAGCCGATGCCAACGACCTTGCAATGATCAACTACACATCGGGCAGCACTGGCAAGTCAAAAGGTGTGATGATTCCGTTTCGTGCCATCTGGTCGAATGTCCAGTATGTCATTGACATGATTGGCGACATCATTTCGCCTCGTGGCACCGTACTGAGTATGCTCCCGATGGCACACATGTACGGCCTGACATTTGAACTACTCAGCGAGATGGTTCTTGGTATGCATGTCTATTTCCTCACCCGTGTGCCAAGTCCGACCATCATCTTGAAGGCGATGAGCGATGTCCGCCCTACATTCATTGTGTGTGTACCGCTTATCATTGAAAAGATGGTGCGCAAGATGATAATGCCAAAGTTGGAGGACCGTCGCATCAAGACACTGCTTCGTCTGCCAGTTATCAGCAAGAAAGTCAGGGACTCCATCTGCAAACGGATGAAGGAAGCGTTTGGCGGCCGATACTATGAGGTGATAATCGGTGGTGCAGCCTTTTCGCACGATGTGGAGATGCTGCTCCACAAGATAGGTTTCAATTACACAGTGGGTTATGGTGCCACCGAGTGCGCCCCACTCGTCTGCTATGCCGACTGGAAGGAATTCAAGCCAGGTTCGTGTGGCAAAGCCATTGCCCGTATGGAGGTGCGCATTGACTCACCCGACCCAGAGAACACGGTTGGCGAAATACTCTGCCGTGGCGACAATGTGATGTTGGGTTACTTTAATAATGAGGAAGAGACACGCAAGACCATCGACACGGACGGCTGGTACCACACTGGCGACCTCGGCGTGATGGACAAGGACGGATTCCTCTATATCCGCGGACGCAGCAAGAACATGTTGCTGGGACCTTCGGGGCAGAACATCTATCCAGAAGAAATCGAGGACAAACTCAATGCCATGCAGATTATTGCCGAGAGCGTTGTCATTCAGAAGGATGCTCGCCTCTATGGACTGGTTTATCCCGATCCCGACGAGGTGAAGAACACAGGGTTGACTCCCGAAACCCTTGCCGAGACAATCGAGCAGGTGCGTCGCGAACTCAATGCCGACCTGCCTGCATACGAACAGTTGGCTGGCATCAAGATAATGAAAGAAGAATTTGAGAAGACACCAAAGAAGAGCATCAAGCGATATCTCTATTTCGACGAGACAGTATGACAGACAGTTGTTTAGTAAATTTGTTGTTTAGTTGTTTAGATGTTTAGACGAGTGAGTACACTCATTAAATAAATAAAACGGTAATGGAGGTTAGATGTAAGGTTTGCAGGTTTAAGTTTGAGGCAGTGTTTGATGAAACCCAGGTGGAGATGGTGGTCAACTGCCCTCGTTGTGGCACTCCACAGGTCATTGCGAACGAACCCCAGCAGCAGGCGGGGCGCTCATCGGGCAAAGCACCACTGGTGACAATTGCTCCGGGCACTAGCAGAAGTCAGAAGGCACAAAATGCAGAAACGGCACAGCAACCAAATGCCGAAAATGCTGTAACTCCGACCGAACCGCGCCGCTACGATGCCACCCCCACCCCGAGTGCATCGCTCAAAGTCGATGCCTATTCGCCTGAGGAACAGAAGGAGGGAAGGCACCATGTCGTTGCGATTATCGTAGCAATTCTCCTCGTCATCTGTGCCTACTATGCAATACAATATTTCAAGCAGCAGCGCATTGAGTCGGAACGCGAAGGACAGACACTCGAACTCTTCGACGCATCACACCACAAAGTCAATCGCATGAAATAAGGGTTGCACACAGCCGTTGAAACACAGACTGTTGCTCCCATCGCCACACATCACTGCATATATTCCCTTTAACGAGCGCTCGTAAATGCCTTCACGAGCGCTCGTGTTTTGTCTCATGAGCGCTCGATAATTAAAAAAGGTGTACACCTTTTCAAATTTTGGTGTACACCTTTCTGGCGTTTGCTGTACACCTTTTTTCCGTAAGGTGTACACCTTTTTGTATTATCCTCCGCTCGATAGACAATTATCCACCGTTCGTTAGACAATTTATGTGCGGTCGTGAGGGGATTTGGGGCGTTAGTTTTTGGCCATTTGCCGTTAGCCATTAGCCATTGGCGTGGGTGGGGGATTGGGCTATTAGCCGTTAGCCATTGGCCATTGGCGTGGGTGGGCCATTTGCCGTTAGCCGTTAGCCATTAGCCATTGGCATAAGCAACTAAACCACCAAGCAACTAATCTCCTAAACCACTGATCTAAATATCTTCTTCGTCGCTGTAATCGTTGAACTGGACACCGTTGTCCACAAAGTGGTCGTTGCTCCAGTTGCCTTCATAGACCTCACCGGTTGTAGTGACCATCTTGCCATATCCGTGTCGCATGTCGTTCATCCATTCACCGTCGTAGCGGTTGCCGTCGGCCCAGATGTATGTGCCGTATCCATTGGCGCTGCCGTGACGGAACTCACCTTCATAGCGAGCACCACTTGAATAGATGTAAACACCGTGACCTTCGCTCTTGCCATGTACCCAGTCGCCAGTGTATTTGTCTCCGCCAGGATATTCCATGGTGCCATAGCCATCAGGCAGACCACGGCGGAAGTTGCCGGTGTATTTTTCTCCAAACTCATTGATGGCCTCACCCTCGCCTTCGAGGTAGCCGTTGCGGAATGTGCCGTCCTTCATCGAACCATCCTTTGCCAGATAGTGTCCCACTCCGTTAGGATGTCCGTCTTTGTAGTCGCCTTCGTAGTAAGAGCCGTCAGCCCAAGTGTAGCGGCCCTCTCCGCAAGGCACACTGTCGCGGAATTCACCCTCAAACGAGTTTCCGTTCTTCCATGTGTAAGTACCAATGCCGTTTGGCAGGTCGTTTTCCCATCTGCCGTCGTAAGTGTCGCCGTTGGCCCATGTCATCTTGCCATCGCCGCAGCGTTCACCATTCATCCATTCACCTTCATATACGCTGCTGTCGGGAAATGCGTACCGTGCTGTACCCTCTTGAGGGCGTTCGTTTGTTGAGTTTTTGCAACTGACGCAAACCATAACCGCGGCAATCACAAGTAAAAGCAGTTTCTTCATGTTGATTTTCATTTTGTGGGCGCAAAGTTACGAATATTTTTCGTACCTTTGCCTTCCGAAACAGACAAAAAATGAGAAGACGACAGAATAAAGCGAAATTTTATCTTGTATTCTCACTGACGGTGGCAATTCTTGCTGCCATCAGCCACTTGTTCATTCATAAGGATTTGCAGGATGACGGCATGGCAGAAACCACTCCGTCGGACACGGTTCAGACCGATGTGCTGACTGACACCTCGTGGCTGGTGGCTGAAACTGACTATGCCGACACCAATATCTATTATTCGCGCAAGGTGTGGTCGTACCCCGAATGTTTCCCTGACAGCAACTTCCTGCATATAGAGGCTG
Source organism: Candidatus Colivivens caballi (assembly GCA_018065565.1). Taxonomy (GTDB): domain Bacteria; phylum Bacteroidota; class Bacteroidia; order Bacteroidales; family Bacteroidaceae; genus Colivivens; species Colivivens caballi. The sequence goes on from JAGHSZ010000063.1 coordinate 7,234, forward strand.
CTGAGGAGGTCGGCGTACATCCGATGTCCAGTCGCAAGCAACTTGATGCCAACATCCGTAAGCAGCTGCTGGTCGATATCTCCTCTTCACCTTATTATATAATAGACACGCTGACCCACTCTGTGCCATATCTTGTGCCATGTGCCCAGCAACTGCTCAACACCATCGGCATCAACTTCATCGACTCGTTGATACACAATGGTATGCCACTCCACCGACCAATCGTGACATCGGTGCTGCGTACCGGGGCTGACATCAAGCAGTTGCAGCGTGGCAACCGCAACTCTGTGTCGAATTCGGCACATCAGTATGGCACCACAGTCGATATCACATACAACCGTTTCATGCCGCTCAATGGCAGCGATCCCACACGCTTTGACGAGAACCTGAAAAAGGTACTTGCAGAGGTGCTGTTCGACCTGCGCGAGGAGGGCATGTGCTATGTGAAGTATGAACGCCGGCAGGCATGTTTCCACCTGACAGTGAGGTGAATCGCCGCCATCCCGACACGATGACATTAAAATACAGGACTATATTTTGCGCTACTTCATTTATTTAAGTTACGACGGAACGCGTTACCACGGCTGGCAGATTCAGCCCAACGGCAACAGCGTGCAGGCAGAACTCAACCGTGCTGTCAGTCTGCTCTGTGGCACCGACACTGAGGTGACAGGAGCCGGACGCACCGATGCCGGTGTTCACGCCTCGATGATGGTGGCGCACTTCGATGCCGAACAACCACTGACGCTTGACACTGAACAGATAGCATACAAACTCAACCGCATAGTGCCTCGCGACATAGCCGTGCAGAAAGTGGTGAGGGTGACCGACGATGCCCATGCCCGGTTCAGTGCTACTGCCCGCACATACAACTACCATATACACACAGACCGTTCGCCGTTTCTGCTTCACTATTCATACATGCCGCCCTATCCACTCGACTTCGACCGAATGAACGAGGCAGCGAAACACCTGTTCGACTACACCGACTTCACCAGTTTCTCCAAACTCCACACCGATGTCAAGACCAACAACTGCAAGGTGATGCAGGCGCGGTGGGTGCAGCAGTCCGAGACTGAATGGGTGTTCGTCATCCAGGCTGACCGCTTCCTTCGCAACATGGTTCGCGCCATCGTCGGCACGCTCTTGGATGTGGGTCGTGGAGTCATCACAGTAGAGCAGTTCTGCCAGATCATCGAACGCAAGGACCGCTGTTCGGCAGGTACCAGTGTGCCCGGAAATGCCCTTTTCCTGACCGACATACAGTATCCTGACGACCTGCTTTTGTAGTCACAGACGCCTGACATCCCTCTTCCGTTTCGACTGTGTGCGTTGCAAAGTACACTTTGCGTTTTGTCGTGTTTTGCATAAAAAATGTTAAAACATTCAAAGTCGTTGTCATTCTTCGTTCCCTGTTTGCTGCGGCATTCCTATTTTATTTCTATCTTTGCAACTCAATTCAATTATCATTGAATAAAAGGTTGTGATAGGTGTAACTTGAAAGAAATGTCGATGAAGTAACTGAAAAGACAGAATTTTACTTACATTCGGAAGTGAACAAGATGAAAAGCAGAGACTACGAGAAACACCAAATGTTTGGAATGCAGAGTTAGTGCAGACACATACATATATCATCCATAACACAAGAAAATTTAGTAACAAACCAGATTAATAAAACATTTATTGAACATGAAAAAGATTTTTATCGCAATGCTCGGAGTGCTGGCACTCTTTGCTTGTGCCAACGACAGCAATCTTGATGAGTACAAAAAGAAACAGGCTGAACTGTTGGAAATTGCTCTTGCAAAACCTTCTGATTTCTTTATCTATTCAGGAGGCACTACTCTCTTCAATGGTAATGGCAATAGTAATGCACCAGCACGGTTGACAAGAACCACAACTCCTGAACCTGAATTCCCAGGAAACTTCATGAAATTATCGGATGCACCTGTACAAGATGGTCGTTATATGATGCAAGACTATTTTGACTATCGAGTCCTCTCTGGTGAAAACCTTACAGCATCGCTTGATGTAAGCAACGCTCCTACAAAAATCACAATCCATGTTCAGAGCGGTGCAACACTTAACATCACATCAAACCACAACGGTAGTTCACATGTTATTATTAAGGTTTACAAGGGTGGTAAACTGAACTATGGCTGGAACGGTCCTTCTAATGGTACGCTTTCCGTTGGCAATGGTGGTACAGCTGAAATTCTCTGCTGGGGTAAGCTTGGCGTGTATAACAGCTGGTGGGAAAATGGTCAATTGAAAGGAAAAGTTAATGACTACATCGACAAAGTAGAAATCAAGGCTGGCTCTACACTTAAGATTTACAATAGTGGCGACATGAGTTCTTTCGATATTCATGGCGACCTGTTTGCAGAGCAGGGCAAAAAGTCTGATTTCTATAGTGAAATACCTGTAAATGTTGATGGTACATTGGAATCAAACTCTGCTACTTTTATCTTTGATAACAATTTCAGTTCAAAATACATCCAAACCAATTCAGGTACAAACATCACATTCAGAAAATGTGCAACCGTCACAGACGATGTTTATATGAGTGGTGAGAGTGACATCTATGTTGACAGTTATCTCAATGTAGGTCGCATTTCATTCGACCAGGGTCGCATGCATCTTAATTCTGCAATGTTTGACGCAGGTATAATCACAATTCCAGCTAAAGGTGGCAACGCATATATTGAGGCTACAAATAATGACCTTTCAGTTGTAAAGTCAGGTCAGATTCGTCTGTCGAACTTCGTTGATGCAGAATACAAGACTACTGCACTTAAGGGCAATCTCGTAGTTGTTTGCACTGATGTAACTAATGGAAATACAGGATGGAATGGCAATGCTATTAACATAGGCAACCTCGGAGTGGAATCAGGTGTACGCTTCAACCCTGCTACTTCAACTTATTATCTCCCTGCAGAAAACAACTGCCGTCCTGCAATGGGTGAAGATCCAAACAAACCAGTTTATTACAAACTTGTTGCTGATGTAGTTGATGCATGTAAGGGAATGGGTACTGCTGAAGGTAGTGCTGACAACATCCCTGCAGGTACAGAAAAAACAGTTAAGGCAATTCCTAACACTGGCTACGAATTCGTTTCTTGGTCAGATGGAAGTCACGATGCAACTCACACTTTGGTTATCAACAGCGATACATATATTTATGCTTCATTCCAACCAATTCAATATACTCTTGAAGTAGTAGTTAAGGACGGTCAAGAAGGTTGGGGTACAGTTACAGGTAGCGGTACTTACGAATATGGTACAAAACCAACATACTCTGCTACTCCTGCTGATGGCTATCGCTTCGTTAAGTGGGAAGAGACTGGCAGCACTAATGCAACTGAACAGGTTACTATGGATGGTAACAAGAAGTTCACTGCCGTATTTGAACCAGTTCCTACTTACGACCTCACAGTCAATGTTGCTGAAGGCTGCGAAAAGATGGGTACAACCAAGGGTACTGAAAAGAATATCCCAGAAGGAACTGTTAAACAGTTTGAAGCTATTCCTAACGACGGTTATGAGTTCATCGGCTGGACTGACGGCTCAATGGAACCAGTTCGTACCGTAACAATGGACAAGGATTACACATTCACTGCCATGTTCAAGGAAAAGCAGAAGGACCCAGAACCAACAGACCCTATCTATTATGAAGACAAGGGACATGTAGAAGTCAACCTTTCTGTAAACGAAAAGAAGGAAACAGATGACTATATCTGGTCTAAGCTCTCAATCCACGTACGCGACACTACTGATGTTGAAATCTTCATCCCTGTTGGTGCAGAGTATTACTGCGAAGCAGACGACTTCTATATCGTACAGAAGCACTATGAAGAGGGCGCATATGTTTACACTGAAAACACTGAAAAGGTTGAGATGACCATCGCTGGTCAGAAAGTAACCCTCACAGTTAAGCACGAACAGAATGGTATGCGCATCACTACTGACGGCATCAACGCTACAGTACTTAAGGAATGCCGCAAGACTTATGGCGACGGCATCACATTTGAAATCTGGAGCTACTACAACGAAAAGATTACAAGCCGTGACATGCTGAAGACAATGCTTGACCAGTCAACTGTCAAGTTCCTCGATGATGAACCAGACTACTACATCAACGCATTCGGTAAGGTTCGCGAATACACAAAACCAATTTACAGCAAATTCAATGCGACATCAGGTGAGTGGACTCTCTACTCCGATGAGGCTTGCACCCAGATTCTCAGCTACGACTACTGGAAGCGTACTGAAGATGGTGGCGTAGAAATCTTCGGTCACAAGAACCCTTGGGATTGCGTAGTAACACCAATCGATGTTGCAAGCGGTCACTTCACTACTTATGTAGAAGGTGAATACAACAAGAACTATCCACAAGTTCCAGAGACGAAATAATCAGTTAACTATAATTAATCATTAAATTAAAACAAAAAACTATGAACGTAAAAAATCTTTTCCTCATGGGCGCAGCTGCACTTGCATTCGCAGCTTGCTCAAGTGATGACGATCCTGCTAAGGAAGTCAATGAAACAGTCGAGGTTAACCTTGCAAAGCAGGCAGACTATGTAATCTACTCAGGTGAGACTACACTCATGTCTTCATTCGGTCTGACACGCGCAAACATGCCAACTGACGAAACTTACACTATCGACACCGACCAGGCAGAAGTGAATCTCTCAGTAAACGCTGAACGCGAAAATACAGCAAACCCTTACGATTATGTAGCAACAAAGTTGTCTATCCACCTTCGCTATGCAACAGATGCAGAAGTGTTCATCCCTGTTCCTAAGGATTTGTACTGCGATGCTGACGATATGGCTATCGTAAAGAACCATGCTGAAGGCAACTATGTTTACAATACAGAACCTACTACAGTATCAATGACTCTCGACGGCAACACTGTAACTCTCACAGTTTCTTACGAAGACGAAGGTATTCGAGTTAAGACTGAAGGCATGAATGCCGCTGTTCTTGCATACACAGAAGCAAACTACAATGATGGTCTCACATTCGAAGTATGGAACTACTACAATGAAACTGCTGCTCGTGACAACATCAAGGCACTTGCTGACGACAGTGAAGTCACTTTCACCAGCACTCCAGGTTTCTACATCAACGGTTTCAACGAACTGCCAAAGTACGATGGTAAGGTATATAGCAAGGAAAATGCAGAAGACGGACTTCTCTACCCTTACAAAGATGAGGATTGTAAAGAACCTCTTGAAACTGAATACTGGACACGTCCAAATGACAAGAACGGTGACCCTACAAAGGACTATGCTCTCGTAGTTGAAAAGAACGAAAATGACTGTGTTGTTGTTCCTACCAACACTGATCTCGTAACCACAGACAAGGTTAAGATTCGTAGCCAGTTCAACCAGATTTATACTAAGTACGACGATCAGAAATAATCGCTACTGACACATAAACAAATGAAGGAGGGTGTTGCACCAAAGCAACATCCTCCTTTTCTAATAGATTTATTCACGATTATCAATTGCTAATTGTCATTTTATTCGTACCTTTGCATCAATTTTCATTGGCAATCATCAATTATCACTATAATGGCATCAACTTTAAGATTCAAAATGGTGGACGAGGCGAGCAAGAAACAGCCGCTGAAAATCACTCCACCAGCAGAACGACCTTCTGACTTCTTCGGACGAAAAGTGTTTGGCAAGGCAGCCATGAAGCGTTTCCTTCCAGAGGATGTGTACAACAAGATGTGCGATGTGATTGACCATGCTGCACCATTCGACCCCGCCATGGCTGATGCTGTGGCTGATGGCATGAAACAATGGGCAATGAGTCTGGGCGCAACACACTACACACACTGGTTTCAGCCACTGACTGAAGGCACGGCTGAGAAACACGATGGATTTGTGGAGCACGACGGACAGGGCGGCATGGTGGAGAAGTTCGAAGGGAAATTGCTCGTGCAGCAGGAACCTGATGCCAGTTCGTTCCCATCGGGAGGTATCCGTTCCACTTTCGAGGCCCGCGGTTACAGCGCATGGGACCCCACATCGCCCGTGTTTGTCATTGCTGACACATTGATGATTCCTACAATCTTTATTGCATATACAGGCGAATCGCTCGACTATAAGGCACCATTGAAAAAGGCGCTCTTTGCAGTTGACAGGGCAGCAACAGCTGTGGCTCAGTATTTCTATCCTGATGTGAAGAAGGTCATCACCAACCTCGGATGGGAGCAGGAGTACTTCCTCGTGGATGAGGCTCTCTACAGCGCCCGTCCCGACTTGATAATGACCGGCCGTACACTTCTTGGCCATGAATCGGCAAAGAACCAGCAGATGGATGACCACTATTTCGGCTGCATTCCTAAGCGTGTCGAGAACTTTATGCGCGACCTTGAAATACATGCACTCGAACTGGGCATACCATGCAAGACCCGTCACAATGAGGCTGCACCAAACCAGTTTGAACTTGCACCAATATACGAAGAATGCAATCTTGCCATTGACCACAACATGCTCATCATGTCGGTCATGAAGAAGATTGCCCGCAAACATGGTTTCCGCTGTCTGCTGCACGAGAAACCGTTCAAGGGTATCAACGGTTCGGGTAAGCACAACAACTGGTCGCTTGCCACAAATACCGGTGTGCTGCTCCATGCACCAGGCAAGACTTCGATGGACAACCTTCGGTTTGTGACCTTCATCGTCGAAACCCTCAAGGCAGTATATGACCACAACGGACTGCTCAAAGCAAGCATCATGTCGGCAAGCAATTCACACCGACTCGGAGCTCACGAGGCGCCGCCTGCCATCATCAGTTCGTTCCTTGGCAAGACCGTCGATGACATGCTCGACCATCTGGAAAACAGCACTGACGATGTCATCACCGTCAAGAGCAAGAAGGCACTGCGCCTTGACATTCCTTCCATACCGGAACTGCTCATCGACAACACCGACCGCAACCGCACATCGCCATTCGCATTCACCGGCAACCGCTTTGAGTTCCGTGCCATCGGTTCGGAAGCCAACAGCGCCAGTGCAATGATTGCGCTCAACACCGCAGTGGCTGAGGCACTGACCAACTTCAAGAAGCGTGTCGATGCACTTATCTCTCTTGGCGAAATCAAGGAGAAGGCAATACTGAAAGTCCTGAAAGACGATATAAAGTACAGCAAGCCAATCCGATTCAGCGGCAACGGTTACAGCGAAGAATGGAAACAAGAGGCACTGCGCCGTGGACTCGATTGCGAAAGCAGTTGCCCGCTGGTGTTCGACCGCTATCTTGATGAAGCTTCGGTACGAATGTTTGAGCAGATGAATGTGATGAACCATTTCGAATTGCAGGCACGCAATGAGATAAAATGGGAGACCTATATCAAAAAGGTGCAGATTGAAGCACGCATCTTCGGCGACATCTGCATGAACCACATCATACCAGTTGTGACACACTATCAGACACTGCTGCTCGACAATGTACACAAGATTCAGCAGGTGTTCCAACCATCAGAGGCTGAACGGCTGACTGCCAACAATAAAGACATCATCCGCGAGATGTCGGAGCACGAGTCCTTCATCGTGGAAAATGTCACACGACTCGTTGAGGCACGCAAGGTGGCAAATGTGATAGAGTCGAACCGTGAGCGTGCCATCGCATATCATGACACCGTTGCTCCGCTCATCGAACAAATCCGCTACCATGTGGATAAGTTGGAAGCAATAGTCGATGACGAACTCTGGCCACTGCCGAAGTACCGTGAACTGCTTTTTATTATTTAGTGTGAAACGAATAGTGTGAAACGAATGACTCACTGCTCTGTGGTATGGATGACTCATTGCAAATATCGCTGATAACATGCTCGCCCGGACATGACACTTATGCCATGTTCGGCCATACGGCTATCCGTGTGAATGATGTGCAGCACAACTCCGACTTGGTGTTCAACTATGGCATGTTTAACTATCAGTCGGAAAACTTCATATACCGTTTTGTTAAGGGCGAGACTGACTACATACTCGGGGCAGAACCTGCATCGTTCTTTTTCGGGCGTTACAGCGAACGCGGTGTCACCGTGACCGAACAGGTGCTCAACCTGACAGCCGAGGAAAAGCAGTCGCTGGCGCAGGCACTTGCCATCAATGCAGAGCCGCAGAACCGTACATACCGCTACAACTGGCTCTACGACAACTGTACGACCCGTGCCCGCGATGTCATTGAGCGTGCCATCGACGGAAAGGTGGAATATGAGGCAACAGCAACTGCTGATGTCCCATGTGTCGGCTCAGATGCGTCAGCCACCGTTCTCACCACCCGCGAAATACTTCACAAATATACAGCTGTCAGCGACTGGACCCGCTTCGGCATTGATGTGGTACTCGGCGAAGAGATTGACCGTCCGCTCGACCACTTCCAGCAGATGTTCATCCCTGAAAACTTCATGAATGCAGCCGACCATGCAGTCATCACTGATGCATCAGGACAGCAGCGACCACTGGTGGCATCGTCATACCATCCCATTGACCTTGCCGAACCAAAGCACATCGACAATACACACTCATCGCTGATGTGCATGACCGGACTCCTGTTCGTCAGTGTGGGACTGGCATTTTTCGAACTTCGCAGGCATAAGACCTTCAAATGGTTTGATGCTTCGCTTGCATTCGTACTTGGACTTGTTGGCTGTCTCGTCGCATTTCTTTTCTTCTTTTCTGAACACGCGGGCGTTGATACCAACTATCTGGTTATTCTGCTCAATCCGCTGCATTTCGCTGCAATCCCGTTCATACTCCGCCGAAAGACAAAAGTGCTGTCTTGTGTCATATTGGCAGACATCTTGCTGCTCGCACTGACTCTGATTCTGACAGGACAGGTCGTAAACACCGCTATTTTGCCTTTGGCATTTACTTTGTTGGTAAGAGTGTTAGTGAACTTGCAGATTTTTTCTTATCTTTGCAGACGAATAACTAAACAAAACTGAATTAACAAAAAATACATATAGAACAAAATGGGTTTTAACGATATTATGACCAAACTCTTTGGCAACAAAGCTCAAAGAGACATCAAGGCAATTCGTCCCTTCGTGCAGGAGGTAAACAAGATCTATCCTACACTTGCCTCACTTTCGAATGACGAACTCCGTCAGAAGACGCAGCAACTCAAGCAGGACATACAGGATTCTGCAAAGGACATCCGCAAGGAAATCGACGAAGTGAAGGCGCAGATTGAGAAAACAGAAATTCAGGACCGTGCTCCTCTGTTCGAAAAAGTTGACAAACTGGAAGAACAGGTGCTGGAAGTGTTTGATAAGAAACTTGACGAGATTATGCCGCTGGTCTATGCCATCGTTAAGGATACTTGTCGCCGTTTCCGTGATGCAAAGTCGGTTGAGGACCTTGCACTCACTCCTACTGATTTCGACCGTGAGGCAGTGATGCGCTACCCTGGCGTTGTGGAAATCGTAGATGAAAAAGTGCTCATTCACGAAGTGTTCGATGGCGCACCAAACATCTGGATACCTTACGACTGTCAGCTCTTTGGTGGCGTAGTGCTCCATCAGGGTAAAATCGCTGAAATGATGACGGGTGAAGGTAAGACACTGACCAGTATCTTGCCAGTCTTCCTCAATGCCCTTACAGGCAACGGTGTACATGTAGTCACTGTCAACGACTATCTGGCAAAGCGTGACTCAGAATGGAACTCGCCAGTGTTCCTGTTCCACCAGATGAATGTTGACTGCATCGACAAGCACCGCCCTAATTCCGAGGCTCGTCGCCGTGCATATATGGCAGAAGTGACCTACGGTACAAACAACGAATTCGGTTTCGACTACCTCCGTGACAACATGTCAATGAAGCCTGAGGACCTCGTACAGCGCAAGCACAACTTCGCAATTGTCGATGAGGTTGACTCCGTGCTTATTGATGACGCCCGTACTCCACTCATCATCTCTGGTCCAGTTGCAAAGGGCGACGACCAGATGTTCGATGAGTTCTGTCCATATATCGAAAAACTCGTTGAGGCACAGCGCAAGCAGGCTTCACAGTATCTCGTCGATGCAAAGAAACTTATCGACAGCGATGACGAAAAGGATGTTGAGGCTGGTTTCCTCTCACTCTTCCGTGCATACAAGGCTCTTCCAAAGAACAAGGCTCTCATCAAGTATCTCTCTGAACCAGGCATCAAGACTGGTCTGCTCAAAATGGAAGAGGTCTATATGGAGAACAACAACCGCCGTATGCCAGAAGCCACCGACCCATTGTTCTTCGTCTGTGATGAAAAACAGAAGTCGGTCGAGATGACCGATAAGGGTAACCAACTCATTGCAAACATTGTCAAGGACGACACTTTCTTCGTGCTGCCTGACATTGCCACTCAGTTGTCGGATCTCGAAAACGAGAACCTCTCTGAGGAAGAATACATAGCAAAGAAGGACGAACTGATGCAGGACTACGCAGTCAAGAGTGAACGCGTACACACTATGCAGCAGTTGCTCAAGGCATACACCATGTTCGAAATCGACGATGACTATGTCGTTATGGACGGCGAAGTCAAGATTGTCGATGAGCAGACAGGCCGTATCATGGAAGGCCGCCGCTGGTCGGATGGACTCCATCAGGCTGTCGAGGCAAAGGAGCGTGTGAAGGTAGAGGCTGCAACACAGACCTATGCAACCATCACCCTCCAGAACTACTTCCGTATGTACCACAAACTTGCTGGTATGACCGGTACTGCCATCACTGAGGCAGGCGAATTCTGGGACATCTATAAACTCGATGTAGTCGAGATTCCGACCAATGTCCCTGTCATCCGTAACGATATGAATGACCGTGTCTATAAGACCAACCGTGAAAAGTATAAGGCCGTCATTGAAGAAGTGGAACGCCTTATCAACGAAGGTCGTCCTGTACTTGTGGGTACAACATCGGTTGAAATATCAGAAATGCTCAGCAAGATGCTCTCAATGCGTAAGATTCAGCACAATGTGCTCAACGCAAAACTGCATCAGCGTGAAGCAGACATCGTAAAGGACGCAGGTCAGAAGAGCATCGTGACCATCGCAACCAACATGGCAGGCCGTGGTACCGATATCAAGCTCTCACCAGAAGTCAAGGCCGCTGGTGGTCTCGCCATCATCGGTACTGAGCGTCACGAAAGCCGTCGAGTTGACCGTCAGCTGCGTGGTCGTTCTGGTCGTCAGGGTGACCCGGGTTCTTCGGTATTCTATGTCAGTCTTGAAGACAAGTTGATGCGACTCTTCGCAAGCGACCGCATCAGCAAGATTATGGACAAGATGGGCTTCGAGGAAGGCGAGATGATCGAACACCCTATGATCAACAAGTCAATCGAGCGTGCCCAGAAGAAGGTCGAAGAGAACAACTTCGGTATCCGTAAGCGTCTGCTTGAGTACGATGATGTGATGAACAAACAGCGTAAGGTCATCTACGAGCGTCGTCGTCACGCACTTATGGGTGAGCGTATCGGCATGGACATCTCTAACATCATCTGGGACCGTGTGTCAAAGGTTATCACAAACAACGACTATGAAGGCTGCAAGGAAAGTTTCTTCCGCCTGTTCGCTATGGAACTTCCGTTCACTGCTGCTCAGTTCGAAAGCCGTTCCGACAAACTCATTGACGATGCCTACGATGCAGTTCTGGCTATGTTCAAGCAGCGTGGTGACCGTCTTGCCCAGACTGCATGGCCGGTCATCAAGGAGGTATATGAGGAGAAGGGCTCTATGTATGAAAACATCCGTGTGCCATTGACTGACGGACGCCGTGTTTATCAGATTTCACTGCCTCTGCGCGAAGCATACGAGACTGAAGGTCGCAACATCTTCACTCAGTTCCAGAAACTCATACTCCTTCATACCATCGATGAAGCATGGCAGGAGAATCTCCGCCAGCTCGACGAACTGAAACATTCCGTTCAGAATGCATCATACGAACAGAAAGACCCTCTGCTCATCTTCAAACTCGAGTCTGTTACTCTGTTCGACAGCATGATTGACGAAATCAACGACGGCACCATCAGTGTGCTGATGCGTTGCCAGTTGCCAATGCCTGAACCAAGTCAGGTGCAGCAGGCTCCTCAGCAACCAGTGCAGCAGCCGCGCCAGCCGCAATATGTGGAATCAAAGCAAGACCTCAGTCAGCCTTCTGAAACACAGAGCGCTATGCAGCAGGCTGCATCTGGCGACACTCGTGAACGCCAGCCGATGACTCCAATCCGCAACGACGGACCAAAGATTGGTCGCAACGACCCTTGCCCATGTGGTTCTGGCAAGAAGTTCAAGAACTGCCACGGCCGCGGACTCTAATCAGTCTCTCGCCTGAAAGGATGTCGTTGACATTTCTGACAATCTGTATATGAACGAAAATATAAAAGGAATTGTTTGTGTATCATTCCTTTGCCTGATGATGATGTTGTGTGGCTGTCATGATGGCCGCACAACATCATTGGCACAGGGGGATACCATCGAAATGAAGTATGCGGACTATCTCCGCATCGTGCGTTTCGATGACAGAACCCATGTGGATATAGTCAATCCGTGGGATACAACAAAACTTCTTCATTCTTATGACATCACACAGCCATTTACTCGTGCTGCTGTTTTCTCATCGGTCCATATCAGTCTCATCGACGAATTGGGACACTTCTCCGACATCTCGGCAGTCAGTGATCTGGACTATATAAATAATAATAAGGTACGCGCAGGCGTAAGCGACGGCACAGTTGTCGATGTGGGCAGCAGCATGTCGCCCGACATTGAGCGTTTGATTGATGCCAATCCCGATGTCATCCTTGTGTCTCCGTTTGAAAACAGTGGAGGCTATGGCGCAATGGAGAAACTGGGCATCCCTATCATCGAATGTGCTGACTATATGGAGACAAGTCCACTAGGCAGGGCTGAATGGGTGAAACTCTATGGTCTGCTTTTTGGATGCTTTGATGCAAGCTGCGAGATGTTCGACAGCATTGATGCAAGTTACAATCGCTTGAAGTCCGTGTCGAAGGAGTTTTCAGATAAATCAAAGTCGGTGGTCTTCGACCTCATCACTGGTTCCACATGGTATGTGCCTGGGGCGAGCAGCACTGTCGGTGTTGTGCTGAAAGATGCGGGCGGAACCTATGCTTTTGCTGACCGCAACGAGAGTGGTTCGCTCCAGTTGTCGCCTGAAACTGTGTTCGACAAATGCCATGGTGCCGATGTGTGGATAATGAAATATACAGCGGCGACCGACAAGACATATGCTGAACTGGCAAAGGACAACCCCATGTATCAGCAGATGCAGGCATACAAGAACCGTTCGGTCTATGCGTGCAATCTTCACCATTCACGCTTCTTTGAAGAAACACCGTTTCATCCCGACCGTCTGTTGCGCGACTTCATCAAGATTCTTCATCCCGAAGCTCTGCCAGGCTTCACTCTGGAATACTACAAGCCGATGACTGAATGATGCGGTTGTGGCGCAAATGTCGATAAAGAATTAGAATATACTTAACAATGGCGAAGCAGCGAAACCATACAACATTGATTTTTTTGGCAGTGTCAGTCATGATGCTTGCCATGTTTGTTGCCAACCTGTTCGTTGGCTCCGTCAGTGTGCCTGCATCTGAAACCCTAAGGGTGCTGATGGGTGGCGAGGCTGCCAGTGCAAGCCATCAGTTCATCATCCTGCATTTCCGTCTTCCCGCCGCTGTGACAGCCTTGCTGTGTGGCGCTTCGCTTGCCGTCAGCGGACTCATGCTTCAGACCGCATTCAGCAATCCTCTTGCTGGTCCGTCCATCCTTGGCATCAACAGTGGAGCCAATCTTGGCGTGGCACTTGTGATGCTTGCAGGAGGCACTACGATGTTTGCATCGCAGACAGCCGTTGCCTCTCTTGGCTCATCGCTGTTTGTGGTGTTTGCAGCATTTATTGGTTCAGTTGCTGTGATGGCACTGATACTTCTTTTTTCCACTTTCATCCGTAGCAACCTGATGTTGCTCATTGTTGGTATAATGGTGGGTTATATCACATCATCAGCCATTTCTCTTCTCAATTTCTTTTCTACCGCCGAAGGTGTACAGAGTTTTGTCATGTGGGGCATGGGCGACTTTACAGGTGTCGGTCTGGAACAACTGCCGTTGTTTGCCACACTGTGCCTGGTGGGACTCGTCGTCTCCGTCTTGCTGATCAAACCCCTCAATGCCTTGTTGCTGGGCACTCAATATGCCGAGAACCTGGGTATAAATGTGCGCTGGACACGCAACCTGCTGCTGCTTGCCACAGGTCTGCTCACGGCAGTGACCACAGCCTATTGCGGCCCGGTCGCATTCATTGGCCTCGCAGTTCCTCACATTGCCCGTCTGTTGCTTCGCAGCGACAATCACCAGCAGTTGCTGCCGTTGACCATATTGTGCGGAGCCGCCGTTGCCTTGCTTTGCAATGTGCTGACCACACTGCCGGGCGAGTCGGGCATCATACCTCTGAATGCCATCACACCGCTGGTAGGAGCACCAGTCATCATCTATGTGATAATGAGTCGTCGCATTCGTCAGAGTTAAGCCGCAAAAGGTAAAAAGAACATGCCGGAACACCTAATTCCACTAAAAATGAGAAAAAAACGCAAATATGTTTTGCCAGTTAATAGATTTTAACTAACTTTGCACGCTGTTTATGGAATCCCGACAAGAAAACTAACAGAAGTAATCACAAGTTGAGTAAACAAAACGAAATAAGAATATGTCAAAAGTTTGTCAAATTACCGGTAAGAAGTCAGTGATAGGTAACAATGTATCTCACTCACTGCGTAGAACAAAGCGCCGTTTCGAGGTTAACTTGTTCACTAAGAAATTCTACTATGTAGAAGAAGATTGTTGGATCGTTTTGAAGGTTAGTGCTAATGGCCTTCGTATCATCAACCGCATCGGTCTCGATGCAGCACTCCGTCAGGCAGTCAAGAAGGGCTACTGCGAGTGGAAGGACATCCAGGTTATTGCATAATACAGTAAACAGAAAGTAAGGAGATAGAATTATGGCAAAGAAAGCAAAAGGCAACAGAATCCAGGTCATTCTCGAATGCACAGAAATGAAGGAAAGCGGACTTCCTGGAACTTCTCGTTATATCACTACTAAGAACCGCAAGAACACTCCAGACCGTTTGGAGCTCAAGAAGTACAACCCAATCCTTAAAAAGATGACTATCCACAAGGAAATCAAGTAATAAGGAATCAGGTTTAATGTTATTAGATAATCTACAGTAAAACAATATAGACTATGGCAAAGAAAGCGGTTGCATCCCTCCACGATAAGGATGGTCGTGCATATACTAAGGTTATTAAGATGTGTAAGTCTCCTAAGACTGGTGCTTATATGTTCGAAGAGAAAGTTCTTCTCAACGACGAGGCAAAGGCTTACGCTAACAAGTAAGAATTGTAATAAACAAGAGATACGCAAAAGAGTGATTGCAGTGTTGCAGTCGCTCTTTTGTGCTTTCAGGGTTCTCTGTTTCTTCTCTCTGCCTATCTCTTGGCTTTTCTTGTTGTTCATTCCGAGTTTCATGTTCTAAACAATCGAGCACTCGTGAATGGTCACATGAGCGCACATGAATTGTCACACGACCGCTCGTAAATGGTCGCACGAGCGCACGAAGATTAAAAAAGGTGTACACCTTCCGAAAAAAAGGTGTACAGCAAACGCCGGAAAGGTGTACACCAAAATTCAGAAAGGTGTACACCTTTTTATAGTTTATGTGCGCTCGTGAAGGAAAACATGTGCGCTCGCGAAGCAATTTATGAGCGGTCGTGAAGGAAAACATGTGCGGACCCTCGGACCCTCCCCATCCCTCCCTTTCAGGGCGGGGATGGATAGATGTAGGGTGATTGATGTGACTTATTTGCAGTCATTCTTCTCCCCGTCCTGAAAGGATGGGGTTGGGGGGAGGTCTTTGGGGGACGCCTGATTGCTCATTTGCACAGGGAGTGGTGTACAGGGGCGACTGAGTCGCTGTTGTCGGTAAATTTCTGCTGACGCTTTAATTTTCTTTGCTAAATGTAGAGACATGCAAAAAAAAATCCTTATCTTTGCGCAACAATATCAAATCCTTGCACCATGCCTGTGGCTTGGGTGCAGCAGAAAAGTCTATCGAAACATTATGAGTGAAATCACACGCCGAGAATTTCTCCGCCGGATGGCTGTGGGTACAGCTGTTGTTGGCACAACGGTACTGACGGGCTGCGACTCGAAGTCGGATTCTCAAACCAAGTCAACGGGCGCACTGCCTGACATTCCAATTGATAAGATGACTTATCGCACCAACCGCAATTCGGGCGACAAGGTGTCGATACTGGGCTATGGCTGTATGCGCTGGCCTACCAGACCAAAAGAGAATGGGGAGGGTGATGAACTTGACCAGGAACAGATAAACCGACTGGTTGACACTGCCATTGAGCATGGTGTGAACTATTTTGACACTTCTCCTGTCTATTGCCAGGGCGAATCGGAGCGTGCCACCGGCATTGCCCTGAGTCGCTACGACCGTAAGGACTATCTGATTGCTACTAAGTTGTCGAACTTCTCGCCCGACACTCAGACTTATGAAGGTTCGGTGCAGATGTACCGAAACTCGTTGAAAATGTTGCAGACGGACTATCTGGACTACCTTCTGCTTCATGCCATCGGTGGCAACATGGAGGACTTCAACCGCCGATTCATCAACAATGGTGTGCTCGACTTCCTTGTGGCTGAAAAGAAAGAGGACAGAATCCGCAATCTCGGTTTCTCGTTCCACGGCTCACAGGAATGTTTCGACCAGTTGATGAAACTGCACGATGACGGTGCTTATCACTGGGACTTCGTTCAGATTCAGATGAACTATCTCGACTGGAAGAATGCTTTTGTGCCTTCGGAGTATCTGTATAATGAACTGACACGCCGTAACATTCCGGTTGTCATTATGGAACCGTTGCTTGGTGGCCGCTTGTCGAAAGTGAACGACCACATTGTCGGCGAAATGAAGAGCCGTGAACCTGAACGCACAGTTGCTTCGTGGGCATTCCGTTTCTGCGGAACATGGGAGAATGTGCTGACCACATTGAGCGGCATGACTTACATGGAACATCTGGAGGACAACCTGCGCTCGTTCTGTCCGTTGCAGCCGCTGACCGACGACGAGTTGGACTTCCTCGACAAGATGGCAACAGAGATAATGAACTATCCGACCATACCATGCACAGGCTGCCAGTACTGCATGCCTTGTCCTTACGGACTGGACATCCCTGGCATCTTTGCTCACTACAACAAGTGCATCAACGAGGGACAGATGCCGACTACAAGTGAGGATGAGAACTATGCAAAGCTGCGCCGTGCGTTCCTCATTGGGTATGACCGAAGTGTGCCGCGTCTGCGTCAGGCTGACCACTGTGTGGGTTGTCGTCAGTGTGTGGAGCATTGTCCGCAGAAGATTGACATTCCGTCGCAGATGGATCGTATAGATGAATTTGTAGAAAAATTAAAGACAAACGAATTGTAGAAAAATGCTGATACAACCATTGTTCGGCGGCTTAGGGCTGCAAGAAATCATAATCATTGCGCTGGTCGTTCTGCTCTTGTTCGGTGGCAAGAAAATTCCCGAACTGATGAAGGGACTGGGCAAGGGTGTGCGCTCGTTCAAGGATGGAATGAACGGTGTGAGCACTGATGATGAAAAAGAAAAATCGGAGAAAAAGTCTGAGAAGGTGAAGGATGAAGAGTGAACTCACCTTCTGGGAACATCTTGACGAACTGCGCTCGGTGATCATCCGCATACTGGCAGTGGCGTTCGTCGCGCTGATTGTTGCGTTCTGTTTCAAGGATGTGATGTTTGCAGTGTTGCTTGCACCGCAGCATCCCGATTTCGTGACATACAGGTGGATGGACGGGTTCATGCCTGGTTCGCTGCAACACATCCAACTGATAAACACAGAACTGGCTCAACAGTTTCTTATACACATAAAGGCGGCTGCCTGCGTCGGAGTGATTGCAGTGTCGCCTTATGTGCTTTATGAATGTTTCCGTTATATTTCGCCTGCTCTCTACCAGAATGAGCGGCGCTGTGCTGTGTGGATCGTCGTTGGCAGTTATGTAATGTTCATGCTTGGCATGCTGTTCAGCTATTTTGTGATTTTCCCATTCACATTTCGTTTTCTTGGTACTTATCAAGTTGACCCGGATGTGGTGAACACCATCACATTAGAGTCGTATATGTCAACTCTGCTTGCCATCACATTGATGCTCGGACTGGTGTTTCAGATGCCGGTGCTGAGCTGGATTTTAGGTCGGGTAGGGCTGATTGACCGCAGCATGATGCGCCGCTGTCGCCGTCATGTGATTGTCGGCATACTGGTTGCTGCTGCAATCATCACTCCTACCTCTGATGCTTTCACTCTGTTACTTGTTTCAGTTCCGATGTATCTGCTTTATGAACTGAGCATATTTTTGGTAAAGAAGAAGTAAACTCATACAAGTTTCGCAAGCTAAACTTGCACGAAAGACGACGAAGATTGAGTATCTTCGTTTGCGACGACCGAATGACTGAATGTCATGAGGTTTGCGACGACTCGGTGTTTATGCCGACAAA
>JAGHSZ010000094.1 GCA_018065565.1 Candidatus Colivivens caballi
TTCAAAACTCCTTTGTCGGCATAAACGCCGAGTTGTCGCAAACCTCATGACATTCAGTCATTCGGTCATCATAACGCTAATGAACGATTTGGGTTAAAAGTTATAAGTTAAAAATTAAAAGTTAGAGATATCCAATTGCAAAACTAATCATTTTTTTGCAATTACAGTCATTGTCTGTGCAAAAACTGCATATGGGTGGCGTTTTTCATTTGTTCAGGTACATTTTGCCGTTTCTACTTTGCTTGTGATGCGACAAATCTACGGGGGTAATATGTGGGTAAAAAAAGAGACATAGGTTGTTCGCCTATGTCTCTGTATTCTATTGGATAATGTTGGGGTTATGTCTCTTTTGTGCATTATGATTATTGCAGTTTCAGCACCATGCCTTTTGTGATGAGGCTGTTTGGTTGCAGACCGTTGATTTTGAGCAACTGGTTGAGAGTGAGTCCGTGGTTTGTGGCGATGCGGAAAAGGTTGTCGCCTGGCTGCACGGTGTAAGTGGTCTCTTTTGCTTTTTCGCTCTGCTTGATGGTTGGTTGTGCAGGGGCTGCATTGTGCTGTTGTGCTGCATTTGCAACCTGCTGAATCTGGTGCTGTGGTGCAGCATTGTCCTGATAGTGAGCAGCGGTCTGTGCTACTGCAACTTCGTTTGATTCGACTTCAACTGAGTTGTTGATTGCGAGCACACTTGCTGGTGCCGACTTGTGAGTGTTCTGAATTTGTCCTGAACGCACTGCGTAGAAATCGCCAGTGACATCCTGACGCTCGAAGTCGAACAGCAGTGCTGGGTTGATGGCTTGACCGAGTATGCGTGTCTCGAAGTGCAGGTGACTACCTGTGGAACGACCTGTGCTGCCACCGAGTCCGATTGGTTGTCCTGCGCGTACAATCTGATTTTGCTTTACGAGTTGACGGCTGAGGTGACCGTAGAGAGTTTCAAGTCCGTTTGGATGGCGAATGACGATGTAGTAACCATATCCGTTCGCATTGTATTTTGTCATGCGCACTTTGCCGTCGAATGCAGCATAGATGGTGTCGCCAGTATAGACTTTGACATCGAGACCTTGATGGCTGCGTCCCCATCGTGGACCATATTTTGATGTGATTTTCCGGCTCGGAGTTGGCATCGCAAATCCTCGGAGGTCAACCTTGAAGTTAGCAGGGAGTGTTCCTGGTGCGATTGATGCAGCCTTGTCATCCCATGTGCTGTAAATGTTTGAAGCAGGGCTGTTGAGGTCGATGAATGCTGGTGTGTTTGTGAATTTGATGGCTTTAAGGTCTGACAGCTTGCGATCGGACGGTGCACGGTTGGCAAGCAGATCCTGTGCGGATGCACTTACTGTCACGGCAGCGAATGTCGCAATGGTCATTATGTTCTTGATTAATCTTAGCATGCGGATTTTGTTTAGTAGATTAGCAGATTGGAGTTTGGAGCTTAGAACTTAGAGCTTAAAGTTTAGAGGTTAGAGGTTTTTGAGGTTAGAGGTTTGAGACCTCTCAGCTCTCCACTAAAAAACTCTTCACTTTCATCTCTCCCTCTCTCTTATCTGGGTTAGTACTCGTCGTTGGCGTAGAGGAACTGCATATTTGCAAGTTTGTAGTCGAAGATTTCTTCGGGTTTGAAGAATCGGTAGATTTCGACTACTGCATTTTCGGGTGAGTCGCTGGTGTGGATGATGTTTTCCTGGAAACTCATACCGAAATCACCACGAATGGTGCCAGGTGCGGCTTTGCGGCCGTTTGTGCTACCTGTCATGGCTCTGACTGTTTCTACGGCATCGACGCCTTCATAGCAACAGCAAACAACTGGAGCAGCCATCATTGAGTCTTTGATTCGTTGGAAGAAAGGTTTTGATGCAAGATGTGAATAGTGACGATTGAGCAGTTCGTCAGTCAACTGCATCATCTTCATTCCGCACAGTCTTAATCCTTTGCGTTCAAATCGGGCTGTTACTTCACCAACTAACTGTCTTTGTACAGCACTTGGTTTCAGTATCACAAGGGTTTTCTCCATTTGTATTGTGTTATGTTGTTGTGTAGTTTACGCTCTTAGTCTCTCTTAGTGTAAGTGAGTGTGTTTTCTCACCATTCGACCACAAAGTTAGGCATTTTTTATGAAATGACCAAATAATTGGCTTCTTTTTAAGATTTATTCGCACTTTTGCTTTGTTTTGCAGTTGCTGGCGATGCTTCTGGCAGGGCGAACTCTTGGTGCCGGCTGCTTGTCATTTCGCCTGTGTCGGGGTGGTGGGCAGCTCGATGCGGAAGGTGGTGCCGTGTCCGACTTCTGACCATTTTACGAATATGCTGCCTTTGTGGTATTCTTCGACTATGCGTTTCGCGAGTGAGAGTCCGAGGCCCCATCCGCGTTGCTTGGTTGTGAATCCTGGCTTGAACACTGACTTGAAGTGTGACTTTGGCATACCTTTGCCAGTGTCGCTCACTTCGATGGCTATGGTGTGGGCTTCTTGTTCGAGCCGAATGTCGATGTGTCCAGTCCCGTTCATTGCATCAACTGCATTTTTGCACAGGTTCTCGATAACCCATTCGAAGAGTGATTCCACCATGTTGATGTGGATGTCGCCACTGGCAAAGTGGGTGGTGATGGTCACTTTCGACGAGGTGCGGCGATCCATGTATTCTGCCACTCGGTTGATGACTGCATTGAGGCTTGCATCCTGTGGCTGTGGGATGGAACCAATTTTAGAGAAGCGTTCGGCTATGAGCTGGAGGCGTTTCACATCTTTTTCCATTTCTGGCAGGAGTTCGTCGTCGGGATGTGTTTCGCGCAGCACCTCGGTCCATGCCATTAGCGAAGAAATCGGTGTGCCCAGCTGGTGTGCCGTTTCTTTCGACAGTCCTACCCAAACTTTGTTCTGTTCGGCTTTCATTGTTGAGAACAAGGCAAACAGGGCGATGACTACAAAGATGATGACAATTGCCAACTGTATGTATGGATAGACGGTGAGTCGTTTGAGCATCAGTGATTCGTCGTAACAGATTTCGATGAAGTAGTCTTCGTCAAATTCTTCAAGGTTAATGATGATTGGCTTGTTGGAGCGTTTCATCTTGACGGCGATGTCCTTTATTATTGATATGGAGTCTTCGCTGGCTTCGAATGTGCGTCCCAGATTGCGCGATGCCTGTACATTGCCGTAGGAGTCGAGCACAACGACTGGTATGGTGTTGTTGCCGTTGATGACTTTCAACACCAGACTGAGGTCGGTTGTTTCGTCGGCTTGGTTGTATGAGCGCATGGCTTCTGCCCACACTTCCATCTTGTTGGTTTCTTCTTTTTGCAGGTCGGAGATGAGAAAGTTGGATGTGACGAGTGACATGATTGCAATCACGATGGCGACTGCTATCAGTATGAGTTTGATGTTGCGTATTTTTTCAAAGAATTTCATCTCTGCTTAGTTCGTTTTCAATAAATATAACGAAAGAATGCGCAATTTATTGCTTACAGTGGCACCCGGTCATGTTGCTCTCCACTTTAATCTCTCCACTCTTCACTTATCACTTTTCACTCTTCACTTTTCACTTTTCACTTTAACCTCTCTAAATAAGCACAGAGTAACGGGATTATCATTTTCCTCCTGGTTTGTTTAATCCCGTTCACAGAGAATGCTGGTGGCATTACAAAGTTCACAGAGCCATGCGGGCAACTACACTCCGTGTCCTCTTCATGTGCCGAGGGCACACTCTGTGAGAAGGTTCATAAATAAGATAAGACCGAACCTTCTCTGTGTTGATTGATTCCATTTTTCACTCTTCACTTATCACTCTTCACTTATCACTTTTCACTCTTCACTCTTCACTCTTCACTCTTCACTACAATCTATATCCCACGCTTAGGCGTGCCGTCCATTTCTCGTAATAGTAATAATAGTAATTTTCGGCATGCTTGTCGTAGTATGCATGATTGAAGAAACCTGACAGACTGAATATGTAGCGGTTCTTGTTATAGACGAAGGCATATCGACCCACAAGGATGAAGTCGGGAAAACTCTTGTCAATGTCGTGGCGATAGCCATCGATGGTCATGTCGGTGGAATTGATTACTGTCAGGTTGGGAACGAGTGACAGGTGAACGAGGAAATTGCGCTTGATGACAAAGTTATAGCCATAGCCGACACCTAATCCATAGAGCCCAATCTTTGTCTTGAAATGAAAGAACTGGTCGTCGTCATCGGGGTAGTTGGTGTGGAACTTGCCTAAAACCATTGATGCTCCAAGGAGCAAACTGCCGGCACTGCGACGCTGGATGTATGACTGTGTGAGTGCTGCCGGCATTGAGAAATGACGATGATTGAGGACATAGTAGGCATTGGCGATGAGCATATCGAGGTCTGTCTCGCCTTCTCCCATCTGGTATTCATCTTCGTTGTAGGACGAAGTGCCTGTGAAGGTGTTGGTGGATTGATATTGAAATTCAAAGCCGTATCGGTTGGAGTAGGAACTGATACGGAAGTTGAAATCGTGGTTTCCGTCTGTCTTGTGGAAGATTTTCGGATTGATTCCTGCACTGATGCCTATTCCCTTGTAGCTGATTCCTGCTCCAATCGAATAGTTTTTGTGGGGTTGAAGGTCGGCAGTCAACACTCCACCTTGAACATTGGTCTTTATGCCTACTGCTGCACCATTATTTGAGAAGCGCAGGCGGAATGTCCAGTCGTTTTGAGGGCGCTGGATGTAGAGTGTGTCGTATTTGATGGGGCGGTTGGTGATGAGGTCAATGGCTTTGTTGCCTATATTCATTGCTTTTGTTGCAATTCTGCTGGCAGATGGCGATACCGCTGATGAGTCGATAGGATGCCCGGTTTCGGTTTCCGCCAATGGGGCGCATTGTGCATTGACGGATGGAAGTGGCAGTCCGTCGTCAATAGTTTCTGCGGCAATGGCAGCATTGGCACATCTCTGGGTAGAGCTGCTGCCGGCACTGATGATGAATATGTAAGCTAATAGATGCCTGACGGTCATTTCGCGTTTTGTTTGATGATTCCCATACGGTAGGCTTTGAGCAGGTGTTTCAGATCCTCGACACGCGCTTGGAGTTCGCGCCCCTTATCTGTGTCTTTTACATAAACGCGGTTCTGACTCAGTTCGACAATCTGCCGTGTGCTGCGGATGTCGATGCCTTTGCGGATGGCTTCGGCTGCGGTGGTGAATGGCTGATGCTGCACAAGTTCAAGCCCACGGCTGTGGAAGGTAAGCGTGTAGCCTGCAATGCCAGTCTTTGGCTGATATGCCAGGCTGAAACCTCCGTCGATGACCAGATGCTTGCCGTTCGCCTTGATTGGTGTCTCGCCCTTGATGGTGCGTACGGGCACATGGCCGTTGACAATGTGCCGGTGATGGCCTCCCACTCCGAAGTTGTCGAGAATCATGTCCATGACTGCCTCGTTGTCGCCATATCTGTAATAGTAGCCTTTTTTCTCTGTGTGGGCAGATGTGTCGTCGATGAAATATCGTTCGAATGTGGTCATGCGGTCTTTGTCGAATAGTGGACTGTCCTTGCCACACCACAGATACCAGAGATAGTCAACGGCATACTGGTGCTCGGCTTTGTTGACATCGGCTGAGAAGGCGGCACGGACAACTCGGTTGACTTGCTGCATGAGTTCGATTCCACGATATTCCTTGCCTCGGATGCTGACAGGTTTGAGCGAACCGTCCTTGTTGAGTGGAACTGAGGCGTGGAACATCAGGTTGGAGTTTGTGATGTTGTACATGCTGCCATGTGTGAGCAGGAGGTTGATGTGCTGACGCAGGCGGTCGCTGGTGGTGAACGAGTGCTCAATGCGTTGCATCACAAGTTCTTCTTCTGCCGTGAGAGCATAAGGGTCTTCTGGCATAAGGGTAGGGAAGTGACTGTCGTTGAGCTTGTATGTGTGGCCGTAGAGGTCGATGGTCCCGTGTTCGGTGTCAATCAGGTGAAGCATGTTGCGGTCGTCCATCTGAAAATCTGGATGCCGTTGGATGATGCGTGCTTCTTCCTTGAACTGTATGATGGCAATTGCCTTGTGCATCATGCTGACCAGTCGTTCCGACTTATCGTCTTCTTTCTGCTCGGCTCTCAAATGTTCCATCTGGAATTGTTTGCAAGGGTCGTCCTTATAAGTGTCCATCGCGAATGTGGCAAGTGGCAGCAGGTTGATGCCATAGCCATCTTCGAGTGTGGCGTGGTTGCCATAGCGAAGCGACATACGCAGTACATTGCAGATGCATGCACGGTTGCCGGCTGCTGCTCCCATCCAGTCGATGTCGTGGTTGCCCCAGACAATGTCGAACTGATGGTAGTTCATCAGTGTGTCCATGATGAGGTGGGCGCCTGGTCCACGGTCGTAGATGTCGCCGAGAATGTGTAGATGGTCAACTGTAAGCCTCTGTATGAGTTTGCTCAGTTCGATGATGAAATTGTCGGCGCGGCGAGTCTCGATGATGGTGTTGATGATTTGGTTGTAATAAAGATACTTCTTGTCGCCCATGCTGCCTGCTGATTCGTGCAGAAGTTCCTCGATTACATATTCAAATTCTTTTGGCAGCGCCTTGCGGACTTTCGAACGGGTGTATTTCGATGATACCTCCCGACATACTTTGATAAGGCGGTTGAGTGTGGTTACATAGAATGTGTCGAGGTCAAGCCGTTTGTTGCGCTGGTTGTGCAGCATTTCCAGTTTCTGCTCGGGGTAATAGATGAGGGTGCAGAGTTCCTGCATCTCGCGCTTTGACAGTTCGTCCTTGAACAGTGCTTCCACTTTGCGCTTGATGTAGCCCGATGCATTTTTCAGGACATGGTTGAATGCATCACTTTCGCCATGAGGGTCGGAGATGAAGTGTTCCGTAGGTTTTGGCAGGTGAAGAATTGCCTCAAGGTTGATGATTTCAGTGCTTGCTGCTGCTATTGTGGGGAATGACTGTGCCAGAAGTTGCAGGTAGCGCAGGTCGCATCTGACATAGTCTTCGGTTGGATTTGATGCTTTGTTTTTCATCGGATAGTGATTTTGATGACTTTGCCATTAAGTGGCGATATTGCCAGATTGACGGGTGAATCGGGATAGAGTTGCAGGTACATCTGCTCGTCGGTCAGCAGGTCGGTAGCGGTGTAATTGCCTGGGACCAGGTTGAGGTAGTCGAAAGCGTGTGACGGGATGTTGAGGGCTATATTGGCCTGAATGTCATCGAAATTGCTGACAACTATAATCAACTGTTTGTCGGAATAACGCAGGAAACCGAACTGACGATTGGTGTTCATCAGCGGGTTGCTGTAATTGGCATACATCAGGTCGAAGAACAGTCCTTGGCGCAGGGCAACCTCGCTGTTACAGAGTGTCAGCACTTTCTTGTAATAGTCGCGCAGTGCCGTTTCATCTGCTGTGAGTTTTCCGTGACGGTATCTGTGAATCTTGTCAATGGTCCAGTAGTCAAAGATTGTGGTGCGTCCGTCGCGTCCGCTGAATCCCTCCTCTTCCATTCCTGCCTCTCCGAGCTCCTGCCCGAAATAGAGCATGAATGGATTGCTGCGCATCAGTGCTGAAACGAGTAGGGCAGGGCGTCCTTTCAGGGGTGAACCAGCAAAAAAGTCGGAGGCAATGCGCTGCTCGTCATGGTTTTCGAGGAAGTTGAGCATGTGGCCGTTGATGTCATCGACCGATTGCCAGCACTGGGTGATGTCGCTTGCACTTGTCCCTGCTGTGACATTGCGGAGTGTGTCGTACAGACCTACCTTGTCGTAGAGGTAATCAAATTTGCCGTTGTAGATGTAGTTGCGGTATTCTTGTGGATTATATACTTCGGCAATGAATGTCAGCCCCTTGTGCTCAGATTTGAGTTTCGGAATGACCCATCCCCAGAACTCACATGGCACCATCTCTGCCATGTCGCATCTGAATCCATCTACATGGCGTGAAGCCCAATAACGCAGGATGTCGAGCATCTTGTTCCATGTGTCGGGCACATTGACTGGGTCGAGGTATTTAGTGTGCCAGTGTTCGTAGTCGATACCATAATTGAGCTTGACGGTTTCGTACCAGTCGTTCTTGCCTGGGGCTGCGCTGAAACAGTCGTTGCCTGTGGCTCGTGCCGGTTTCTCGGTGTAAGCGTCTGCTTCATCTGAGTCGGTAATGTTCTGTGTGGAGAACTCCTGACCGACCATGTAGTAGAAGTTGTTGTTGTAGTCGAATCTTGCCGTAGTGTTGTCGTCTTCGCCCAGGTCGTTGACGCCTAATGGCTTGGCGTCTGAATGATACTGGCGTGCCACATGGTTGGGCACAAAGTCGATTATCATTTTCAGTCCGGCTTCATGGGTGCGTTTGACCAGCGCGTCAAATTCTTTCAGTCGTTCTGTTACATTTTCGGCAAGGTCGGGGTCAATGTCGTAATAGTCCTTGATGGCATAAGGACTGCCTGCACGGCCTTTTACCACTGTGGGATGATCCTTTGCTATGCCATATGCTGTGTAGTCGGTCTGCTGGGCATGTTCAATGATTCCGGTGAACCAGATGTAGTTGCATCCCAGTCTCTTGATGTCAGCAAGTGCTTCGGCTGTAAAGTCGTTGAGTTTGCCACATCCGTTGCGGTCAATGCTGCTGTTGGGTGTGTTGTGCTTGCCTTCTGCTCCGAACAGTCGGGTGAATACTTGGTAGATTATAGGGCGTTCGTTCATAGTCGGTATGTTTTTTTCGGTTAAGGTATGTTGTTCTGTCTGTTTCTTACAAGATTCTGTGTGGGTAAGTTTCCGGTTGCATCTGTATGCGTTATCGTACAATCGTATATTTGTCATGATGCTGTCACGAATACATTATAGTTGTCTCGCAGCATGAAATGGTGGTATCATGGCATGAAATGACGATTTTGCGACTTGAAATGACTGTTTCATGATTTAATACCACGATTTTTTATGAGGGCATCGTCATTCTCATTGCACCTATGGACTTTGCTTTTATCCACACCCATCCTTGTAGAACCTTTTTATCTGTTTTGCCTAAGGTCGGTGTCATAATAGCAGCAACCTTCCTTCCCACGAATGACTGTGGAAAGGAAGGCTGTTGATTATTTGCTTATTCAATGCCGTGAGCAGTGACCTCTTTGTTGATTTTGCCAATCGTGCCTTGCAGCACCTTGCCTGGTCCACATTCCGTGAAGTCGGTAGCTCCGTCGGCAATCATGTTCTGCACTTCTTCGGTCCAACGAACTGATGAAGTAAGCTGCTTGAGCAGGTTCGCCTTGATTTCATCAGGGTTAGTGTGTCCCTTTGCATCGACATTTTGATAAACAGGGCATTTAGGCTCCATGAATGTAGTTGCTTCGATGGCTGCTGCCAGTTCCTCTTGGGCAGGCATCATCAATGGTGAGTGGAACGCACCACCGACTTTCAGCGGCAGGGCACGCCTTGCACCTGCTTCTTTGAGTTTTGCACATGCTGTGTTGACTGCATCTATGTTTCCTGAAATAACCACCTGACCTGGGCAGTTGAAGTTGGCAGGAATGACGATGTTGCCTTCGGTCGATACCTCTGCGCAGATGTTGGTGATGGTCGCATCGTCGAGACCGATGATGGCTGCCATTGTCGATGGTTCTGCATCACATGCTTTCTGCATGGCCATTGCGCGTTTATAGACGAGTTTCAGTCCGTCTTCAAAACTGAGACATCCTGATGCCACCAGTGCTGAGAACTCACCCAGTGAATGTCCTCCGACGATTTCGGGCTTGAAATCCTCGCCCATGCAGAGGGCAGAGATGACAGAATGGAGGAATACGGCTGGCTGAGTCACTTTTGTCTGTCGGAGTTCCTCGTCTGTTCCTTCAAACATTATGTTGGTGATGTTGAAACCAAGTATGTCGTTTGCCTTGTCAAAAAGTTCTTTGGCCAAAGGGTTGTTCTCATATAGGTCTTTGCCCATGCCGGTGAACTGTGCACCTTGTCCTGGAAATACAAATGCTTTCATCTTGCTGTTATGTTTTTGATTATGTTACTTGTTTAACTTCGTGAGCTTGTGACTTAGGGTCTGTGCTCGTAAGGTTACTACTGCGACGCTGTTGCAGTGTAGCGTTTGCAAAGATAGAAAAATGTTTTCTAATATGCAAATAAATAAGGTGTATTCCACGAATGGAACACACCTTTATTATTTATTATAGATTCTTGTCTGTAATAAATAGCACAAACCGTGAGTCGGTTGTGACTTATTTCACCTTTTCAACTACAGCCTTGAATGCTGCTGGGTTGTTGAGAGCAAGGTTAGCAAGTGTCTTGCGGTTGATTTCGATACCTGCTTTGTGGAGAGCGCCCATGAGCTGTGAATAGCTCATACCTTCGAGGCGTGCAGCAGCGTTGATACGCTGAATCCAGAGAGCGCGGAATTCACGCTTCTTGCGACGACGGCTGACGAATGCATAGGTTAAGCCCTTTTCGTAGGCGTTTTTAGCAACGGTCCATACATTCTTGCGTGCTCCGTACTGGCCTTTAACTTGCTTTAAAATCTTCTTTCTACGAGCGCGTGATGCTACGTGGTTAACTGATCTTGGCATAATTTTTTTCTTTTTCGAATGTTAGCGGTGAAGTGCTGTTGATTCACTCTTTTGGGGCTAAACACTCAGTTAAACATTTGTTGATTGTTGTGTGTATTCTGACTTGCTGGTTGATTAACGGAGGCAGAGAAGGTCGCGGACCTGCTTTACATTTGCAGAAACAACGATTGCTGAGTGGTCGAGGTTTCTCTTCTGCTTCTTTGTCTTCTTTGTCAGAATGTGGCTGTGATAAGCGTGCTGACGCTTAATCTTGCCTGTGCCTGTGAGCTTGAAACGCTTCTTGGCAGCTGAGTTGGTTTTTACTTTTGGCATTTTTTTGTTTGTTATTTGTTATTAATGTTCGGCGGCAACGTATATACCACGACGTTACGCACCTTGTTCTTCGCTTTTAGTGTCCTCAGCCTGAACAGCTGGCTTTGGTTCCTCTTTCTTCTCCTTCTTTACCTGTCCCGGCTTCTTTGGTGCAAGCATGATGATCATCTTCTTGCCTTCCATGTTTGGCATTGACTCTACCTTTGCAATGTCCTCGAGGTCGTTTGCAAAGCGGAGCAGAAGTACTTCACCCTGTTCTTTGAAGACGATGGATCGTCCCTTGAAGAAAACATAAGCCTTGACTTTGTTGCCATCTTTGAGGAAACCCTGTGCGTGCTTGAGCTTGAAGGCATAGTCGGCTTCGGCTGTCTGCGGACCGAATCGGATTTCTTTTACTTCAATCTTCACTTGTTTTGCCTTCATCTCTTTTGCTTTCTTCTTCTGCTGATAGAGGAACTTGCTGTAATCGATGAGACGGCAAACTGGTGGTTGTGCATTAGGTGAAATTTCCACAAGGTCAACTTCCATCTGTTCTGCAATCTTCATTGCTTCGCGTGTTGGTACTACCTTTGACTCAACTCCGTCACCTACGATGCGGACTTCGCGTACTCGAATCTGTTCGTTGATACGGTACTGCTGTTTCTTGTTGTCACCTTTCATTAATGTGATGGCTACTGTTGTTTGCTTTGTTTTTTGATTTTTATATGCTTCGCTTTTTGTTACAGCGCGCAAAGTTACGAATTATTTCATAATGCACAATGACTTATGCGTGATTATTTTGTAATTTCTGCTGTTTTTTCTTGTGTTTCAGTCGAAATGTATGGTTATTGAGGCTCGTTTGAGGTATTGCTTGTTGGTTTGTGGTCTTGAAGGCTACATTGATGTGTAATGGAACTACTGTATTTTGCGGCTTAGTTCTTGTTGCTTTTGTCCCTGTTGCATTGGCGGCAAAGACATTGGCAATTGTCGGGTGTGGTGTGTCCGCCTTTGCTCCATGGCTGGATGTGGTCGGCCTCCATGTCGTCGATTTTGAATGTCCTGTGACAGATAGGGCAAATGCCTTGCTGGCGCTCGTATGCTGTACGCTTGTCTGATGGCGAGAACGCACGGATGCTGAGCCAACGCTCTTCACGGGTTAGTACATATTTGTAGATGCCAGCCTTCTTGGTCACATCGACATCTGCCATTAGCGTTGCTACTTCTTCTTCGAGAGCCGTTGTATTGTAATATTCGTCCTTGTAGCGTACATAGAGTTCACCCCAATCTACGCTTTTCATCTCTTTACGATATTTTACGAATGTCATCTGCACCCATTCTATGACCGACTGATAATGTTGCCATAGTTCAGAACACTCTTCATCGTGCTGGTGTTTAGCCATATAGCCTTCGATGGTGGTGTCCTTGGCAAGTGCAATCCAGGCCAGAGCCTTTTCGAGCAATCCTTGCCGGATGACATCTGCATTCACAAACTTGTCTCCGACCTTCATGGCTGGGCAGCCTATACGCGAGAAATAGCGTTTCGCTTGCGTGAGCCATGTTCCTGAATAGACAGCGTTACGCAGTTCTTGGTCGGAGAGTTTTTCGCCTGCGATGTTGATGGTACGAAACCAGTCCAACTTTTCAGTGTCACCTCCTTCGCAGATGTAAACCATTAACTCATAATTGAGTATCTCCTGCAACTTGTCTTCCTCCCAGTTGTCGATGTACTTTATCGTGTCGCCGTCTTTTACAGAGAAATCATGGTTGAGGTATTGGCAGATGCTGATGGTGCGTTGCTGACCATCAAGTACCTCGAATGTTCCGTCGTCTTTCTTCGCCCAATACATCACATTCAAAGGGAATCCTTTCATTACAGTGTCGATTACTGCATCTCGTTGCTTGTCCTTATAAACGAATTCGCGCTGATACTTAGGGCGAACATCTAACTGACCGCCGTATGCTACCACACCTTCTTCCTGTGAATCCTTGTAACCGTTAAAAAGGTCGGCTATCCTTATTTTTGTGAGTTCTATGTTCATATTGTTATTGTTTTCTGCGGATTAATATTCGTGGATAAGTATTTCTTGGAACACCATTCTCTATGATTACAGGAGTTGCATTTAAATCATTATAATTAGGATAATCTTCTGCTGTATATACTTTCGACCTAGTCTCTATTTTCCCAGGTCCTCTCTTTCCTATATCGATTATTTCGAATTGTTCGGGGCAATACTTGTCAATAAATGTAATGGGGACTCCCATAATATCATCATAATCCAACGGTATTTCAGATGTTTTGGATACTTCGATTGCATCATAATTGTCGTATCGAGGATAATCGTCCTTGTTGTATCGTCGGTACAGAATCAAAGGTTCGTGGTGTTCTGAATAATCAAGATTAGTAAACCATCTAACTCCTTTTACTCTGATGTATTTGCATCCCGATGTGTCTTGTCTGCAACCAGAGGCTTCTAATGGATAATCCTGTGGCACACCAAACTCTCTGTCTCCACTGTGAAT
Source organism: Candidatus Colivivens caballi (assembly GCA_018065565.1). Taxonomy (GTDB): domain Bacteria; phylum Bacteroidota; class Bacteroidia; order Bacteroidales; family Bacteroidaceae; genus Colivivens; species Colivivens caballi. Next base: position 13,339 of record JAGHSZ010000094.1, read on the forward strand.
TGATGCACCAAACCATATTTTGTTATCTTTGATAAGGGGGAATATTTCTTTATATGTGATAGCATTTACATTGCCAATTATCAAGAACTTCTTGTCATACTTTACTAATTGTGCCACATATTCACGAAAGAGGGAGAAAGGGGGATTGGTAACGACAATGTCTGCCTGTTTCAGTAGTTCTATGCATTCAGCAGAACGGAAGTCGCCGTCGCCTTTTAGTGGTTTGACTGCAATCTCGTCAAGGTCAACAACTCCGTTCATGTTCTTGTCGCCATCATAAATGAGGTAAACAGCCCTGTCGCATTCCTCATCTGCAAATAGGTCGATATCCTGACTCTTGTAGCATGTGGTAATAAGGCGTTTAAGGCCTAAATATTCAAAATTGAGGGCGAAGTATCGGAAGAAGTTGCTGATACGAGGATCGTCGCAGTTGCATAGAACGGTCTTGCCACGGAAATGTTCCTTATAGTGGCGCAACTCTTTCTCTATGTCAGTCAGTTGGGTGTAAAATTCGTCCTTCTTTGCTTTCTTGGCTTGTCCGAGTGATGTGTTCTTTGGCATAGTGGTTGATGCAGTCTTTTATTGCATCGATCTACCACTTGCGTGAGCGCACAAAAAAGGCATGAACCTTCTTATGCGTTCGTCAAGGCTGCCTCGGAACGGAACCTTTCCCATCTATAAGATGCCCATGCCCAAAAGCATGAACATTGAACTCTTATATAGATGGGAAGGGCACACTTCATCCAAGGAAGCTGCCTAACCACTATTCTTTGTGTTCTTATTCCGATGATAGTT
>JAGHSZ010000129.1 GCA_018065565.1 Candidatus Colivivens caballi
CATGTGCTGTACCGTCTTCCAGACGCTTGTGAAATGACCGAATGACCGAATGACATGAGGCTTGCGACAACTCGGCGTTTATGCCGACAAAGCATATTTCCCGTCACTCCCAATGCAGAATGAACCAGTTTCCGCATTTCTTACCCTGTTTTTCCTGTGCTCCACTTGATAAATATATGCTCTTATGAAGGTAAAAACTGTTGGACTATTGTTTGTTTTTCGTAGGACAAATGTACGATTTGTGAAATAAATCTGCTGCTGAAATAACGGTTTTTGTACAGAAATTTGGCAAGGATTTCAGGTGGTGCGAACTGCGTTTTCGGCTCGTTTTTCCACTTGTTTACTTTTGTAAAACGGGGCTGTTTCGGGCGAATTTTAGAGAGGATTTTGGGCGTGTTTCAGGTGCAAAATCGGGTGCCGCGCGACGGTGGCAGTTGCAAAGTGACATAGTCAAATGCGGGGTTTTGAGATAAAAAGGCGTTAAAAACGAAAAAAAATACCCAAATGAAGTGCAAAATAAAGTGAAAATTTGTTTACATAGAATAAAATGCGTAACTTGCACCCGATTTGGGTACTACTATGTAGTAACCCGCAAATCTTGAACAAATAAAGTAAACCAAAATAATAATTAATTAATCAATCAAAACCTATGTTGTGTAACTTACAAAGGAAAAACTTTGGCAAGCCCTTCCTGGTAGGAAGCGCTATGCTTGTTGCATCATTAGGATTTTACTCATGCTCAGACGACGCACTCGACCGTGAGAATGATCAGCCAAGTGGCTTGAACAGTCTTTATGGTTATGTGGAGGATGCGGGTAATTTCACTAACTTCGTGCAACTGATTCAAGATCTTGGAGAAAAAGATGTTCTTTCCAAGACCGGTAGTAAAACCTTGTTCGTTGCTGACGACGCAGCGTTCGACGAGTTCTACAAGTCGAACCCTTGGGGCGTCCGTAGTTATTCAGACCTGACAATGGCGCAGAAGAAACTGCTCCTTTACTCAGCGATGATTGACAACCCTTACCCAACAACGCTGCTTTCATCAGCACAGCCTGGTTCAACCACAGGTGGCCCTGTCCCTGGAGAGGTGTTCCGCCGTGTATCTTCTCAGTCAGTTCTTGACTCAGTGGCTGTAATCCCTGCAAGCCAGTTTGCCACTGCTCTGCCAAAGAACAAGTATTTTGATGCAATCACTTCGCTCGACACAATCGTGCTGTTTGAAGATGCTACTGCACACCCAATGGTTCACTTCAACGGCAAGTTCCTTGCAGGCAACCGTCTCAACACAACCGATGTTGACTTCCTGTATCGCAATCCTGCCGGAACATTCAAGACTGAGGATGTCTATGTCAACAATGCCCGTGTCAAGGTGGCAGAAGGCAAGTCAAACATTTTCTGCCTCAACGGTTTCATCCACGAGGTTGACAAGGTCATTCTGCCTCTCGACAACATGGCTCAGATCATCGGTTCAGATTCTCGCTCAACTTATTTCAACTCAATCCTCGACCGCTTTGCTGCTCCACAGGACTCTGCTGAGGTGACTCGCGCCTTCACTGGCAACAGCCGTGCCGAGAATGTGTTCGTCAAGCGTTACTTCTCACAGCGTTCGTTTGGTTCAACAGTGTCAGCTGGTTCACGCACCGATGTGGCTTACACCACTGACAAGGATGGTAACATCTTTGATGCAACCAAGAACCTGTTGAAGTTCGATCCAGGATGGAACGCATTTGTTTCAGAAGCTGCAAATCCTCGTACAGCAATGATGGAGGACATGGCAGTGATGTTCGTGCCAACCGATGCCGCAATGGAAACATGGTGGAACGAAGGTGGTGGTAAGGTTATCAAGGACTACTACTCAAAGTATGCCACTGGCTCAGACATGATTTCACAGCTCAATGCCGTTCCTACATCAGTCATGGTACAGCTCGTCAATGTCAACATGTTCCCTACATTTGTCGGAACACTGCCAACCAACTTCGGTGATGTGCTCGACGATGCAAACGAGAAGATTCAGACAAAGGTCAGCAACATCATCGACCACATTGATGATGTGAAGCTCGGCTGTAACGGTGCTGTTTATTTCACCGACAGTGTGTATGCACCAAAGTCATTCCAGTCAGTGCTCTTCCCAGTAGTTATCGACACAACCCAGATGAAGATCATGCACGATGTGATTCTGGCAATGGACTATGACAAGTACCTCAACTCCATGGTTGCCCGCTATCGTTTCGTCATCCCTACCAACAAGGCCCTGCTGTCATATGTTGACCCAGTGTCTTATGGACAGGAAAAGCGCAACCTCTGGCAGATTCACATTGACGATGCCACCAAGGGCCTCGTTGCCGATGTCTATGAATGTACAGTCAACCCTGACGGTACTGCAACTCCTGACAAGTTGATCAAGACTATCACCGGCGGTGTGAACAATACATACATCCTCAACCGTATGTACGACATCCTCGACAACACAATCGTTGTGGGTGAAGCCATCCCTGGCAAGAAGTACTACAAGACAAAGGGTAACAACTACATCAAGTTCGAAGGTTCAGACATTGACAACCCTGACAATCCTTCTGGCACAGAAATCCAGGCTACATGGAATGTTGAACATGGCAGCAAGATTGTTCCTCATCAGATTTTCCGAATGAACAACGGTGTCGCTTATGTAGCTGACGGCATGGCAAACGGTACAACAAATTCCGTTTCACGCCTCCTGAACGAGAACCCTGACTTCTCCGACTTCCTCCGACTCCTCCAGAGCTGTGGCGCCGTTTCAACAAACGACCCTAAGGACAGCTGGTATGCAGCTGACCAGCAGTTCGGAAACCTCCTTTACTACAAGGAACTCGACAACAAGAAGAGCAGTGTCACTTACCTCCTCAACAACTATCACTACACAGTCTATGCACCAACAAACGATGCTATGGCACAGGCATTCGCAGATGGTCTTCCAACATTCGAGATGCTTGAAGCAGCAGAAACAGCTGATGCCGCAGAAAATGTGACAGTTCGTCAGGACTCAATCAAGAGTGTATGGCTCGACTTTGCAAAGTATCACATTCAGGATAACTCCATCTTCATTGACGAAGGTTTCGAAGACGGAAACTACGAGTCAGGCAAGACCAAGCTCCACATTGCAGTTGACCTTGAAACCGGCGAACCAAATGGCAAATACACTCCAGGTAGCCCTTACACCATCAATGTGAAGTCAGATGCCAACGGCATCACTCTGGTCGATGCTACAGGCCGTACAGCCAATGTCCTCAAGAAGGATGGCTACTACAACCTTATGGCTCGTGAATGGTGGCTCATTGATGAAAATAACAAGAAGAACATCAAGAACCCATATGAGTGCAAGATTAACAACTCTTCATTCGCTGTAATTCAGGCCATCGACAAACCTCTCTATTTCAACTTCAAGAAGGGTTCAACCGATCCTGATGAGAACCAGTTCATCTACAAGGACCGTCAGCTCTCTGCAGCAGGTGCTCATGAGAAGAATTCAACACCTCGTAAATAAGAATAGCCATGAAACAGATATTTAATTATACTATAGCCATAGCATTGCTATTTGCTTTCAGCATCTGCGCAAATGCACAAGTAAAGGCCGGCGACATCATCTCAGGTAATGTCTCTGATGATATCGAACCGCTGATGATGGTGAATGTCGTTGAAATTGATGCCAACAAGCGTATCGTTGCACACGGTGTGACCGATATCAATGGTAACTTCTCTTTCAAGTGCGCCAATCCTAAGGACCACCTCCAGATTTCCTACATCGGATATCAGACTCAGATCATCCCTATAAATAAAAAGGTGTTCAAGATCGTCATGAAGAGCAACACCCAGATCAAGGAAGTCGTTGTAAAGGGTGTGAAGAAGACACAGTCATCAGGTCTTTCCATTCCAGTAACTGAAATCTCAGTTGCAACACAGACCATCGACATGAAGGAATTCGAGAATGTCACAATGACCAGTGTCGATGAAGCACTCCAGGGACGTATCTCAGGTCTCGACATCGTTTCCAACTCAGGTAACCTCGGATCAGGAACAACAATGCGTCTGCGTGGTGTCAGCACCATCTACGGAAATGCAGAACCTCTGATCGTTGTCAACGGCAACATCTGGGACGACGACTCAAAGAAGGACTTCGACTACACCAATGCCAACGAAGACCGCTTCGCCGAACTCCTTAATGTCAACCCTGAAGACATCGAGAGCATCACAGTCCTCAAGGACGCTGCCGCAACAGCCATCTGGGGTGTACGCGGTGGTAACGGTGTCATCGAAATCAAGACAAAGCGTGGTCGCAAGGGTAAGACTCAGGTTGACTACTCATTCCGTCTCACCGGCACATGGATGCCTGACGGCATGAAGCTCCTCAATGGTGACGAATACACCATGTACATGAAGGAAGCATACTTCAACCCACAGTTGAAGACCGACTACAGCGAAAAGGGCAACATCAACTACATGCCTGAAATCAACTACGACAAGAACTTCTCAGAGTACAACATGTACAATGACAACACTGACTGGGTTGACGCCATCAAGTCATTCGGACTCCAGCAGCAGCACTACATCTCCCTCACCGGTGGTGGTGACAAGGCTAACTTCCGTGTGTCTGCAGGTTATGACCATCAGACAGGTTCAGTCATCGAACAGAAACTCGACCGTTTCACAACTCGTGTAGCACTCGACTACTTCATCAGTAACCGACTCACAGTCCGCACCAACTTCGACCTCTCTTACACCGATAACAAGCAGAACAACACCAGCTACGGTGGCGACCTCCTGTCTATCGCATACAAGAAGATGCCAAACCTCTCAATCTATGAAGAGGATGCCAACGGCAACGACACTGACCGTTACTACACAATGAACCCATATGTTGACTCACCAGTACGCGCCGGTTCAGGTCAGGACTTCAACAGCAACCAGCAGGCCCTCCTCGGTGACCAGTATGGAATCCCTAACCCAGTTGCAGTGGCATATCTCGCTAAACAGAACGCAAAGAATGTTCAGCTCACTCCAGAACTCATGCTCAAGTATGAACTCCTCGGAACTGAAGCCGACCAGACACGCCTCACTTACGAAGGACAGGTACAGTTCAGCGTCCACACTTCTGACAACGACTCTTACCTCCCAGGTGTGCTGATTTCAAAGAACTGGTCAGACAGCAACTACAACTCTTCAAGCACAAGCGCTTACAAGAGCCACTCCATCTCAACCCGTCATGTCCTCACCTTCTCTCCACACTTCAATGCAGAAGGTCACTCACTCATGACAATGCTCCGCTACGAGTACAACACAGGTAACTCAACTTCACAGAATGTGTCACAGAAGTGGTACCCAACAGGAAGCATTTCATCAGCATTTGCCGACGGTGGTGTACCAACAGGTTTCAGCACTTCAGCAGGTGAATGGAAGAGCATGGGTGTCACATGGCAGACTCACTATTCTTACAAGGGACGCTATGTACTCGGTGCAACAGTCCGCGCCGACGGTTCAACCAAGTTCGGTCCTGGCAAGCGCTGGATCATCTCACCAAGTATCTCTGCTCGTTGGAACATCAGTGACGAACCATTCATGGAAAATGTGAAGTGGCTCTCAATGCTGTCAATCCGTCCAAGCTGGGGTAACTCAGGTAACCCTCCAGGCTCAGAAGGTACATTCTACAGCTACTACCGCACAGGTGGCACATACCTCGGAACATCTTCAGTTTATCCTGACAACATCCGCCTCGCTGACCTCAGCTGCGAACGCCTCCAGGAATGGAACTTAGGTTTCGACTTCGGATTCTTCGACAACAAGATTTCCGGTGACCTCTCAGTTTATCGCCGTACAACTACTGACCTGCTCATGTCAGGTTACGCAATCCCAAGCTCATCAGGTTACTCTTCACTCCAGTACAAGAACTGCGGTAAGATGCGCAACAATGGTTGGGAATTCAACATCAACGGCAACGGACTCATCAAGAAGGGCAAGTTCTCAATGGACTTCAACCTCTCATTCGCAAACAACCGCAACGAAATCCTCGCAATGGAGTCAACAGTGCTCGAGAGCATGAACGACGAGTTCAACTACTCTAACTCACAGTACCTCTCACGCGTACAGCTCCACAACCCACTCGGTTCAATCTACGGATTCCGTTACCTCGGCACATACCAGTACACTGACTACAGTCCAGAAGAAGTCAAGGGTGTCAGCGGTCCTGACGCACCAGTTGCACGCAACGCCGAAGGTGAAGTAATCTTCAGCTCAAAGGGCAATCCAAAGGACATGTACTTCGACTACAACGGTAAGATGTACAACTTCGTCGGTGGTGACGCCAAGTACGAAGACATCAACCACGACGGTCAGATCAACGAACTCGACATCGTTTACCTCGGCAGTTCACTTCCAAAACTTACCGGTGGTTTCGGATTCAAGTTCAACTACGCACAGTGGAAGGTTAACATGCAGTTTGTCTATCGTCTCGGCAACAAGGTTATCAACTCAGCCCGTATGGAAGCTGAAAGTATGTCAAACAACAACAACCAGTGTCGTTCAGTCAACTGGCGCTGGCACAACGAGGGCGACATCACTTATCTCCCAAGAGCGGCAACAACCCGTACAGACTTCGACACATATAACTATTTAGGAAGTGACCGCTTCGTGGAAGACGCATCATTCCTCCGTCTCAACTATGTTCAGTTGTCTTACAACTTTGACAAGAACTTCGTAAAGAGCCTCGGTCTCAGCCGCCTCACTGCCAGCTTGAACATCAACAACCTGTTCAAGATTACCAGGTACTCAGGTGTTGACCCAGAAATCTCACAGGGTGGTTGGTCACCAGCACGCGACGGTGCCCGCACTCCTCGTTCAAAGTCATTCACATTTAGTTTAAATATAGGATTATAAAAACTGAAATATCTATATGAAAAGGATAAGTAAGAAAATATCTCTTGCCTCGCTGGTCACCGCACTCGGACTGGCTGTAGCAAGTTGTAGCCTTGACCTCCTTCCATTGAACGATGTTGTACTCGAAAACTTCTGGACCAACAAGCAGGATGTTCAGAGTGTAGTCAACTCGTGCTACCTCGGAATGCAGAAAGAAGGATGCGTTAAACAAATTATCTTATGGGGTGAGGGCCGTTCTGACAATATCGTAGAAGGTCAGAATGTAGGCGAAGACCTCAAGAACATGCTGCGCGGCAACCTCAAGACTACAAACACCATCTGTGACTGGAAGTCATTCTATGTAGTAATCAACCGTTGCAACATTGTTGAGCACTATGCACCAGAAGTTGCAGAGGAAGACCCTAACTACTCACCATCCGACCTCGCAGTCAACCTCGCTGAGGTGAAGACACTCCGTGCCATCTGCTACTTCGAACTGGTGAAGGCATTCGGTAAGGTTCCGTTCACTTTCAACCCTTCAATCGATGACGACCAGGACTACCTGTTGCCACAGACTCCGGGCGAACTCATCATCGACACACTCATCATGGACCTCGAGAAGTGCAAGAACCAGGCACCTCGCCGCTATGCTCACGACCCTCGCCAGAACTCTGGTAAGGTCACACGAGCTGCCGTCTATGCACTCCTCGCTGACCTCTACCTCTGGCGTGCATCTGACAACTACTCTGACGACAAGCTCTCAGTTGACCAGCAGAAGCTCTACTACCAGAAGGCAATCGAGTGCTGCGACTATGTCATGAAGCACAAGATCTCAGAATATACCCTCGATGAAGAAGGCGACATGGCAAAGAACATCGACCGTGATGTCTATGCTGAATTCCGCTTCCCTCTGCTTGCAGAAGAAAAGGAAGGCAAGAACACCAGCGGTCCACGCGCAACCAACGCAATCTTCGGTAATGGCAACTCATTCGAGAGCATCTTCGAACTCACTTACGAGGACACAGAAGACGAGGCTAAGCAGAAGAACTCTGATGTGTCAGACCTCTATGGTAGTTCAAGTGGTCAGGGCGGTCGCTCACAGCAGCTCTCTGCCAACACCACTCTCCTCATTGAGAAACTGAAGACAACCGACACTTACAGCGACCTCAACCTCTTCACTGCTCCTACCGACTACCGCTCAATCGCATCATTCAAGTACGATGAAAGCGAAATCTACAAGATTCTGAAGTATGTCGTTAAGAACAACCAGGCAGGTTCAGCAACAGCATATGGTACTGTAGTGTCACCATCATCAACTTCATGGGAAGCACCTGCACACGGCACTGACCAGGATGTCCGCACATCACGCGCAAGCACAGAAGGCTGGATCTTCTACCGCATCACTGATGTCATGCTCATGCGTGCAGAAGCAGAAGTTTGCCTCGCAGCACTTCTCAACCCTGCAACATCTGAGACAGGAACAGTTCACCTCTCAACTCTCGACCAGCTTATCGAAGCTGACGGTGTGTCAAACTGCTCATCTGACTCACTCCTCTTCCAGGATGCATTCGACCTCGTTTCAGCAGTCTATATGCGTTCAAACCCTGGAGCATGGGACAAGTCAGACTGTCGCCCACAGGCAGCTTCTTACACATCAGCTCCTGCACTGCTGAGTCTCATCGAGACAGAGCGTCAGCGTGAACTCCTCTTCGAAGGCAAGCGCTATTACGATCTCGTGCGTCATGCACGCCGTGATGGCAACACCAGCATCCTCAAGACAAAGGTGTCATCAAAGTACACCAACAAGAGTGTGCTCGTAAAGCTCAGTCGCATGGAATTCATGTATCTTCCAGTATTGAAGGATCAGATGAAGATTAATCCACTCCTTGTTCAGAATCCTTGTTACTATGATGAGGAGGAAACTGTTAAAAATTAAACAATGACAACGGATATGAAAAAGATATTTAAATATTCATTATTCATGGTGTTTGCCGTGATAATGACAGCAGGTGTTTTCAGTTGCGACGACGATCCAGGTGTTGACAACTACTACACTTCAGTCCGTCAGTATGCGTCTGACTTTTTGAAGAGCAAGCCTCAGTTCAGCGAATTCGTACAGGCTATCGAACGCTCACAGAAACTCGACCTTATTGGTACATACGGACAATACACCATCTTTGCACCAACAAACGATGCGGTTGACGAATACCTCCGTGGTAAAGGTGTAGGCTCAATTGGTGAACTTTCTCAGGAAGACTGCGACACACTCGTGCTCAACCATATCATCGAGGACATCGCTTACTTCACAAGCGATGTTGACGACGGTACCTACGAGCATGCCAACATGTGCGACCGCTTCCTCACCATCACTCACGACTCAATCATCCCAGAGGGACAGATTCTTCCTGTTTATTACATCAACAAGAAGTCTATCATCACTCACCCTGACGATTCAGTTGCAAACGGTGTAATCCACACCATCAACCGTGTCATTGACCTGCAGAACGAAATGTTGCCAGCTCTCCTCGAACTCGACTCAACAATTTCGATGTTCGCAGATGCAGTCTATCTGACAGGACTCGACCGCAAGATGCAGGACTACATCGACACTACTTATCATGTCGGTTCTGACTCAATCGACTGGACAAACGACAAACTCGTGTTCTCAACTGCAAACGACAATGAACGCGACAATGTGGCATATATGGAGAAGCGATTCTTCAAATATACAGCATTCGTTGAGACCGATGAGGTGCTCCGTGAAGCATTCAAGAATGTCACTGACGCAAGCGTTGCAATCCCTCGCTACGGACATGTTTACAATGTTGACTACTCATGGTGTCACACTGGCATGGACAGCCTCCGTGCAATGGCAGCAGCCCTCTACGACGATGTCTATCCAGAAGACTCAATCTACTTCAACGAACCTACAAACGAGAAGAACTCGCTCAACCGATTCATCTCTTACCACCTCCTCCCATTCCAGGCTACTTACTATCAGCTGACTTGTGTCGATGGTCCTGACACGAACCTTCCATACAACTTCGCACGCCGTAAGTACGACATCTGTGACTGGTATGCAACTATGGCACCTTATGCCCTCATGAAGTTCTCCTTCCCTTCAGGATCACAGGCAGGCCTCTACATCAACCGTCGTGGTGTGATGTCACGCGCCGACGAACGCGGTGTCAAGATTCCAGGCACAAAGGTGCTCTCACCAAGCGAGTCACTCAGCGGAAGCTCACAGACTGCTGTCAACGGTATCTACCATTACATCACTGACATTGTGTTCTTCGGTCGTCAGACTCAGGAAGACATCATCAAGGGCGAGCGTATGCGTTTCGATGCAACAACCCTCTCACCTGACTTCATCACCAGTGGTGCCCGTGGTCACCGTACACGCGACGGTAAACTCTACGCTCCAGGTGGCCAGCATGGTAACGCACTGACCAACCCATGTACCTGCCTCGGCTTCAAGCCAGGTTCAGCTGCTAACTTCGAATTCACTTCTGCTACACACATGCATGTCCGCAACCGCTTCATGACATTCTGGTCATATCAGGGCGACGAACTCCTCATCAAGGGACGCTACGACTTCACAATCAAGTTGCCACCACTCCCAGAAGGAACTTACGAACTCCGTCTCCAGACTTGTGTAGGATTTTCTACCCGTGGAATCCTCCAGGCTTATCTCGATGGTGACCCTTGCGGCATTCCATTCGACATGCGTCCTTCAGGCGACGATCCACGAATCGGCTGGAAGAGCGACTCTGACCTCGGTGACGAAGACGCCATTGCATCATTCGACAAGTCATTCCACAACCAAGGATGGATGAAGGGTATGGACACTTACGCTTCTGATGCATCAAACGATGGTTCAAAGAACTTCGGTACACCTCACCGTGACCAGAACAACACCATCCGTAAGGTCATCACTCAGTTCCGCACCAACGGACACGAAGACCACTATCTGCGCATTCAGCAGATGATGGAGTCTGAGACCAACGAGTTTGCGTTCGACTTCATCGAGCTTTGTCCAAGTGCTGTATATAATAATGAGTTCTATACAGAGGATAAGCACTAATATTATCAACCAATAATATGATAGTAGATTATGAATAAGAAATTAAATAACACTCTCGCAACCCTCATGTTGCTCGCCATAGGTGGTCTGTGCTCTTGCACAGACACCTGGGACGAACACTATGACGGTGTTGCAGATTCCAATATGTTTGACGGAACCATCATGGAGATGCTGCAGCAGAACCCTGAGCTGTCAAATTTTGCAAAGGTGGTTGAGGCTACAGGTTTCGATGCTGAACTCAGTTCAAGCCAAAGCTACACACTTTGGGCACCTGAGAACAGTGCGCTGACAGATGCTGAATGGAACTCTTGGCTCGAACTTGCCAAGACCAACAAGAAGGAAGTCATCAATCAGCTCATCAAGAATCACATGACCCGTTACAACATCTCGCTCGATGAAGAATCACACATCATCAAGCTGCTGAACACAAAGACAGGTCACATGTCTGACAACTCTCAGTCACTGTTTGGTTCGTCACTCATCACATCACCTAACAATGCATGCAAGAATGGTGTAGTACACATCATCGCAAAGGCACAGCCTTACCTCCGCAACCTCTACGAGGAAGTCGAGATCATGCACAACCAGTGGAAGAAGGACAATGCAATCTCTGACCCAGAAGACACAATGGTGTCAATGTACACTTTCCTCAAGAAGTACAATGCCGACTCACTCGACCAGCAGCGAAGCGTTTCTATCGGTGTTGACGAGAACGGTGAGTACATTTGGATTGACTCAGTAATGCGCCGCAACAACACCATCCTGAATGGTCTCGATGCAATGCTCTACACTGAGGACTCAGTTTATTCAGTAATCCTGCCTTCAGTTGGTGCTTACCAGCAGCGATACAGCGAGGCAGAGAAGGTGCTTAGCTTCAACCCTCATGAGAATGCAGCCGACACACCTGATGCACGCATCAGCACCACTGACTCACTCCGTCAGTACTATGCAAACCTCTTTGCAATGACTGACCTCTTCTACAACGACAACTTCAACCAGCACCCTAACGACTCTGTCGTTTCAACTGAATGGGGTGGTGGTTCAAGATGGGAGAATCACAGATACTACGAGCCTTATGCAGCAGGCGGCATCTTTGACAACAACAATGTCAATGAATGCAGCAACGGTAAGGCTTACTACTATGAAGAGTATCCACTCACTCCTTACGACCAGTTCATGAAGAAGATTGATGTAGTTTGCTCTGCAAGCACTGTTGACCTCTCAGTCGATGACAAGGCAAAGGCCTTCACACAGAACTGTAACCAGGCATTCCCAACAAATACAGTCACATATCTTGGCTCTGGCAAGACCCTGTCGTTTGTTGACATTCAGCCTTCTACCAAGTCTGCAAACCCAACTGTCACATTCCAGATTCGCAACACACTCAAGACCACTTACGACATGTATCTGGTGTATTGCCCACTCTGGGTCACTAAGTATGCTTCATACGAAGATGCTCACGCAGCAGCAGTGCTTGACAGTATTGCATACGACGATGGAAAGGGTGACCGTTCAAAGGAAAACTGGAACGACCTTCTCCGTCCTTACTATTTCCAGGTCAACACATTCGAGCGTACCGATAATGGTCGCTACCCTCTGACTTCAAAAGGCAATTCAGTGAAGAACCCTGCTGACAACTCAAAGTACTTCGTCACAAATGTGGAGAATGCTGTCGATACAGTCTATATGGGCCAGCTCACTCCTGACTACTCTTACTATCAGACCGACAAGGAAGGCATCCTTGTTCAGCTTGATGTGAAGATCACTTCTTCAAAGACTAAGCAGTATTCTCGTGAGATGTATCTCTGCAAGATTGTTCTGAAACCTCATGAAGAAGAAACCAGTGGTAATTAAATCGCTAAAATCAAAAGTACATTATGAATAAATTCTTATTTTTACTGTTGGCAGTAGGTTGTTGTCCATTGGCTATGAATGCTCAGGAGGAAGTTGCTGATGAAACTGAGGTTGCAGTCAAGGCTCCTAAGAAAGACCGCCCAGCTAAGCAATATCCAACCATTGCCATATCTGGTAAGGTAATCGACGCCATTACCCACGAACCACTTGCTGGTGCCCAGATTAAGGCTTACAACAATAGTTACTATACTGCAATGGCAGACGAAGAAGGTGCATTCACCATCAATGTTCCTGAGTTTGTCACTTCACTCTCTACAAGTCTGGAAGGCTACAACCTCAACCGTACTGCTCTCGGCGACGGCAAGCACTCTGTCACCATCCAGCTCTATTCTGACCGTTATCTCAGCAACTACGAGGCAAAGACTGTGGGCAGCCAGACTGTCACTACAACCGACTTCGCCACTACAACTGCCGTAACTGCTGACCAGGAAATCCAGAACCGTCTCGGTGCCGATGTACGCTCAATTCAGCGCTCTGCACTCAACGGCATGGGTGATGTCATGTTCATCAACGGTCTCAACTCAATGATGTCAAACGCACAGCCGCTCATCGTTGTCGATGGAGTCATCTTTGACATGCTCTACGATGCACAGATGCTTCACAACGGTTACTTCAACAACCTGCTCACAGGCATCAACATGGACGACATCGAAGACATCAAGGTTCTCAAGAACGGTACTGCCATCTATGGTGCCAAGGCTGCCAATGGCGTTATCCTCATCACCACAAAGCGTGTGAAGAGTCAGGCTACTCGCATCGAGCTCAATGCCGCAGCAGGTGTCGAACTCCTTCCAAAGAGCATCGACATGATGGGAGCAGAGGACTACCGCTCATTCGCTTCTGAACTTCTCAACGGTACAGGCACAAAACTTTCTGAGTTCAAGTTCCTCAAGCCAGATCCTGACTACTATTATTATAATATGTATCACAACGAGACTGACTGGCGCAAGGAAGTGTACAAGGAGGCCATCACTCAGAACTACTCACTCCATGTATCCGGTGGTGATGATGTAGCACAGTACAACCTCTCTGTTGGTTACATGAACGCAAACGCAACTCTCAAGGAGAACAACATGGAACGCTTCAACATCCGTTTCAACTCCGACATCGTCATTGCAAGCAAGTTCACTACAAGCTTCGACGTTTCTTATGCAAATGTCACTCGTGAACTCCGCGACGACGGTTGGGCTCCTAACTACTCAACAGTTGCAATCGCTTCTCCAAGCACACTCTCACTCCTCAAGGCTCCGTTCCTCAGCCCTTACGACTTCTCTACACAGGGAACCGTCACACACTTCATTGCTGATGCCGACACTTACCTTTCTGAGGTACTCGGCGAAAAGGGCTCACTTGCCAATCCTGCAGCAATCCTGAAGAATGGTGAGGCTGTCAACAAGAACAGTTTTGACAACACAATGATCAACATTGCAGTCACTCCAAAGTGGCACGCAACAAAGAACTTCTCACTCCAGGAGCGCTTCGCATTTACATTGCAGAGCCTCGATGAGAGCTACTTCACTCCACTCATCGGTATGCCTAACTTCAATCTCGACGAAGTTGGTACAATCCAGAACACAAAGGCTTCACTCTACAACAAGCACACATCAGTCTTCAGCGACACACGCTTTGACTGGGCTCTCCCACTCGGTGCACACCGCGTCGATATGTTCGGAGGCGCACGCTTCATGAGCGACATCTTCACTGCTTCAAAGCTTCTCGGTTACAACACAGGTAACGATAAGACTCCTAACACCACTGCCGACCTCTATCGTCGTAAGCCATCAGGAACTGACGAAAACTGGAAGTCATTGTCATACTACTTCAATGTAGATTACAACTACAAGGAGAAGTATTATTTGCAGGGTCAGGTTACAGCTGAGACTTCATCACGCTATGGTAAGGACAACGACGGCGGCATTGGCCTGTTCGGTGTACGCTGGGGTATCTTCCCATCAATCCAGGGTTCATGGGTAATCAGCAATGAAAACTGGTTCCGTCCAAACAATGGTGTCAACATGCTGAAACTTAATGTAGGCTTCGAATCAGTTGGTAACGATGCAATCGACAACAGTGCAACACTTACTGCAATGGCAAGTTCATCAATGTTCAACGAGACACAGACAAGCCAGGGCCTCGTAAGCATCGGTAACCCTAAGCTCCGCTGGGAAACTACCAACCGCTTCACTGCTGGATTCGAGGGCAACTTCATCAACAACCGCTTGAATGTTCGCTTCAACTACTTCAACTCACGCACGACCAACCTCATCTCTCTCCGCACACTCGCTTATGTAGCAGGTATCACCAACTATGTAACCAACGATGGAGAACTCAAGAATCAGGGCTTCGATGCAACAGTGATTGGAAAGGTTGCAAACACCAAGAACTTCAAGGTGGAAGTTGGCGCAAGCGTAGGTCACTACAAGAATGAAATCGTTAAGCTCCCTGAGGGCAAGAAGTCATTCACAACTGATGTCTATGACGGACAGGTCATCTCACAGGTTGGCTGCCCAGTTGGTATGTTCTACGGTTTCCAGACTGACGGTGTCTTCGCTGACTCAAAGTCTGCAAAGGCAGCAGGTCTCTATGTCGTTGACCAGGCAGGTGCTAAGCAGTACTTCCAGGCAGGTGACATGAAGTTCATCGACCAGAACGGTGACAACATCATCGACGACAAGGACCGCACCATCATCGGCGACCCTAACCCAGACATCTACGGTAATCTCTTTGCAAACTTCCTCATCGGTGAGCACTGGACACTCAACTGCCGCTTCGCTTACAGCCTCGGCAACGACATCTACAACTTCCAGCGTCAGATGCTCGAAAGCGGATCACAGTTCATGAACCAGACAACAGCAGTCAACCGCCGCTGGAAGGTAGAAGGTCAGCAGACTGACATTCCACGCGCATCTTACGGCGACACAATGGGCAGCGCACGCTTCTCAGACCGCTGGATTGAGGACGGTTCTTACCTCAAGCTCAAGAATGTGACACTCGCATACAAGATTCCTATCACTAACGAATACATCCAGGGACTCTCAGTATGGTGTGCTGCCAACAACCTCTTCACCATTACCAAGTATCTTGGCAGTGATCCTGAAGTTTCATGTGGCAACAGCATACTTTCACAGGGTGTTGATGCAGGCTTCCTGTCATCAGGCCGCAGTTTCACACTTGGTGTAAAGATTAACTTGTAATATGGAGGAACAGAAAATGAAAAATATAATTAAGAAAATTTGCTTATTTGGTCTGTCTGCCCTGATGCTTGTCAGCTGTGAAGACATGTTCACTGCCGACAACGAACTGGTGACAACCGACCTTACCCCACAGGATACACTGTATCAAGTCATGGGTATCGTAAAGCGCATGCAGAAAATTGCAACAAGCACTGTGCTCCTCGGTGAAGCTCGTGCCGACCTTGTTGACATCAACAAGCACACACCTTCTGACATCCGCGAACTTGCAGAGAACAATGTGTCTGAGACAAACGCTTACAACAACCCTGCTGACTACTATGCAGTCATCAACAACTGTAACATCTATCTCGCTTATGTAGATAGCTTGCTCAAGACTCATGGCGAATACTACTACGAGAAGGAAATCATGGCTGTCAAGACATTCCGTGCATGGACTTATCTCGAACTTGCCAAGATTTATGGCCAGGTGCCACTCATCACCAAGCCTATCGAGTCATCTGATGTTGCCGAAGAACTTGTCAAGCAGACTAAGGTCGGCCTTGATGTCATCTGCGACACATTGATTAAAGACCTTGAAGGGTATGCATACATGAACCTCAACGACGAACTTCTGCCTTCATACAATGCGAAGTTCCACGACCAGTCTTACTCCAACTTCTTCATCCCTGCACGCGTAATGCTTGCAGAACTCTACCTCTGGAGAGGAAGCAAGACAGGTTCAAAGTCTGACTTCATCAATGCTGTCCGCATGTATCACGACTACTTCACATTCAGCAATGAGGAGCGTCCGACTGGTACAAACGATGTTTCATTCACAAATGTGAAGTTCACAACCATTGTATCTGCCTATGCTAGCAACTTCTCTTATGGCGAGCAAGTCACAGTCATCCCTATGGACACCATCGGATTCTATGGCAACACCACAGACCTCCGCTCTGTGTTCTGCTCTGCTTACAAGAACGACTACTATGCACAGCTCAACCCTTCAAAGTTCATCAAGGAACTGTCACAGTCACAGAAGCACTGCTACTATCGTTACCTCGACGGTGTAGCCGACACACTCTATGCGCCAACTGACACCATCAAGAATCCATTTGGAGCACTTGCAATCGGTGACCTCCGTCTTTATTCTATCTATGATGTTTCTGTTGTCAAGGACATCTATCATAGTAACTACAGCGAGCAGCGCCAGTACATCGACAAGTACGAGGTGGTTGACGGACGCGATGATGTACGACTCTATTTCGTGCCACTCTTCCGTGTGCCTGTTCTCTACCTCCACATGGCAGAAGCACTCAACCATGCTGGATTCCCTGAGACTGCATTCGTTGTTCTCAAGTACGGTATTTCGAACAAGAACCTCAACAAGTATGTCGGTGAGGATGAACTTGAAGGACTGTCTAAGATTCTCACTTACGGACTCCCTTCAACTGCCACTCAGACTACATTCCTCTACTGGGGCTCTGATCCTGACCTGTTCCTCACTCGTGACCTCAACTCTGCCACTGGTTCCTCCTCTTACGACATGATTGGTATCCACTCACTCGGTAGCGGTCACTCAGAGTACAATGCTTACTACGAACTCCCACGCACTTCTGCTGCTTGGGCTGAGTACGATGCAGTAAAGGACACCATAGCAGTTCTGACTGATTCACTTGTCAAGATTGTGGCTGCTATGCCTGACTCAGAGACCGACCCAGAAGCATACAGCAATTGGTTTAACAACGAGTACGCTCCTGTTGCTGATCATCAATCTGTATTCGAATCACAGCTCCCTGCTCTTTGTGCAGCAGCAAAGGCTTCGGATAACTACGAGCAGTTTGTTGCCGACAAGATTCTCGATGAAGAAGCACTCGAAGGCATGTTCGAAGGTCATCGTTTCTACGACCTCATGCGCTACGCTATGTACTACAACAAGCCTGACTTCATTGCAGAACAAGTTGCAAAGCGCCGTGGTGCTACTGAGACTTATGCTCCAGCAGACAACCTCCGTGGTGGCAACTGGTACATTCCACTTCGCTCACGCTAAACGCTCATCATGGCAGACACCGTCTGCCTGAACATACATTAAGCCCAACGCGCCGACACATCACCGTGCCGGCGCGTTGTCGTCTTCTGGCGGCTCTATCCCTTTCTTCACCCCTTTCTACCTCTCTTTACCCTTCTTCACTTTTCTTCACCTCTCTTTGCCCCTCTCTACCTTTCTTTCCCTTCCTTTCCCATCAATTTTCCCGCTTGCAATTCAAATAATGCGACTTGCATGTCGCTATTACCACATTTTTTCGTAACTTTGTCCCAAATTTGGTGAATTGTACACTTACACATAATAAAAAACAAGGAAATGACAGTGAAACCAACAGCCATCATATTGCTGCATTGCCCTGACCGGCAGGGTATCATCACCGACATCACGAAGTTCATCACCGACAATCGTGGCAACATCGTCTATCTCGATCAGTATGTCGATACCATCGAGCGCCGCCTGTTCATGCGCATTGAGTGGGAACTCGAAGGATTCCTCATTCCCCGCGACAAAATCAAGGAGTTCGTTAGCACCATGTTCGTCGAACGCTACGAACTGCAATTCAATATCTATTTCAGCGACATCAAGCCTCGCATGGCATTGTTCGTGAGCAAGATGAACCACTGCATCTACGACATACTTGCCCGTTACAAGGCAGGCGAGTGGAACATCGACATCCCTTGCATCATCAGCAATCACGAAGACCTGCGCTATGTGGCTGAACAGTTCAACATCCCTTACTATGTGTGGTCGATTAACAAGGACCACTCCAACAAGGAAGAAGTGGAGCGTGCTGAAATGGAACTGATGAAGAAGGAAAACATCACCTTCCTTGTGCTGGCACGCTATATGCAGATTCTCAGCGACGAGATGATTGAGGCATACCCTAACCACATCATCAACATCCACCACTCATTCCTGCCTGCATTCATCGGGGCACGCCCTTACGACCAGGCATACGAGCGCGGTGTGAAAATCATCGGTGCCACCAGCCACTATGTCACAGCCGAACTCGATGCCGGACCAATCATCGAGCAGGATGTGGTGCGCATCACACACAAGGACACTCCCGACAGCCTGAAACTGAAAGGCAAGGACCTCGAGAAGATTGTGCTCAGCCGTGCTGTCACCAAGCACATCCAGCGCAAGATTCTTACATATAAGAACAAGACAGTGATATTTAGTTAACGGTGCAGTCCGACTCAATCCAACCCCCACCGACTTCGACACATATCTGTCAACCATAAACAAAACTGAACACCCCCACCACCGAAAGCGATGAAGTCTCTTGTAATGTTTGATATGGACGGCGTGCTGTTCGACTCCATGCCATACCACGCCAGCAGCTGGCACCGTGCCATGGCTGACTTTGGGCTTGACCTCCCCGAGGCTGAGGCTTTCATGCATGAAGGACGCACTGGCAAGGGGACAATCAACATTGTCACCCAGCGCCAACTGGGCCGTGCTGCCGACGATGCCGAATGTCAGCGCATATATGAACGCAAGAGCCAGTACTTTAATCAGTTTCCAAAGCCACAGCGTATGCCGGGTGCTATCGAGGCTGTACAGGCTGTGCGCGAGTGTGGCATCACTCCAATCATTGTCACGGGGTCGGGACAGTTGTCACTGCTCGAACGCATCGAGCAGAACTTCCCTGGACTCTTCCGCCACGAATGGATGGTGTGTGCCAAGGATGTGAAGTTTGGCAAACCCAATCCCGAACCCTATCTCATGGGACTGAAAAAGGCGGGTGTCACCTGCGACCAGGCCATCGTCGTCGAGAATGCTCCACTGGGCATTGAGGCAGGACATGCCGCTGGATGTTTCGTCGTGGCGGTTAACACCGGACCGCTCCCCGACAAGGTGCTGCTCGACAGCGGTGCCGACATACTCTTCCATTCGATGGCAGAACTCAGTCAGCACATCAAGCCGCTGCTGACGGCATCCGAATAAAGTTTTACCCCTCTTTTCATCCCCCAACCGCAAATGCGAAGAATCAACAAATCCGTATGGCTTCCCGCTGCTTTGCTTATGGCAGGCGCTGCATTCTACATCTACGACGGTGTGGAGTACAACTCGTGGATGCACAATCTGCCGATGATGGTGGTTGACGTCCTTATAGTGCTTGCCCTGCTGTGGGCACTGCGCAAGAAGGAGCAGATGGCTCGCCGGCGTGAAGAGTCGTACCAGGCGAACGAAATCAGTGAAAGTAACAAACAGTAAAATAAATAGTGAGTAATAACTAAAACCTTAATCGAAATGAAAAAAGTATTATTGACATTAGTACTTGCCCTGACCATGATTCAGGGCGCATCAGCTCAGTTTGAGCAGGGAAAGAAATATGTAGGTGCATCACTTACCGGACTCAACCTTTCATTCAGCGACATGAAGGACTTCGCCTTCGGTCTTGATGCCAATGCAGGTTATTTCATCGAGCGCGACCTCATGCTGGTCGGCAACTTTGGCGTTGACACTTCCAACGGCAATCTCAACGAGTTCACCCTCGGAGCAAAGGCACGCTACTATCTCGAGCAGAACGGACTCTACCTCGCAGGAGGTTTGCAGTATCGTCACTTCTTCTCAAGCAGCAACGACCTCCAGCTCACACCTGAGGTTGGCTACTGCTATTTCCTCAACCGCTACATCACAGTCGAGCCAGCAATCTATTTCGACCTCAGCCTCACCGATTTCTCACACAAGAGCGAATTCGGATTGAAGTGCGGCATCGGCATCTACTTCTAAACCGTGCAAGGCAGCGCAGTCTTCCCGACTGTGCGAATGCCATGAACCGAAAAAAAAAGTCAACACTCCCCACAATGTGTCAGTAATGCATTGTGAGGAGTGTTTTGTTTTACGGAAGATTGTAAAAATGTGTGTATAAAGCGCATTTTGCATTCATTTGTTGTTTATTCCAAAAATAATTCATACATTTGTAGCATCAAACGAAAGTATCAACCAATAAACAAATAACTAAACAAGATTATGACTAACAACTCATTCCTTAATGCCCGTGGCAGCCGGTTCGCAGCCATGGCATTGATGCTTGCAGGCTCAATGAGCATTTCTGCCCAGAAGGCAATGAAAGCACCCGAAGGTGGCAAGCAAATCAGCGACAAACTCTTAGGTATCTTCTTCGAGGACATCAGTTCGTCAGCCGATGGAGGTCTCTGTGCTGAACTCATCCAGAACGGTTCGTTCGAATACAGTCCCGCAGAGCGCGACGGATGGGGCCCTGGCACATCATGGTCAGTGTCACGCCCAGGCCACTCACTCGGACTTCTGGAAGTGAAGCAGCAGGACCCAATTCACCCAAACAACCCTAACTACATGCGCCTGAATGTAGAGCGCACACGCGAATTCTACGACTACAAGGGATGGCGCGGATTTGGTCTGCAAAACGCAGGTTTCGACGGCATCAGCATCAAGGCTGGCGCTAAGTACAACTTCTCAGTGTTCCTCCGCGATGTAGAAGGCACTGGCAAGAAGGTGCGCGTGTCACTCGTCAAGCAGCAGGGCTGGAACGAGCAGGTATTTGCCGACACCACATTCACTACCAACTCAAAGAACTGGAAGAAGTATGCCACTGAACTCACTGCCAATGCCGACTGCAAGGACGCACAGCTCCGTATGCTCATCCTCGACACTGGTACAGTCGATGTCGATATGGTTTCACTCATCCCACAGGACACTTACAAGGGACACGGCATGCGCCCTGACCTCGCTGAGGCACTTGCTGCACTCCATCCAAAGTTCATGCGCTTCCCAGGTGGATGCGTCGTACACGGAGGTGGCGACGGATTCTGGGACACTTACCGCTGGAAGAACACCATCGGTCCGAAGGAACAGCGCAAGGCACTCAAAAACACATGGGGCTACCACCAGTCATACGGCATCGGTTACTTCGAGTATTTCCAGTTCTGTGAAGACCTCGGCATGGAACCACTTCCAATCCTTCCTTGCGGTGTCAACTGCCAGGGTACAAACGGCGGCTGGAGCCTCACTGGCAAGAGAGGCCAGGACTGGGTGCCAATGTCTGAAATGGACGAATGGGTTGACGAAGCACTCGACCTCATCGAATGGGCAAACGGCGACAAGAACACCAAGTGGGGACGCCTCCGCGCAGAAGCTGGTCACCCAGAACCATTCAACCTCAAGTATCTCGGACTCGGCAACGAGGAACTCATCTCAGAAGAATTCATCGAGCGATTCAAGTACATCTACGAACGCGTGACAAAGGCTCATCCTGAAATCATCATCGTCGGTACAGCAGGTCCAGGCAGCCACTCTGACAACCCTGACTACATCAACGGATGGAAACTCGCTGAGGAAATCGGCCTGCCAATCATCGACGAGCACTACTACGAGCCACGCACATACTTCCAGGAGAAGCGTCAGTACGACAGCTACCCACGCGACCGCAAGACCAAGGTCTATCTTGGTGAATATGCTGCAAAGGACAAGAAACTCATCGACGCTCTCTCAGAGGCACTCTATCTGATTCATGTTGAACGCAACGCCGACATTGTCGAAATGACCTCTTATGCACCTCTCTTCGCACGCAAGGGCGCTACAAACTGGGATCCAGACCTCATCTACTTCGACAACGACAAGGTCTATCCAACATGCAGCTACTATGTACAGCAGATGTTCGGTCTTTCTGCCGGACAGTACTACTATGGCGACTGCATCAAGTTCAACGAAGCCGATGCCAAGAACAACCTTCTCGAACAGTCAGCAGTGCTCAACACACAGAAGCGTGAACTCTACCTCAAGGTGGCAAACGCATCCGACCATGCAACTACTGTTGACCTCGACCTCGCTCGTTTCAAGAGCATGAAGGGCGTTGCCAATGTCACTACCATCAGCGGACAGCCTAACGACGAGAACAACTATGACCAGCAGCCAATCGCACCGGTCAACGAAACTGTCAAGGTCAAGAAGCAGATGAAGCTTGATGTCAAGCCATATTCATTCACAATGTTGACAATCAAGTTGTAAGACAGTAAGGTGAATCCATAGACACCACCTTAACCATATATATGAATAAAGGCTGGAACTTCCCTGTTCCAGCCTTTATTTTGGTTTCATCTATCCACCCCCGCCTTAAACCCAAATCGTCCATTAGACTGTTACACGCTAACAAGCCTTCTTTTTGTCATCTGTCTTGTCGCTTTTCAGTTACAATGGAACCCCATTGCGCCC
>JAGHSZ010000010.1 GCA_018065565.1 Candidatus Colivivens caballi
CATGAAGTAATGGAAGTTTCAGTTTTAAACATTAAAGGTCAAGAGACTGGTAAGAAGGTTGAATTGAATGACGCTATCTTCGGAATTGAACCTAACGACCATGTAGTCTATCTTGCAGTTAAGCAGTACCTCGCTGCACAGCGCCAGGGTACACACAAGTCTAAGGAAAGAAGCGAAATCTCAGGATCTACACGCAAGCTCATCCGTCAGAAGGGTGGTGGCGGCGCACGCCGTGGTGACATCAACTCACCAGTGCTCCGTGGTGGAGGTCGAGTATTCGGTCCACGCCCACGCGACTATTGGTTCAAACTCAACAAGAAAGTCAAGAACCTCGCACGCAAGAGCGCACTCTCATACAAAGCACAAGACAACGCTGTAATGGTAATTGAAGATGTCAATTTCGACGCTCCAAAGACCAAACAGTTCGTAGAAATGCAGAAAAACCTCAATGTAGAAGGCAAAAAGCTGCTTCTCGTTTTGTCATGTAACAATAAAAATGTATATTTGTCAGCTCGTAACATACAGCGCGTAGAAGTCATCGAGGCAAGTGCACTCAATACCTACAAGGTAATGAATGCAAATGTACTCGTTATGACCGAAAACGCCGTTAAGTATGTCAACGAAAACTTTTAAGCAAGGAGGTACAATATGGCATACATAATCAAACCATTGGTCACTGAAAAGATGACAGCTATGACAGACAAGCAGAACAACAAGTTCGGCTTCATTGTGCATCCTAAGGCCAATAAAATCGAGATTCAGAAAGAAGTAGAATCAAAGTATAATGTAAGTGTAGTTTCAGTCAACACCATCAAGTACGCTGGTAAGCGTAAGAGCCGTTACACACGCGCTGGTGTCATCAAGGGTCAGCTCAATGCCTACAAGAAGGCAATCGTTACCCTCAAAGAAGGCGAAACTATCGATTTCTTTAGTAACATTTAATTAAGCAATGGGAATTCGTAAATTCAGACCAATCACCCCAGGTCAAAGACACAAAGCTATTGGTACTTTCGATGATGTTACTACATCAGTACCAGAGAAAACTCTTGTATTCGGTAAGAAGAGCACAGGTGGACGCAACAACTACGGTAGGATGACAGTCCGTTACCGTGGAGGCGGTCACAAGAAACTCATCCGTGTCATCGACTTCAAGAGAAATAAGGATGGAATACCAGCTACAGTGAAGACCATCGAGTACGATCCAAACCGCTCAGCACGCATCGCCCTCCTCTTCTATGCAGATGGTGAAAAACGCTACATCGTTGCCCCTAACGGACTCCAGGTCGGAGCAGTGCTCATGTCAGGTGAAAACGCAACACCAGACCTCGGCAACACACTCCCACTCCAGAACATCCCAGTCGGTACTGTGATCCACAATATCGAACTCCGTCCAGGACAAGGCGCAAAGATGGTACGCTCTGCAGGCAACTTTGCTCAGTTGACTTCACGCGAAGGTGACTACTGCGTAATCAAGCTCCCTTCAGGTGAAATTCGTAAAATTCTTTCAATCTGCCGCGCAACTATCGGCAGCGTAAGCAACTCTGACCACGCACTTGAATCATCAGGTAAGGCAGGACGCAGCCGCTGGTTAGGACGCCGCCCTCACAACCGTGGTGTTGTTATGAACCCACACGATCACCCAATGGGTGGTGGTGAAGGACGCCAGTCAGGTGGACACCCACGCTCACGCAACGGATTGTACGCTAAGGGTCTCAAGACTCGTGCTCCTAAGAAGGCATCTACAAAGTACATCATTGAAAGAAGTAATAAGTAAACAAGTTAACTAAGTAAGAGATATGAGTCGATCACTTAAAAAAGGTCCATACATCAACGTAAAGCTCGAAAAGAAAGTTCTGGACATGAACGAGAGCGGCAAGAAGAACGTTGTTAAAACATGGGCACGAGCTTCAATGATTTCCCCTGACTTCGTGGGACACACCATTGCAGTTCATAATGGTAATAAATTCATCCCTGTTTACATTACCGAAAACATGGTAGGCCACAAACTCGGCGAGTTCGCTCTCACACGCACTTTCCGCGGTCACGCAGGTAACAGAAAGAAGTAAACAGAATCACAGAAATTAAGACATTGAAATAATGGGATCAAGAAAAAAAATAATGGCCCAGAAGCAAAAAGAGGCCAAAAAGACTGTCTACTTTGCAAGTCTTCGCAATATCCCGTCGTCTCCACGCAAGATGCGCTATGTCGTTGACCTTGTAAGAGGAATGGAGGTAAGCAAGGCTCTGGCAACTCTCAAGTTCTGTTCAAAAGATGCTTCTAATGATCTCGAAAAGTTAGTCCGCTCTGCGATTGCTAACTGGGAGCAGAAGAACGAGAGAAAAGCTGAAAACGGAGAACTGTACATCACACGAATTTTCGTTAACGAAGGCGCTACACTCAAGCGTATGAGACCAGCACCACAGGGACGTGGATACAGAATCCGCAAGCGTTCAAATCATGTTACTGTATTTGTTGACACTAAAAATCAGGAGGAAAAATAATTATGGGACAGAAATGTAATCCAATAAGCAACCGTCTGGGCATCGTTAGAAGCTGGGACTCAAACTGGTTTGGTGGAAATAACTTCGGAGACAATATCCTCGAAGACAGCAAAATACGCAAGTATCTTAACGCTCGTCTCGCTAAGGCAAGCATCTCTAAAATCGTCATCGAACGCACACTCAAACTTGTCACTATCACCGTTTGCACTGCCCGTCCAGGACTCATCATCGGTAAAGGCGGTCAGGAAGTTGACAAGCTCAAGGAAGAACTCAAGAAGTTGACTGACAAAGATGTTCAGATCAACATCTATGAAATCAAACGCCCTGATCTTGACGCAGTCATCGTAGCAACTAATGTAGCACGCCAGATTGAAGGCAAAATCGCCTATCGCCGTGCCATCAAGACTGCTATCACTAACACAATGCGCGCAGGAGCAGAAGGAATTAAAATTCAGATTTCTGGTCGTCTAAACGGTGCAGAAATGTCTCGTTCTGAAATGTACAAGGAAGGTCGTACTCCACTCCACACACTCCGTGCTGACATCGACTACTGCCTCGCAGAAGCACTTACAAAAGTGGGTCTGCTCGGTGTCAAAGTATGGATCTGCCGTGGTGAAAAGTTCGGTAAGCAGGACCTCACACCTAACTTTACACAACAGAAAGAAACTGCACGCAACAACAATGGCGGTAGAAGATTCAGAAACAGAAAGTCTAACCGTTAAAAAGTTGAAGAAACATGTTACAGCCTAAAAGACAAAAATACAGAAGACCTCAAAAAGGCCGCGGTCGCCTGAAAGGCGTTTCTCACAGAGGAACAGAACTCTCATTCGGTAGCTTCGGAATCAAGGCACTCCAGACTCGCTGGATTTCATCACAGCAGATTGAAGCAGCCCGTGTGGCAATCACACGACACATGCAGCGTCAAGGACAAGTATGGATCCGCATCTTCCCTGACAAACCAATCACCAAGAAGCCAGCCGATGTGCGTATGGGTAAAGGAAAAGGTGATCCTTACAAGTATGTATTCCCTGCAAAGCCAGGACGCATCCTCTTCGAAATCGAAGGCGTACCTTACGACATCGCTAAGGAAGCTCTCCGCCTCGGAGCACAGAAACTCCCAACCACAACTAAGTTTATTGTTAGACGTGACTACGACAAAAACGCTTAAGAATTATGAAAATTGCAGAAATAAGAGAATTCTCAGATGCTGAACTGGCAGAACGCCTCGAAGCAGAGGTTGCTAACTACACCAACATGAAGTTCAACCACAACATCTCTCCTGTAGAGGATAATTCACAATTTAAGAAGCTTCGTCGTGATATCGCTCGCATGAAGACCGTGTTACGCCAGCGAGAACTTAACAAATAAAATTGCATCTACATGGAAAGAAATTTAAGAAAACAAAGAATGGGTGTAGTTGTAAGCACTAAGATGGACAAGACCATCGTTGTGGCTGCTAAGTTCAAGGAGAAGCACCCTATTTATGGTAAGTTTGTCAGCAAGACAAAGAAATACCATGCTCACGACGAAAACAATGACTGCAATGTAGGCGATACAGTGCAGATCATGGAGACTCGCCCTTTGAGCAAAACAAAGAGATGGAGATTAGTTAACATCGTAGAAAGAGCTAAGTAATATGATACAGGTAGAATCAAGATTGACAGTTGCTGACAACAGTGGTGCACGCGAAGTACTCTGTATCCGCGTTCTTGGCGGTACACGCCGTCGCTATGCTACAGTCGGCGACATTATTGTCGTTACAGTAAAGAATGTAATCCCTTCAAGCGAAATCAAGAAAGGAACCGTCTCTAAGGCTCTTATCGTACGCACAAAGAAGGAAGTACGTCGTCCTGACGGATCATACATCCGCTTCGACGACAATGCATGTGTTCTTTTGAGCAATACCGGTGAAATGAGAGGTAGCCGTATCTTCGGCCCTGTTGCTCGTGAACTCCGTGCTGCTAATATGAAGGTAGTTTCTTTGGCTACTGAAGTTCTTTAATTATTAGAATTAATTAAGTAATGAGTAAGTTACATATTAAGAAAGGCGACACGGTCTTCGTAAACGCTGGTAACTCTAAGGGACAGACAGGCAAAGTGCTTTCTGTTGACCCAGAGAAGAAGCGCGCCGTTGTCGAGGGTGTAAACATTGTGTCTAAGAGCAGCAAGCCAAGTGCACAGCACCCACAGGGAGGTATTATTAAGCAGGAAGCTCCTATCCACATCTCCAATCTTAATGTAGTTGATCCTAAGACAGGAAAACCAACTCGTATTGGCAGAAAGTTAGGCGCAGATGGCAAATTAGTACGTTTCGCTAAAAAATCAGGGGAGGAAATCTAATGAGTACAACTGCAAATCTTAAGAATGTATATGCTGAGCAGATCGCGCCAGCACTTATGAAACAGTTCAACTATTCTTCTCCTATGCAGATTCCAGCACTGAAGAAGATTGTTGTGAACCAAGGTCTCGGTATGGCTACCGCTGACAAGAAAGTAATCGAAGTTGCAATGCAGGAAATTGCACAGATCACAGGTCAGAAGCCAGTTGCAACAATGTCCAAGAAGGATATTTCAAACTTCCACCTCCGTAAGAAGATGCCTATCGGAGTCATGGTGACACTCCGTCGCCAGAGAATGTACGAGTTCCTCGAGAAGCTCGTCCGCGTTTCTCTCCCACGAATCCGTGACTTCAAGGGTATCGACAGCAAGTTCGACGGCCGTGGAAACTACACCCTCGGTATTCAGGAGCAGATCATCTTCCCAGAAATCAACATCGACCAGGTGGACAAGATCATGGGTATGAACATCACATTCGTCACTTCTGCACAGACTGACGAAGAAGGATACGCACTCCTCAAAGCATTTGGATTACCATTTAAGGACGCAAAAAAATAATCTATCAGTATGGCAAAAGAATCAATGAAGGCACGTGAGGTTAAGCGTGCAAAGCTCGTTGCTAAGTACGCTGCTAAGCGTGCAGCACTGAAGAAGATTGTTGCAACAGGCGACCCTATGGAAGCATACGAGGCAGCTCGCAAGCTCCAGGACATACCTGCAAATGCAAATCCAATCCGCCTTCACAACCGCTGCAAGATCACAGGCAGACCAAGAGGATACATCCGTCAGTTCGGTATCTCTCGTATCCAGTTCCGTGAAATGGCTTCTGCTGGTCTCATCCCAGGCGTAAAGAAGGCAAGCTGGTAAAGAATAATTCAACCCAATTAATTAATCATTAAATATTGTCGGGGAGTCCCGATTAATTTAAGTATTATGACAGATCCAATAGCAGATTATCTCACGAGACTGAGAAATGCGATCATGGCAAAGCACAAGATCGTTGAGGTTCCAGCCTCAAACTTGAAGAAAGAAATCACTAAGATTCTTTTCGACAAGGGCTATGTACTTAACTACAAGTTCGTCGAAGATGGACCTCAGGGTACCATCAAGATCGCACTTAAGTACGATGCAGCAACCAAGACAAGCGCAATTCAGAGCTTGAAGCGCGTGTCTCGTCCAGGACTTCGCAAGTACACTGGATACAAGGACATGCCAAGTGTTATCAACGGATTAGGTATCGCAATCATATCTACATCCAAAGGTGTAATGACAGACAAGGAAGCTTCAGAACTCAAGATCGGTGGTGAAGTGCTTTGCTATGTTTATTAATTAGGAGGAAATATAATGTCTAGAATTGGTAAATTACCCATTAGTATTCCTGCAGGAGTGACATTCACTCATAAGGATGACATTGTAACAGTTAAAGGTCCAAAGGGTGAACTTTCACAGTATGTGAACCCTGCCATCAAGCTCACACTTGAAGACGGCACACTCACTTTGGAAGAGAACACTGAGATGATGCAGGACAACACAAAGCAGCGCCATGCTTTCCACGGTCTCTATCGCGCACTCATCAACAACATGGTTGTAGGTGTCTCTGAAGGTTACAAGAAGACACTTCAGCTCGTAGGTGTTGGTTATCGTGTATCAAACACTGGTAATGTAATCGAGTTCTCACTCGGCTACTCACACGCAATCCTCTTTGCCCTTCCTAAGGAAATCAAGGTTGAGACAAAGTCTGAGCGTAACCAGGATCCTCTTATCATGCTCGAGTCATGCGACAAGCAGCTGCTCGGTCAGGTATGTGCAAAAATCCGCTCACTGCGTAAGCCTGAACCATACAAGGGTAAGGGTATCCGCTTCCAGGGCGAGGTTATCAGAAGAAAGTC
>JAGHSZ010000134.1 GCA_018065565.1 Candidatus Colivivens caballi
ATAGTCTTAGCCTTGCTTCCTTCTTCAGCACCATAGAGGATGAAGTTTGCAACACCACTGATATCATTTACATTGATTTCTTCGTTGCCATCAAAGTCTGCTGCAGCTGCATCGAATGGATCTGGTTCATCGCCGAGGATGTAGCTTGCGATTACACTGATATCTGCACCGTTAACTTCGCCGTTAGCGTCAGCGTCACCTACGATGACATCTTCCGATGCGAAGCTCCATCCTGTGTTGTCGTCTGCTGTGATGAGGCGGAGAGTCCAGTTGTCGGCAGAAATCCATGTGCCAGTAAATGCTACACAGTCGTTGCCCTCAGTGTCCTTGTGACCGAGTGTGAATGTAGAGTCGTTAGAAACACCGATTGTGAGTTTGTGGTTAGTCACTTCGACTGGCAGAGTGTAATAGTGCCATCCACGGCCCTTGCCGTCGTTAGCAACTGCGATGTTGAATGCTTCACGGAGTTCCTCTGGAACGGTGTTGACATCGTCCTCTGTGATTTCACGAATCTGATCGATGATGCTGTATGGATTGCCCACGCCGTCGGTGGTTGGTCCGTCAATGCCATAGAAGTTGGCAAGTTCGTTGACTGCTGCTTCCCAGATGCTGCCGTAGGTGTCGCTGACTGTTGCGATGGAGTCAGAAGTTGAATCCATATATTTTCCCCAGTCGAATTCTTCCATGTTGACATGCTGGAATACAGACTTTGCATCATCGCTGCCAGGGGTGGCGAATACATAGAATCCCTGTCCTGATGTTCTGGTCATAACCTTCAGCTCGTACTGGCCATTAGGTACATTGAGTGTTTGCTTAGCTGTGTAGAGCAATGCACCTGCAGTTCCATTCCATGCATCGAGGTATGCGCCGTTGCCACCATTGTATTCCTGTCCGACATTAGTGTAGAGAGCATTGCCTGAGCCCTTCATTGTAATGTCCCATCCTGCTGGTACTGACTGGTTGTTGCTGTTTTCGATTGTTGGGTTGCTGATGGCAGCAGTGAGGTCCATGTTGTCAGTGATATCACCAACTTCTTCGGCAAGGTCACAAGCCTTCAGTGCAGCCTTGAGATTTTCGATGTATTCTTGCACCTTGTCGGTCGTAGGGAATTCTGTGATGTCGAGCAGTGCGCTTACCACCTTGTTGAGCGTGCTTTCCATGCGTGCCTTAGCATCGGTATTGGTGTACATCTTGCTTTCGCACTGTGACAGTACTGGAAGGAGTTCGTCGCGATAGAGGCGAAGGATGGTGGTCTTTGCTCCACTTTCTGTGTATGTGGCATCATCGCTTTCAAGGAACTGGGTCTCGAGGTCAACGATGACCTGAGCTACTGCCTTTGTGTATTCAGGATAAGCTGTGTTGATGCTGTCTTGGAGGTTAGCATAAGTTCCACTGATTACACCTTCGTATTCAGTCTGTGAAGCCTTTGCTGTCTCGTATGCCTCGTTGAGTGCAACGAGTGCATTCTGAATTTCGTTGTAGTCGGTGAGACCAGAATTGTCGTTGATTACCTGAATGAATGCATTGCGGTCAGCTGCGAATCCCATAGACTGTGCATATGCTGTGAAGTCGGTAATTCGGCTGTTGTAAAGATTTATGACATCTTCCTCTGTTGCCTGTCCGTAGTAGTTGAGTACGAAGTGGGTGACGCAGAACCATCCGGCAGCGCTTCCGCCAGGGAAACTGCCGTATGCGCCAATCTTCAGTTTGCCATCGTTGACGATAACCTTGTTGGTGGTGAGCAAATCCCATTCGCCATTGTCGGTGCTGTTCCATGTGTCTTTGCTGAGAGTTGCAGACACGCCGTTCTGAATTGAGCCATTAGCAAAGATGTGCTGGTCTGTGATGAATCCTGGCTGAGTGATCATGTATGCAGAGAGTGAATATACACCGTCAGGCAGTTCTGTGATTTCCTGATTTATGGAAACAGATGATGCTGCGTCAGGTGCTCTCCATGCATTCCAGCAAACACGGCCCTGTACATAGTTCAGACGCTGGTCGCCTCCTGCTTCACCGATATACCATCCAGTGGAGTTGCCATCAGCAGGTGCACTGCCTGATGTGTAGCTGTCACCGTTAGGATAAGTTGGGTTGCCCTCATCATCATAAGTAGGTTCGGCATCTTTGTTTACAAATTCAGGGTTCTGGATAAGATATGAATAGTTGGCTGGATGTTCAGCGTCAGCAGGCTGTGAGGTGCGGTAGTCGCTGATGGCTTTCTTGAGAGCCTCAATTTGCATGAATATATATTCGGATGCAAGGATTTCATCATTGTCAGAGTAGTATCCGTTTGCCTGATATTCTCTGAATGTGTCGCATGCTTCAAGCAGTGCGTCAATGCCTGGATATGGATCCTCAGCTGTCTCTTCGATGATTGACTCAGCCAGAGCAAGGAGTTCGTCAAACATGCGAGCGCTTTCGACTGCATTATTCATCTTCTGCTTCATGTTTTCGATGTCTTTGATGGCAGTCTGAATCTCTTCGAGTGAGTATGAAGTGTCATAGTCTTCATATCCAGTCTCGTACCACCAATCAGCGGCTTCTTCCTGGAATCCAGGGTATGCGCCGAGGTCGTCGCTGAGATATATGTCAAACTCTTCAACTGATGCCAGAAGGGCAATGATTGCAATTTCTTCTGGGGTAGTGGTTTCTGGGTCGTAGAGCTTGTGGAGGTGGAAGTCATCGAAACAAGCTTGAATCTTGTTTTCTTTCAGCCAGCGTGCGTTGAACTGGAGGAATGTGTATTCTTCTGATTCGAACACCATGCCAGTCTGTGCCCATTCACCGTAACCATCGCCATTGGCATCGATGAAGTTACCATAACCAAGAATGTCGCCTGAATCCTCACCGTTCTTACCGATGAGTTGTTTAGCGCCTTCTGAGAGTTTTTCGTTCTGTCCGCCACCAGTCGATTCAACATTGGTGAGGGTAACTACTGGAATGTACTGGTTGTTGGCAGAGTTGTTTGACAACCAGAATGAGAAGTAGTAGTAGCTCTGTGGCTCAACAATCCAACGCTGGCATACAGAGTTGTTACCATTGGAACCTGTGTGGCCAGATGCCTGAATGTAGGCACCTCCGTCGTGACCACCAGATGACTTCCACAGGAAGTTGCTGGTTGTCATCGGTGCATAGTTGCCGACTGTCCATCCTACGATGGCATTGCCGTTCTTTGCAGGGTCTGCTTCAAATGATGGGTTGGTAATGATGTTCTTGCCGACAAGCCATTCTTTTCCGTCGATTGTGACTTTGTCGCCGACATTGAATTCACCTTCTACCAACTGGTTTTGTGCGTTGGCAGTCAAGAGACTTATTGCCAACATCGCAAGTGTAAACAATTTTTTCATAATTATTGGTTGTTTAGGATAATTGATAATTTAGGTATATATATGGTTGATATGTTGTATGGGGGAGGAGGAAGGCAAAAGATATTGCCATTATGGGGGGCGATGACGCATTGGTGTAGTGTTGAAGCGTCAGTCGATTTTAGTTTGGAAACAAAATGTAGTTCGCTGTCAGCGATATGTCGGTAACATCGATTGTACCG
Source organism: Candidatus Colivivens caballi (assembly GCA_018065565.1). Taxonomy (GTDB): domain Bacteria; phylum Bacteroidota; class Bacteroidia; order Bacteroidales; family Bacteroidaceae; genus Colivivens; species Colivivens caballi. The sequence continues at coordinate 3,548 of JAGHSZ010000134.1, forward strand.
TCGCGATTGAAGTCGGCTGCCTGAGCATCGAACTGTTCTGTTTCGTCACCGAGTATGTAGCCTGCAATGGTTGCAATGTCGCTGACATCGACTGTACCGTCGGAGTTGGCGTCACCCAGCAGACGGCTGGCTGTGCTGATGGTAATCCATCCGAATGTGTCACCCGTAGCCTTGGTCGTGCCTTTTTCTGATGAAGACCCATCGACGCAACGCTTGACTGATGTCCCAATGGTGTATTGCTTTCCATCAATGTTGATAAATCGGTCGATGCTTTTACGCAATACAATGCCAGTAGGCACATTGTAGGTCTGAGCTGCACCGAAGATGAACGGATTGTCGAGTTGCAGTGTGTCGCCATCGGCATTGGTGAAATAGTGTGCACGGGCAATGTTGGAATAGAGCAGTTCGGTGCTTGTGCCAGCCGACATCATAATGCCGTCGCCCAGACTGCATTGTCCCGGGGTGACTGCCATGTACATCAGTGTCTGAGCAATGGCTATTTTAGTACCAACGCCTTCTTCGTACCGTATGACCACCTTGAATCCTGTGTTGGTGACATCCCAGATGCGTGCCATCATTGGATTCGACTTGAGTGTCTGCTTGATTTCGGTAATGATGACAGGAGTCACTCCTTCTGGGAAAGGCTGTGCGAAAGTGACTTGTGTGGTGTCGCTCTTGACTTTTGCCGAACCCACTTCAAAAATCATGTCTCCATATGTGTGATTGCCATATGGCAGAGCCATGAACGGAATGGTCTCTGCACTGCTGATGGTCTGTGTGCCCGACTTCTGCCATGGAAACAGTGTGTATGTGAAATTTTTCTTTGAAACGGTTCCAATCAGTGAACATGGTGTAGTCGTGGTGTTCTTGTTGGTTGGTATGCCCATGAAGAGAGCCGGTGTCTCTGTGTATTCCTGCGCAAAGTCAGTGGTAATGGCTGCAGTACTGGTGACTGCCAGATTGCCATACTGAATAAAGTCGTTGCCGGCAGAACTGCCGACTGTGACAGACACCTCGTCTGAATACTTTGGTTTCTTATTGCCAATCGGGTAACTGGTGACTCGGTAATAGTATGCTCCAGGTTCGCTGATGGTGTCTGTGTATGTATAGGATGAACCACCCTTGCCATTGGCATCCTTTACTTCAACAGTTGCAATTTGCTTATATGAAGACTTGCCAGGGAATTTGCATTCGACTGTAACCGAATCTACCATGTCGCCGTTTGGGTCGTTCCATGTGAGTGCGAAAGTGCGTTTTGTCTTGCTGAAAGTACCTTGCAGGCTCGAAGGATTTCTATATCGAACCGTTGGTATGTATTCGTTCTCCTTGCGGTAGCCTATTCCTGGTTTCATAGAAGCGTAGTATTCACCAAGAATGGACAATTTCCCGTCTTTATAGATTTTTGAAGCATCAGCTTCACTGTTCCAATAGGCATAGCGTTCGACTCGTGGATTTGAATTCAGCACATCAAGGATGGGCTTAGTGCCGTTGTAACATGCCTGTTGGTTGCGTGTCGAATATGAGTTCTTGCCGTCGGGAGCAGCAGAGAATATGCCGTTGTTGTTCCATGATGCACCCCACACCCATTCGGAAATCCAGATAGGGCGTCCGTTGGCATAGTTGTCGCTGTACCATGTAAGGCTGTTGAATGTGCCTGTGTCCCAATAGCAGTGAAGGTCAACAATGTCGCATCGCCACCCGTAGGCATCGATTGAGTCGCAGAATGATTTCAGGTGATTCATCGAACCATCGTGTGAGGTCTCCGAACAAAGGCGAAGTCCTGTGCGCATCAGGTTCTGCCAGTTTGCCAATACGGTAGATACATCTTGTGGATGGTCATCGGCTGAGTTGCCTGGCTCGTTGTTCGCTTTCATGTGACATGCATAGCTGACACTGCCACAGGATGATGATGACGGATAGTCTTCGTATATATGATTAGGTACACATTCTGTGTCGGGCAGACGGTTCACGCCTACACCCCAGTCATAGCACCATGAGGCATTGGTGGCCTGTGTGGCTTCGTAGCGTGTGTCGCTGGCAAGTCCGCTCTTCTTGGCATCGTTCCACTTGAAGAGTCGGTACGAAGATATGCGTCCATCCATGTTTGAAGGCAGGTTTGCCATTTCGAGGTCTTCATCGGCTGCAATGAAACAACGGCTGTAGCCCCAGCCTGAGTTGCCGAGTGCAAATGTTACCATATACCCGCGTTTCAGTCGGAAAGAGCGTATTCTGTTGTTGAGCTTGGCAGCAGTCAGTGTGTTCATATATCCACCTGTGTTTTCGAGCCCAAAATTGTCAACCGCCTCTCCGCCGAAATCGGGTTCTGAATAGACCGTCAATGGATGAAAGTTTGCAGGGTAGGGCATTATGATGGAACCGTTGGCATGCATCTTCACCTGACAGTTGACATCATTCTGTGCTTTTGCTCCATTTATGTAGATAAAACCCATGAGCGAGTTGATGACCTTACTCGGCTTGACTTTTTCAATGATTACCACAGCATGGTCTGTGTTGGTTATGTTAATGCTGCCAGCAGTTGCAAATGGGGTGTCACCAGTAATGGTGTAGTCCACGGCTGTACTTACCGTGACCGATTGCGTAACTTGCGTAACCGTCTGAACAGTGTTGGCAGCAATGGCTCTGCCAGTAAAACAAATGATGATTATTAGGGCTGTTAAGTCGGAGATTAGTTTGCGCATAGTTCGACCTTGATTTGATTGTTCTCTGTTGATTAAGTACATGTGCTCGTTGTCTGAGCACTCATATTATAATAATGACTTTGCAAATTTACTGATTTTTTGTATTATTCAAAGTCTTTTTATTGTTTTTTTTATAAATATGTACAAAAATATGTCGTCAAACATGTAGGTCGTCGCTAAACATAATGGTGAATGCCGTTCTTTAATTCCCTAATTTTGACTTCTTCAACTGTTCTATAAATTCTTTTGAGAGGTTCTTTGCATTTAGGTCGATGCCGTTGCCTTGAAGCAATCTGACTGCATTGTAGAACGCATACCCCATGACAGTTGTAAGGACACCTGCTGTGGCTGCACTGATAGTACCACCAATGACAGTACCTGCCCCTGGGATGAGTTTGATTAGTCCTCGTGCAATGCTTCTGCCAGTGGCAGTTGCCCCCATGACTCCGGCAGTACTGCTGATCAGGGTGGTGATGAACTGGCGGTCGGCACGGATTTTCAGTACTTTGCAGAGTTTGGCAATCATTCCTATCTGTACTGGTGCTAACAGTACAGCGTCAGAAAAGGGTATGGGCGATGCCCCGATGGTTGCAGCACTGGCTGCGGCAACAGCGATGACCTTATCGACAGCGCGCTTGGTTACACTTTCGTTGACTTGCTGACTTGCTGCAAGAGCGGCTTTTGCAGCGTCAGGCATAAGTTCATAGGTGCAGTCAATCAAATGGTCGAGTCCAAATGATGGAATGGTACCTATGGGAGTTTCGTAAGGCAAAGCCAATACTTGTACAACATTGCGGGCATAAGTACATTCCCGACAGACGAGGTCGAAGAAGTCGTGGTTAGAATCGACGGTCTTTGTCAGTACTACAATGACAGGAATTTCAGCGGAGAGGTCGCGTATGAATTCCACTTCTGAATCTTCTATTCGTTTGCCATCATTGCTGATGCAGAACCAAGCTAAATGAATCATTTGCCGTGGGTCTCCGATTGACTTGCGACGCTGAATCTCTCCTTTGAGTTCACGGGCAATGTCGCGGTGGTTGCCGAGTTCAAATCCCTTTGTGTCAAAGATGTGAACAGGTTCACCATCCTTTGAATATTCATGAATGGACTGAGTGACTGGATGCCCAACACCAGTATCGGCGAGGTTGCCCTGAAACACTGCGTTGACCAGTGTCGATTTACCCACCCCCGTCTTACCTGCAATGAGTATGTTGGCATGTCCGACTTTCTCGAAAGCTTCATCGACCATGTCTTTCAGGTTCATTGACGAACCTTCTGTTGACTGACTGGCAGCACTACTGACATTGTGCTGTCCTGTTACCATGTCTTTTATGATTCCAAATGCGTTTTTGATTCCCATAGTGTCAAATGGTATGATAGTGCTGACAAAGATATGTAAAATAATTATAATAAGCGTAATGAAAACGGATTTTTAACTGTTTTTAGTTGTTTTTAAGGTTATGTTATTGTTCTGATTGAAATGTAGCATGTTGTTGGCACGAACTTTGTTCACAAATAATGCAGTACGAATAACTACACGATTGTAGGTAAATACTGCAACCGTATATCATTAATAAAAACGAGGTAAATGGCTAAATTTATTGACTATTACAAAATTTTAGGTGTAAGCAAGGACATTCCACAGAGTGAAATCAAGGCAGCTTATCGTAAGCGCTCAAAGCAGTTCCATCCCGACCTCCATCCCGATGACCCAAAGGCAAAGGCGAAGTTTCAGATGCTCAATGAGGCGTATGAAGTATTGAGTGATCCCGACAAGCGTGCCCGCTATGACCAGTATGGTGAGCAGTGGGACAAGGTAGGTGGTGCCGGAGCCAATGGTGGCGGCAATCCGTTCGGCGGTGGATTTAATCCGTTTGGTAGTGGATTCAACTCAAATGGTGGTCAAGGGGGCGGTAATCCATTTGGCGATTTTGAATTCAACTTCGACAGTGGTGGCTTCTCAGACTTCTTTTCTGAATTGTTCACTGGAAAAAGGGGTGGCAAGGCTGGTCGTAACAATGAAGGGTCTGCGCAGAGAGAACCCAAGGCAGCACAGGCTTCTATTACGATTGACATGTATCAGGCTTTGCTGGGTGACGAAATCATCATTACTGTCGGTGACGAAAAACTCCGCTTGAAGATTAAACCGGGGACACAACCTGGAACAAAGGTACGAATGAGGGGAAAGGGGCATCCAAAGGCTGACGGCAGTCGTGGCGACCTGATTCTCACACTCAATGTGTCGCTCCCTGCCAATCTGACCGAAAGACAGAAAGAACTGCTTCGCCAGATGCAGTCTGCTCGATGACATTGAGCTCAATATCCGTATTTCTTTCGGAACGCTTTCAATATAACGATAGACATAATGAAGGCGAGCAAGTCGGCGAGGTCAACCGACCACCAGATGCCGTCGATGCCTATCAACAACGGCAGGATGAACACTGCACCTATTTCAAAAATCAGTGTGCGGGTAAATGCTACTGCGGCTGATACCACTCCATTGTTGAGTGCTGTGAAGAAGGCTGAAACAAATAGGTTGATGCCAAACAACATGAAACTAACCATGTAAATGGCATAGGCACGGATGGTTAGTTGGAGCAATTGCTCGTCATAACTGACAAAGATGGCAGAGGTGTATCGTCCTGTTAGTTCTGCAAATATGGTCATAACTGTTCCAAGTGTACCGATGATGACAAGGCTCTTGACCAACAGACTATGCAGTTCCCTCTTGTGCCCTGCACCGTAGTGGTAACTGATGACTGGCGCAATGCTGATGTTGTAGCCAATAAATACTGCTGCATAGACATATGCCGCATACATCAGTATGCCATAGGCTGCAACTCCGTTCTCACCCAGATAGTGAATGAGTTGCAGATTATAGCAGATGCTCACGATTGACAATGCTATATTGCCCATATATTCAGATGAGCCGTTGAGGCACGACTGCTTGATGGCATGCCAGTCGATTGAGTCGATGTGGACAAGGCGAAGTGAACTCTTGTTGCGGTGTGAATGGAAATAATAGTATGGATAGAACCCACCGACTATTTGTGCCATCACCGTGGCAAGGGCTGCTCCTGCAACGCCCCAGTTAAATATGACAATGAATATGAAGTCGAGCAATATGTTGGTCAGTCCGCAGGCAACCGACATCTTTGTGCCGAGGGTAGGGCGCTCTGCCGTCATGAAGAATGGCTGGAAAAGCATCTGCAACAGGAATGCAGGCAGACAGACTGTCAGTATGCTGCCGTAGATAAGACAGTCGCTCAGCAGTTCGCCTTCTGCACCTAACATCACAGCCACAGGGCGCAACAGGAGCAGAAACACCAGACTGATGCCGATGCCACCAATGACAGTCACCCTTACCAACATGGAGAAGATGCGGTTGGCTTCATCACGGTGTCCCTCACCGATGGTCTTGGCAACAAGGGCGCAACCTCCTGTACCCATCATGAGTCCCAGTGCACCGAACACCATGATGGCTGGCCATATAAGGTTGATTGCTGCAAATGGGGTGGTACCAGCAAAGTTGGACACAAACAGTCCGTCAACTATACTGTAAATCGAACCCACGAGCATCATCACGATAGATGGGATTGATGTCACGATTGCATCGCGATAGGAGTAATGACGAGCCAACTCTACTTTCATTTCAACTGCTTTCCTGTATTTCTATTTTATTCAACTTTCGCAAACCTCATGACATTCAGTCATTCGGTCGTCCAAGTTGAGCTTGTGAAACTTGAAATGTTTTATACTTCCCTGTTAATTGAAACTTGTCTTTGCTTTTGTGCATCTTTATGCCAATGGACTTTGCAAAATGCCTCTGTTATGCTTAAAAAGACTGCAAAAGTAATCATTATTTACCAATATATTGTTACGGATAGTCCATTATTTGCTAAATTTGCAGCGTTTTTAGGAATTAGTTATTAATAAAAGGTATTTTGTAAAGCTACTATTCATCATTTACATTTGTTTCATCTGTCTTCTATGCCATAACACTAACGGCACTATGTTCCTGCATATACAAGTGTGACGGCTGGGGGAATTAGTGAATTGGTGGATTAGTAAATTGTTAGTTTAAATCAAAGACAACATTATGGACAAACCTGAACTGTTAAACACTCTGAGGCACTACAATGCTCATCAGTTTTCTGCCGATTTAATGTCGGGAATCATCGTAGGTATCGTTGCTTTACCGCTTGCCATTGCTTTTGGCATTGCCTCGGGCGTGTCACCCGAGAAGGGAATCGTCACTGCCATTGTTGCAGGTTTCATCATCTCATTGCTGGGAGGCACAAAGGTGCAGATTGGTGGACCTACTGGGGCTTTCATTGTCATCATTTATGGCATAGTCAATAATCCAGAATACGGTCTGGCGGGACTGACCGTGGCAACCATCATGGCTGGAGTTATACTGGTGATACTTGGATTGTGTCGTCTCGGCGCTGTCATCAAGTTTATCCCATATCCCATCATTGTGGGCTTTACGGCTGGTATCGCCCTGACCATTTTCACAACACAGATGGGCGACATCCTTGGGCTGACTCAACAGGCAACCGATGCTGCTGGCAATGTGACCACCATCCCGCTGAAAACTCCTGGAGACTTTATCGGCAAATGGATGTGCTATGCCGACCACATCAGCACATTCAGTCTTGCCAACTTCATTGTTGCAGTCTCGTCCCTTCTTATCATAGTCGTATTGCCTCGTCTGCTTCGTAAGGTTCCTGTGGCGAACCGCATCCCTGGCTCACTTTCGGGCATTGTCATTATGACTGTTGCGGTGCTCATTGTCCGTCAACAATTTGGTATTGATGACATCGACACCATTGGCGACCGCTTCCAGATTCAGGCATCCCTGCCAGCGATGGATGTGCCAGCAGTCACATGGGAAATGGTCAAGAAACTCATGCCCGTGGCATTCACCATTGCCATCCTCGGTGCCATAGAGTCGCTGCTCTCGGCGGCAGTTGCTGACGGTGTGATAGGCGACCACCACAATTCCAACAGTGAACTCATAGCGCAGGGTGTGGCAAACATGGTGACACCACTGTTTGGCGGCATCCCTGCTACTGGCGCCATTGCCCGTACCATGACCAACATCAACAATGGCGGACGCACTCCTGTGGCTGGCATCATCCACGCTGTGGTCCTGCTCGCCATACTGTTGGTGCTGATGCCATATGCTCGCTTCATTCCCATGGCAACACTTGCAGCAGTGCTTGTCATCGTGTCGTACAACATGAGTGGCTGGCGGTCGGTGCGCGGTCTGCTGAAAAATCCTAAAAGCGATGTGGCAATCCTCTGCGTCACCTTTGCGCTGACGGTCATCTTCGACCTCACGATTGCCATCGAGGTTGGGTTGGTCATTGCTGCCGTCGCCTTTGTGAAACGAGTGATGGAAACCACCGAAATCAGTGTGGTGCGCGACGAACTCGACAACAACGAAGAGGTGCGTGTGCGCTGGCATCAGGAACAGTTGGTTGTGCCACACGGCACTGAGGTGTATGAAATAAATGGTCCTTATTTCTTCGGTATTGCCAATAAGTTCGAGGACATTGTGTCAAACCTTGCTGGACCACGACCTAAAATCCGAATCATCCGTATGCGTCAGATCACATTTATTGACTCCACGGGCATTCACAACTTGCAGAACCTTATTGAAATGAGCCGCCAAAACGGCATCCGCGTCATCCTGTCGGGTGTAAACGATAAAGTCCGTGACATCTTGTTGAAAAACAAGTTTGACGAACTGTTGGGCATTGAATATATCTGTCCTAACATCAATGTCGCACTGAAAAAGGCGGAAGAGGCAATGGCCGAATGAGTCGATTAAGCAATAGATAAAGCGGAAAGAACTAAAAGCATTAAAAAGGGAGTTAAGTAGTAGTTGCACCACTTAACTCCCTTTTGCTTATCTGCTGCATAAATGCAGATTGAAGGTTGATGACAGAGTTGTTAACTTACAACTTCACACTTACATTTTTACCATTGTACATTACGGTCTTCTGCGTTCCACCAATAACATTGACATGGAACTGGCGATTTGTGTGCATACCTTCGAACGAACCAGTGCGGCGTCCGATTGTGAGAGTGTGCGCCTTGTCGTTCCACTTGAATGTGATGGTGCTGTACTGTCCTTTCTCGTAGTTGTAGTTGTCGCCTTCGTCTTCATAGAGTGTGAACTCGCCGTCAGCACCAGGATAGACATTGATGTCGAGGTTCTGCCAGTCGCTTACGCGGGCGTTCTTCACATCTGCCATGCACAGCGGTATGATGCTTCCGGCACGGACATAGAGTGGGGAGTGACTGATTGGTGCGTCGGCCTTGATGGTCTTGCCGCCTTCGATGCGGGCATTGGTCCAGAAGTCGAACCATGTCGCACCCTTTGGCAAATAGACATCATAGGTCTTGACATTCTGCCAGTCGGCACGGAAACCATCTTGATAGAGTGACTTGTTGCTGCGGTTCCATCCTGTGATTTCATTGGTCTCGTTGGCTGTCTCAGGTGTGTAGAGTGCATTGACCACTGGTGCCACGAGGAATGCAGGACCAAACATGTACTGGCGGTTGTTGTCCCACACATTCTTGTCGTCCTTGAAGTCCATGATGAGAGCACGCATGAATGAGTCGTCGTTACGGCTTACCTGCCAGCTTTGGCTGTAAATGTAAGGCATGAGCTGATAGCGCATCTTGATGGTTGAGAGCAGTGCATCGTAGATTGGTTCGCCAGGACGGCCGAAGTGGTAAATCTCGCGGAACACCTCGGTGCCGTGACTGCGCATCATAGGGCAGAAGAGGCCGAACTGCATCCAGCGCACATAGAGTTCCTGATAGAGCGGATTCTTGGTCGCAGTGTTGTCGGCATAGCCACGGTTGTAGGCATTGGCAAAGAATCCACCTATGTCGGTGTTGACATTCGGATTGGCAGTGAGTGTGTAGTTGAGGCAGAGAGGTACCTGCTTGCGGAAACTGTCCCATGACGAACTGACATCGCCGCTCCATGTGTTGGCACCTGTGCTCTGCTGACCAGCGAAGTAACTGCGGGTGAGGATGAACACGCGATGGTCAGTGTCGTTGGCACGCTGGTTTTCATACACACCTTGTACTGATGCATAGGGGAACATGTTGCGTACGCTGCGGAACGAACCCATGAAGTCATTGCCTGTCTTCGGGTCGGTGATAGGTCGAACCTCGTCGAGGTCGCTGTCCTTATATGAGTGGTGGTCAGGGTCGGTCGAGTCCATCCACCATGCATCGACGCCAGCGTTGTGCAGACGGGTGAGGTTTGCCCAATAGATGCCGCGAGCCTCCTTGCTGAATACATCATAGCAGCGAACTCCGCTTGGGTAGTCCATGTTGGGTGGCCATGCTGATAGTCCACTCTGAGGCCATGTCTCGAAACTATACAGAAGTCCTTTCTTTTGAAGTTCACGGAATGCCTTGGTCTCAGGACCGAAACTTGCCCAGATGCTGATGCTCATGTGCTTGCCGAGTTGGTGTACATGACTGATCATGTGCTTGTAGTCGCTGAAATCGTCGCTCAGGAACTCCATTGCATTCCATAGGTAGTTGTTGCCCCAGTATTGCCAGTCCTGAATGATGCCATCGAACGGAACACCAGTCTTGTAATAAGTATCGACCACATCGAGCAGTTCGCGCGATGACTTGTAGCGCTCACGACTCTGGTGGAATCCGTATGTCCACAGTGGCAGCATTGGCACCTTGCCTGTGAGGGCACGCATCTCCCTGATGACTCCGTCGGCATTGCCTCCGTACATAAAGTAATAATCGACCTTGCAGCCAACTTCACTTTCGAGGCTGAGTCCTCGGCGTGCATCGAGCTGTGTAGGTGAATAGTTGTCCCAGTAGATGCCGTAGCCCTTGATGCTCTGGAAGAAGTGGGCGAAGTCTTCGAGGTTTGTCTGTATCATACGGCGGTTCTCGCCACGAAGGTTCATCTTGCCGTTCTGCATCATGCCGACACCATAGACTGGTTCGTCGTCGTCGAGGGCAAATGCCTGCTTTACCTTGTAACGCCCCTGGTCGGGACCTGCGCTTATAGGTGTGAACGCCATGTCGCCTTCATTCATGAGTGGGTTGCCCTTGGCATCGGCAAACGAAACTTTCTGGTTGCGTGTGTCAACAGTTACCGTGAGAGCCGAGGACTTGTAAGTCGTCACATCGCCGTTCGAGGTTTTCTTTACCTTAACGGCTTCGGGCTTTGCCTTTACTACGAGTGAAAGTCCTGTCTCTTTACTCATGTCGGGTGCATTCTTCACCACGCGGACAGTCGAAGGGGTGAAGAAGGTAATCTCCTGTGCATTCAGCGTTGCTGCACTGAACAGAAGTGATAAGGTCAATAGTTTGTAATTCATGTTAGGTTTTGATTAAAGTGATTTGACAATTCTTACTTCATACAATTCGCCTACTTGTGACTTGGCAACGAACTTCACACGAACTTGTTTCTTGCCTTTAAGCACTTCGGCTGGGATAGGGTACTCTTCGTACTTCCACTGTGAAGTCTTCCACTTGTGGGTGTTGTTGACCGATTTGACAAGTTGGTCGTCAACATAGATGTCGAAGTCGCAGTTCTTCCATTCGTCCTGTCCCCAGTATTTGAGGCGAATGCTCAGGTCGGTTTGTCCGTCGGTCTGCATTAAGTAACTGAAATAGTGCCCGCCTCGTGCATCACGGAATGGTACATCGTTGGTCACGCCCTTGTTCGACTGGTCGGTCTCCATCTGATGGTCAGTTTCTGGCTGTTGTTCGCCTGGCTGTACCTTGTCGGTAGTTCGTGCTTCAAGTGCCTGACGCTCCTGCTCCTGACGTGTCAGGTCTTCGAGGTATGCCTTGTAGTTGTCCTTGCTCAATGCCAGCCAATACATCATGTAGCGCGAATCATGTATCTCGAAGAATGGTTGCAGTTCACCTTCAATAGGGTTCTGCATCTGTGTCTTCAAACGGAAGTGGAGTGGCTTACCCTCAATCGGTTCGAGGTCGTTGGCGATGTCCTCAACTTCGTCGGCAACAAGGAACGGTGCCTGGTCGATAGGCAGTTTGCGACCGCCTGCATACTGGCCGAAACGGCTGTCGTCAGCAATGAGGTGTGCCAAGTCTTCGGTACCTGTCTTCATGCCAAGTAGGATAGGACCGTGCATGATGGCTATGTACTGTGGTACATTTGGCAGATGCTTGATGTATGTGTGCATAGGGAAGGTCACTTCCACCACATCACCTTTCTTCCATTGACGAAGTATGCTTACATACGAACCTGGTGCCTCGTTATAGTTTACATCCTTACCATTTACTTTTATGGTGAACTTACCAGCCTCAACCCATTCAGGGTAACGGACATTCAGGGCGAAGAGTCCCTTGCCTTTTGTTATGCTGATGCAGCTGCTTTCACCGTATGGGAATGCTGTTTCCTGACGCAGTTCGATGCCTTTCTCCTTCCAGTTCAGTTCGGACGCAACGAAGAGATTTACATAAAGGGCATTGGTGCGGTTGAGGTCAGTTGTATAAATGAACTGACCATATTTGCCATGATTCTCCATGCCCGTGCCTACGCAGCACCACATGGCTTCGTTCGGAGCCGAGTAGTTGCGGTAGTGGCGAGGGCGTGCGGAGGTGAAATAGACATAGCCACCATGTTCTGGATGCTGTGTTGACAGTATGTGGTTGAAGGTGGCAAGTTCGTAGAAGTCTGCATAGTGGGCATTCGCTGGGTCACTGCGATGGAGTTCCTCGGTCAGTTTGAGCATGTTGTTGGTGTTACAAGTCTCAGGACCATCGATGTCGTTCACGAAGTCGATACTTGTTTCCTTGCTTGGGAAATGTTCGCGACGACTGTTGCCTCCGAGTGCGATGGTGCGTTCGCGTGTGACGATGTCCCAGAAGAACCGGCTTGCGTAAGCATAATCTGCATCGCCTGTCAACTCTGCAATTCGCTGGAAACCTACTGCCTTGGGAACCTGAGTGTTGGCATGAACATTGTCGAGCATATCGGTGTGCTGACTCATTGGAGTGAGCAACCACTTATGTGAGAAACGGCGTGCGCAGTCAATGTATTTCTTGTCGCCCGTTATGGCATAGGCATCGGCAAGGACTTCGTTCATGCCTCCGTGTTCGTTGCCGAGCATTCGCTCCATCTGCTGGTCGGTCAGGTCGGAAGTGATGGCAACTGCCCAGTCGCAGAAACGAAGGAAGAGTGCCTTTGCGTCTTCGTTGCCGCAGTAAACCCATGCGTCACGAAGTCCGGCAAACATCTTGTGAAGATTATAAAAAGGAGCCCATGCACCATTATACACACTGAAATCGCCCTTGCGGAAACGACTCCATATATTGGCGCTGTTAGGCATTCCGCCCACATAGTCCTTACCCCAGTCGGGGTTGTTGCGTCCGTTGGCTTCGACACATTCTTTTAGTTCGCTAATCATGTAGAGCATACGCTCCTCACATTCCTTGCTGCCCGTAGCGGCATTCATGGCCATGGCTGTGAGGTAGTGTCCGCCAACATGACCGTCGAGTCCGTCCCAGTTAGGGTAGGCTTTTGCCTTGGGCGTAAGTCCTGCCTCCTTGCGGTAAGGGGCAAGCAGACGGTCGCAATCGTACTTCAATAATGTTTCCACATTGAGGTCACGGGCTTTCTTCAAGGGACCATCGAGCAGGGTGACATCGCCTATTGGAAACTCGTTCTTGTAAAGTCGGTCTTGTGCTATGCTGCACACGGATGCCGACATGATGATAGTAGTTAGAATAATTCGTTTCATTTGTATATTGATTGTAATCTAATTTATTTATGGTGCTATATTGAGCAAATTCATTATTATTATTAAGATAATGGTATGTGCTGGAATGCACAACCACACCCTCGGGGTCTCACAACCACAGGTTAGAGGCTTAACATCCACAGGTTAGAGGCCTAACATCCACAGGTTAGAGGCTTAACAACTGCATGTGCAATCACCTATACTCAATAATCTCAGAACTTCATGACTGTTACTTCAAACGAGTATGGTTTATTGCCTGGTACAGTGTATTTGTCGAGTGTCTTTCCTCCCCATGCATCAATGCCACCGACTCCATGCAGACGGCTGTCGATGTTGATGGTGATGAAGTCGCGCTGAGGCATTTCGAAATGATGCTTATAGGTTTCAAGGTCTTCGGCTGAATACGGCCATGCACGCAGGTTGAACGGTGTGGCTGACTCGATGAACAGACCATGACTGCCGTCACCTATCTTGCACCAGCGTACATCGGTTCGGCAACTGTTCTCCTGCGGTGTGATGTATTCGGTGGCGTATTCGCTCAATGGCAGATTGTAGTGTCCTAACATGGCGCATGTCTTGCGGTCGGGATAACATTCCATTGGTCCGTTGCCATACCATTCAACCGAAGTGCCGCTCGCGTTTGGCATTGTGAATGTAAATCCAAATTTAGGCATCAGCGGTATGTCGTCTGCCATTGGTGTGTAGTCTGCCTTAATGCTGTAAGTGTCATCGTTGTTTTTACGACACACGATGTGACACTGTGCCTTGCCGTCCATCAGCCCGACCACTTTGTCCATCTCTCCGTCAATGACTACCTTTACATCGCGCCATGCTCCGAGTCTGCGCTCATAGCCGTTGTTGCGCTGGTTGTCGTTGGCTGGTTTCCAGAACGAAAGTGCCATTTGGCAGTCTGACTCCATTGGCTGGCTGTCTGCCCATGTCCGTTGTGACAAATGCCATGGTGCAGACTGTGGAAACGGGCGAACCATGAACTGTTGCTGTGCAACGACAAATCCCCGTTGTGCCCACAACTTGTCGGCAGTGAGGTGGGCGCTGATGTTGAGAGAGTATTCGTGTGAGTGGTCGAACTCGATGGGCTGGACGGTCAGTTGGTTGCCATGCAGAATGGCTTCACCCTGACCGACAATATCGCCATTCTCCATCCAACTGTAAGTGTAGTAGAAGTCAGTGAGTGGCGTGAAATCGTACAAGTTGGTGAGGCGAACGGTGTAGGCATCATTCTGTTTCAAAGAAGTGGTGTCGAGGTCAAAGTGTATGCCTTGATAGACTCGTTGCACTTCATAGTAGTGAGGGTGGGGGGTACGGTCGGGATTGAGCAGTCCGTCACAGCAGAATGGTCCGTCGTTTGGTTTGTCGCCAAAGTCACCTCCGTATGCCCAGAACTCATTATCGTTTTTCTGTATGCGGAACGAAGGGTGTAATCCGCCCGTCTGTCCTGCTGTCGCGATGTCTTTGGCTATACCTTGGTCAACGAAATCCCAGATGGCAGCACCTGCGATGCTGTTGTCAGCATAGATGACATCCCAATAGTCGCACAAGTTTCCGAGCGAGTTGCCCATGGCATGAGCGTATTCACGCATGAAGAACGGACGGTCGGAAATCCTTTGTGCATCGGCTTTCAGTTTGTCGGGGTGCAGATAACTGTCATCATAGATGTCGCTCTGGTCGCGGTCAGTGTCGCTGAATATGATGCGAGTGCAGTCTAACGACTTCACTTCTTCACGCATGGCTTTCATGTTGCTGCCTCGGCCGCCTTCGTTGCCAAGCGACCACATGATGACACATGGATGGTTGACATCACGCTTCACAAGGCTGCGGGCACGGTCAACATGTGCTGCCTTCCACTCGGGATTGTCGCCAAGTGTGCGGTTGCCAAGACCAGAACCATGACTTTCCTGATTGGCTTCGTCCATGACATAAAGCCCATATTCGTCGCAGAGTTCATAGAACAATGGGTCATTAGGGTAGTGACTTGTACGGACCATATTGATGTTGGCTTGTTTCATCAGTTTCAAGTCGAGACGCATGGTCGCTTCGTCGAGTGTTCGTCCCATGCGAGGATGATGCTCATGACGGTTCACACCCTTCAACTTGACCATCTTGCCATTGATGTAGAAGAACTCGCCCCTGACTTCGGCACGGCAGAATCCTGTGTGGTAGTGCAGTTCCTCAATCACTTTCCCCTTCTCCTTGATGCCTATGCGCACATCGTAGAGATTAGGCTGCTCTGCTGACCACAACTTGGGGTTGTGCAGGGTGAAGGATGCTGGCAGGGTCTTTGTCTCGCCGTTGAATGTGGCATAGAGTTGTGTGCCGCCATCCTTGCCATTGACTTGCTTGAATGTCTCTGCCGTTACCACAAGTGTTCCTTCGGTAAAGTCGTGATTAAGTTGTGGTGTGAGTCGGTAGTCAACGATATAGTTGTGAGGTCGGTGCCATAGGGTTACACTGCGGAAGATGCCACTCAGTCGCCACATGTCTTGGTCTTCGAGATAACTGCCGTCTGACCAACGATACACTTCAACTGCCAGTCGGTTCTTGCCGTTACGCACGAATTTCGTTATGTCGAACTCGGCAGGTGACATGGAGTTTTGACTGTATCCCACCATCTTGCCGTTCACCCATACATAGAATGCCGATTTCACGCCCGCAAACTCAATGATGTAGTGCTCATTGCCTTTCTTTTTTAGAGGAAATGTGGTGACATACGAGCCCACAGGATTGCGGTGGTCATAGGCATACCAACTCTTGTCGCGAGGTTCAGCCGTGACGCGTGGTTTGTCCATCTGGAACGGAGGGCGCATGTTTATGTAGATAGGCATGCCAAAACCCTGTAACTGCCATGCACATGGAACTATGATGTTGTCCCAATCCGCGACATCATAATCCATCTTGAAGAAGTCAACAGGACGGCTCTCAGGGTCTTTCGACCAACGGAACTTCCACACACCATCGAGCGACTGGCACTCCTTGAACGACTTCTTTTCCGATGGAAGTGTGAGGGTGGCATGGTAGTCGAGTTTGTTTCGTCCCAGCATCTGAGCGTTTTCCCAATCGTGTGCGCTTGCCTTCGCATCAACAGTGTTGTCTGCATGACATACTGATGCAATGCATAGTGACATGCAGATAAATATGAGAGCCTTTGTTGAGTTGTTGAGATGTATGACCATTATAAATGTTTAGGTTTTACTTCGAGATGAACTGGAAGTCGCTGATTTCGCAGATTGACTTCTCTTTCGTTGTTGAAGTGAAGATGAAGAAGAGCGGCTGCTTCTTTGATGTGAAGTACTTCGTGTCGATGCTTGTCGCCATCTCTGTGAGGACTTTCGGTGCGTCTGCCTTGATATCGAGGGCACCAATAACCTTGCCACCCTTTGCACGCGTAGGTCCACCTACCATAATTGTGACACAACCGTCGATGCCCTGAGGTATGAGGTTCATGCGGATGCTGGCGTCTTTCGTACCAGCCATACGAGAGAAGTTGAAGTATTTGTAACCTACGGTTGAGCCGTCGGTATTGTTGACGAGTGGAGTGAATGGTTGCTTCAGATTGAAAGGCCCTTCATACGACTTGAAGTCAAGATAAGGATAAGTAGGTTGTATGTATGAACCTGAATGGTAGAAGTGAGGATATTCCTGAGTTGCTGGTTTAGGACCTACATAATAGCACGCAATGCCTGCCGCAGTCTTGTTCAATGGATTGAGTCCTTCTGTCTGGAAACCTTCGGACGTGTACTCACCTTCTGTAATGGTTACCTTGCCGCCTTTGCCTTTTTCGACTTTCACCTCGATAGGTGCGACCATTGCCTGACGTGAATACTCTGTGGTACCTGTCTGTCGATGATAGAACACCCACCACTGGCCGTTAATCTGTGCGAT
>JAGHSZ010000038.1 GCA_018065565.1 Candidatus Colivivens caballi
TTTCTTTCGGCATCTTGCTGTTTGTCACTCGGTCACAATGCTCGCATTGCTGGCATGCCAGCAACACTCCATGTTTTGTGGCTGAAGGCTCTGTTCCGCACAGCAATCTGCTCGAAACAAATCGCAAAATCGTCAGAAATGAATTTATAGAACCCACCATAAAAGATTACATGAATTCCTCTTGCTCAGTTGACGAATCGTGACTTACCTTCGTTTGCTGACATTCTGCTCCCCGTCCTAAAAGGAAGGGGACGGGGGAAGGTCCTCAATTAAACAATATATTTTAATCTAACAAAATCAAAAAGACATGAAGAAATTCTACTCAATTCTCATGATGCTTATCGTGGCTTTGACGGTAAGCGCCCGTGAAGTGTCAAAGACCACTGCGGCTCCACGCCATCTGGGCAAGACACTCATTGCAAAGCATGAACTGGCGGCACGCGGTGTCAAGACAGTTGCTCCTAAAACGGCTTCAATCACTATGGATGCCATCAGCATCCTGGACTATGGCGAGGTGTTCGAAGGCGTCTATGACTATGGTGTCACTCTCTTTAATGACAATGACGACTACTACCCAGCAGTCTATTTCGACCTCTATGTTTCCGACACCGACGACATCTCTGGCACATACAGCGCCGACGACGGCACAATCGACCTTATGTATGCCATGGTGGCTGTGTCAGACGAAGACTTCGACTATCTGTCCGACTGCAATGTGACTGTTACCAAGGTAGGCGATGCTTATAAGTTTGCTGGTTCGGTCACTTGCGAATCAACTGGCAAGGTGTATTCGTTCAGTGTGCAGGCTGTTCCTGAAATCGAGTCTGCCTATTCTTACGACTACGAACCCGACCAGAAGACCACATTCGACTTCAAGGCTGGCAAGTGCTCCGTCGAAGACTACACCGATGAGGAAGGCTGTGCCTATGTCACTCTGACCGAAGGCAAATACACTCTGGGACTGATCTACATCGCAAGCGAACTGCCAGGCGGCAAGTTGCCTGCTGGCACTTATCCAATCGATGGCACAGGTGTCGATGGCACATTTGCAATGTCGGTAGGTGGCGACGACCTCTACGACTATGGCAGCGTGCTCTATGTTGACATTGACGAAGAGTCATACGACCCTTATTACCTCGTAAGCGGTACAGTCACTGTGGCTTACAACGAGGAGGGACTGATGAACATCGCAGTGAACGCAACCAGTGCCAAGGGCTCAACCGTCAAGGTGACTTACCAGCAGAACCCTGCTCCAAAACCTGGCGACGGTGCGCAAATCGTCATCGCCGACTACCAGGCACCAGTCTTCACAACCACCGACGGCGCATTCACCATCGAGGCAGCCAAGGCAGAAGCCAAGAACGAACCAGTGTATAACGCCAACGGCAAGGACCTCCGCATCTATGCTGCCGGTCAGCTTACAGTCAGCGCCGCCACTGCCACTATGACCCAGATTGACTTCGCCATCTCCGACCAGGGCATGAAGCGTCAGGCAGAAATCACCCCTTCAACTGGCGAAATGTCATACGACATGGACAACAGCAAGGTGTATTGGACTGGCAATGCCACTGAGGTCACATTCACCGTAGGCGCAAGTGCCGACTATGGAACTGAGAACTCCAAGGCAGGTCAGTTCGACTTCACCGCCCTCACCATCTCAACCACTGACGGTCCTGATCCTGCAAAGACACTCCAGTCAATTGCCGTCTCTGACTACATCACAGAACTCTGCCAGGGTGCCGACTTCTCGTTCGGCGGCAAGGTCACTGCCACCTACGACGACGGCACCACTGCCGATGTCACCTCGAAGGCTTCGTTCACTGGCTACGACATGCAGACCGTCGGCAACCAGACTGTCACAGTGAGCTACACCGAGGGCGCATCCACCCAGACTGCCACCTACACACTGACCGTAACCGAAAAGCCAGTCACTCCTGCCAACGAGTTCGAAATCGTCATCGCCGACTACGAGGCACCATCATTCACAACCACCGATGGCGCATTCACCATCGAGGCAGCCAAGGCAGAAGCCAAGAACGAACCAGTGTATAACGCCAACGGCAAAGACCTCCGCGTCTATGCAGCAGGTCAGCTCACAGTCAGCGCCGCCACTGCCACAATGACCCAGATTGTCTTCGCCATCTCGGCACAGGGCTTGAAGCGTCTGACCGACATCATCCCGTCAACGGGCAGTGTTGACATTGATGCCGACAACGCAACTGTCACATGGACTGGCAACGCCACCAATGTCACATTCACCGTGGGCGACTATGCCGACTACGGCACTGAAAACACCAAGGCAGGTCAGTTCGACTTCACCTCCCTCACCATCACCACTGGCACTGGTACTGCCATCGACACCGTTGCCGGCACAGCTCCGGCCACTGCCATGTTCGACCTCACAGGTCGCAAGGTCGTGAACCCAGTCAGGGGCTCAGTCATCGTCAGCGGAGGCAAGAAGTTCATCGTCAGATAAGAGAGGGGCTCACTTCCCCCTTTTCGGAAAACAAAACAGACTGGATGCATCGTCGTGGTGCATCCAGTCTGTTTTTTTTCGTTCGTATGATGAAACTGTCGTATTAATTCCCCTAATTATCCCTCCCTCTTCACATCAGCAATGGTCATTCGTATGTCGGCATAGGTGATGTCGTCGGGGAGTGTTTCCTTGATGGCGGAGAGGGGCGCGTCGGTGCCGAGCTGGGCGATGGCCTGGCGCACGCGTCCCTGGGCGTATTTGCTGACGCAGTGGTCGATGTCGATGTCGCCTCTGCCAACAAGCTGGGCGAGATGACCTTCGATGGTTGACACGCCTAACTGGCGCAAGGCGGCAATTTCCTTGACGCTCTTGCCCTCCATAAGCAGGCGGAGGGTCACTTCACGGGTGTCAACCCGTACTTTCTTTTCCTTCTCTTTTTTGTTTTTCTTGTCTTTGGGCTTTTCGCGTTCGTTGTTGGTGAGCAGACAATAGGCTTTGGCGTGGAGATAGGTGGCGATGCTGAATCCACTATCTGCCATTTTGCTGAGCAGCTCAATTTTGAATCTGACCGTGCTGATGAAGGTTTCGAGTGCTCCATTGTATTGGCGCTCAATGGCTTTGTTGCCAATGGTAATCTTTGACTCTTTGATTAGTCTGATGAGCAATGTGGCGAGGGTATCGGTGAAATACTGCGCCCCCTTGGATATGCGTTCTTGCAGCATGGCATCGTTCTGCAAGTCGGCTGACTGCATGGCGATGGTGAGGTACTGATGGCGGAAACGGCTGACCACCTGCATCACCTTTGTGTCGAGTTCCGTCAGTGCCGATTCGTACTGGCGCAGAAGGTCGTCGTAGGTCTTGTAGAGGTGTTCTTGCAGAATGCGGTGGACATGGCGCATCTGCTGGTTTAATGTACCAAAGTCGAAGAGCTGGTCGATGAGGCGGACGAAGTATTCGCGCTCGGCCTGTGGGAGATGGACGGTGGCATCGGCCGACTGTGCCAGTGCCTGGTGGGTGAACTGTGCGACATGGCGGTCGCAGATGACGGAGGCTGTGGTGAGCCGCTGGGTGAGGGTGAGGCCTTCGAGGGTGCGGCATCGGCTCAGCGCCACATAGACTTGTCCGTGGGCAAAGGATGAGTTGATGTCGAGCACGGCTCGGTCGAAGGTGAGTCCCTGGCTCTTGTGCACGGTGATGGCCCATGCCAGTCGCAGTGGCAGTTGGAGGAACTGTCCTTCCACCTCTTCCTTGATTTCCTTGGTCGAGGGGTCGATGGTGTATCGGGTGTTTTCCCACGACTCGCGGCACACGCTGATGGGCTGCTGGTCGTCGGGGCATTTCACCTTGATGTCCTGTCCCTGTATGTCGATCACACGGCCAATCTTGCCGTTGTAGTAGAGGTGCTTGCCGCTGACGGCATCGTTCTTGATGAACATGACCTGTGCTCCGACTTTCAGCGTGAGGACTCGGTCGGCAGGGAATGATGTCTCGGGGAAGTTGTCGATGACGGTTGCCTCGAATGTGTGTGAGGGGTTGGGGATTGCGCTGAGACGGTCGTCGTTGTACTGCTGTGCGGTGAAGTTGTGTGTGGTGAGATAGATTTCGCCATCGGCAGGCTGGTAGCCTGGGCAGTAGCGCTGGTTGAGTGCGTCGAGTGTTGCGTCGTCGATGCTGTTGTTGCGGATGTGGCCGAGAATGTCGATGAACTGGGGGTCGGTCTGTCGGAATATCTGTTTCAGTTCGATGGTCACATAGTGTATCTGTTGCAGTGCCTTGCTGCTGAAAAAGTAGGGTGTGTCGTAGTACTGCCCGAGCACAGCCCATTCCTTTGGCTGTGCCACAGGTGCCAGTTGCTGGAGGTCGCCGATGAGCAGGAGCTGCACTCCGCCGAAGGGACGGTCGTGGAGGCGGTAGAGCCGCAGCACATAGTCGATGGCATCGAGCACATCGCATCGCACCATTGAAATTTCGTCGATGATGAGCAGGTCGAGTGTACGGAGTATTTCTTTCTTTTCCTTGCTGATGCGGAAGTGGTTGCTCCCCTCGCTGATGGCGGTGCCTGGGATGTAGGGTGTGAACGGCAGCTGAAACTGTGAGTGGATGGTCACTCCCATGGCGTTGATGGCGGCAATGCCTGTGGGGGCTACCACAATCTTGCGCTTGGGCGAGAGCTCCTGTATCTTGCGCAGGAAGGTGGTCTTGCCTGTTCCCGCCTTGCCTGTCAGAAAGATGCTCTGGTCGGTGTTGGCGATGTATTGCCATGCTAAATTCAGTTCGTCCATGTGGAAAATTAAAAATTAAAATTTAGGCTGTTAGCTGTTATTTAGGCCGTTAGCCATTAGCCATTGGCCATTGGCTTCTCTTCACTTTTCACTCTTCACTTTTCGAATAAACACAGAGTAACGGGATTATCATTTTCCTCCTGGTTTGTTTAATCCCGTTCACAGAGAATGCTGGTGGCATTACAAAGTTCACAGAGCCATGCGGGCAACT
>JAGHSZ010000092.1 GCA_018065565.1 Candidatus Colivivens caballi
CTCGTAAATGTTCACACGAGCGGAGGATAATTGAAAAAGGTGTACACCTTCCTGCGAAAAGGTGTACAGCAAACTTGGAAAAGGTGTACACGAAAATTCAAGAAGGTGTACACCTTTTTTAATTTATGAGCGCTCGTGAGGGAAAACATGAGCGGTCGTGAAGGAAAACATGAGCGTTCCTTCTACCATCCAGCCTTGGGCATGGTTTCATTCCGCCAGCACTGCACACACTTTGTCCTGGAATGCCCGTCCTTCGGCAGATGTTTTCACTCCGTTGTTCATGATGGCAAAGGCAAGGAAGTGGCCGTTGGAGGCAGTCACATAACCTGCAAGTGTGCTGACTCCGGTCACCGTGCCAGTCTTGGCATGAACATTGGCGTAGGCCTTGCTGCCAGTCATGCGGCTTGCGATGGTGCCGTCAACACCAGCAACAGGCAGGGACGGATAGAGTGCTGAGAAAATCGTCTTGTGGTCGTAGGCATAACGAAGTACAGCCACAAGCACACTTGGAGATACATAGTTGTAGAGTGACAGTCCGCAACCGTCAGCCACATCGACATGTGCTGATGAACCGGCGGCACGGTGTACCATTGCCTCGACCTCGGCTGCGCAGTCCTTCCAGCTTTCGCCTTTCTTCTTGTCGGCAGCCAGCTGGTAGAACATCGATTCTGCATAGAGATTGTCACTGTTTTTCATCATTCGATGCAGGATTTCTTCGATGGAATGGGTGATTTTGGTGACAAGCACCACATCGTTGCCCTGGCGTGGAACTACCCCCGAACCAGTGCTGCCAGTCACACCGATGTTGTCGGCAATCAGTTCATTTCTTAATGTTTTTACGAAATCGGCAGAAGGGTTATAGCGGTTGATTCTTGCTGGTTTGCTTGTATAGGCCGAACCACCCAGACTGAGTGGGGTGAGGTATGGCTGGCTGTCGTCCCAGCACCATCCGTTGCCCAGGCTGAGCGTGTCCTTCATCGACACATCGGCAATGATGCTGCCGTCGATGGTGCTGATGCCGGCATTGCGAATGGCACCGACCATCTGTCGGATGTCAGCCAATTCGAGCGAGGGGTCGAAGTCGCCCACCACATAGATGTTGCCTTTGAGTGTGTAACTGACTGTCGAGTCGGCAACGATGCCACCCACGGAGTCGGTGATGCAGCTTGTGGAGTCAGCCACCAGGCTGCCCACGGCATACACCTCGGTCGAGTACTTGTGGTCGGCGCCCAAGATGTCGAGAGCGGTCACGGCTGTGAGGGTTTTCTCGTTGGATGCAGGTCGCATCAGTTTCTGCTGATTGTATCCGTAGAGCAGTGTGCTGTCGGTGAGGTCGTAGATGCAGATGCCTGTGTAGTAGTGGCTGTGGTCGGCTTCGAGTGCCAGTGCGTTGAGCCGTTCGCGCAGTGTGTCCTCCCAGCGGGGAGTCATCAGTGTGTCGGCCTCAATGGAGTCGGTCATCAGTGTGTCGGTCATGGCAATCACATGACCAGAATCTTCGATGGAATCGGCATTTCTTCTGGCTGTCACGCTGCTATCAGTCTGTGCAATGACACAGGTACAGAGGCATATCAGTATGGCTGATGCAATCAATCGGTGGAACGGGGATGTATTCATTTATAGACAAATATTTATTCAAATCATGGGCAAAGGTACTAAATTATTCACAATAATAATGTACCCTTGCCCATCTTTTTCTGTAACAGTGTGTTTTTGTAGTGAAAAGTGCGTGAACAACTCAATTATTCACTCTTACCATAAGAAGGAGAGTGTATGACAGAAAGAAACGGTGACTATACACGCAACTTCTGAACTGAGCGGATAACGAGCGAAAGGATATATACCGCCACACCATACATGATTGATGTTGATTGGATTTTCAGCCAAATGTAAAGAGCTTTTTTCGACATGTTGGAAATGTAGCCAACTTCATTAATGTCTGCAAAAGCTTGATTGGCACCGATGAGAAACCATAGAATGCCTGCGACCAGTGCGGCTTGCCCAAGTTCTTCAACCCAGTTTGGAGCCTTCCATGCAGCGAAGAGCATTGCCACAAAAAAGATTGTTATGATTGACATACCCACCACAGAACCGCCTTGGACATAGTACTGGGTCATTGCTTGAAAGAAATTTACATTTAGTAGTACCATATTTTAGTTGTTTGGTTGTTTAGGAGATTGGTTGTTTGGTTGTCTGCACTAATGTCAGATGCGTGGCTTGTTGACCATACGAAGAATCAACGACACCAGATATACCAGCAATCCGTAATAAAGCGTGCTGGCAACTGGGCGCAGCGAGTTCGCAATGTCAATGGTTGACATCCCGAAAGCTACATAATCATCAAAATACATTGAGAGATTATATAATGAGAATAACACGGCAAATGCCAATGCTCCGATGCCAAGCATCTTCACCCACGATCGCTGTTTCCATTGGCACAGAATCATACCTATAAGTAAAATGCTGATAATAATCAAAGCAACAGGATTTGTGTAAGGTATGTATCGCACAAATTCAGCTAAATCTTGAAAAAAATCCATAATTCGTTTGTTTTTGATTGGTTAATAAATTCTGTTGATTTTGACGCGTCTGTCATTTCTGACGCTGCAAAGGTAGAAATTAATATCAACAAATCATCATTTTTCAACTAATGAATCCCTTTCTAAGCGTGTTAAAACCCTTTGAAGGGGATTTGAACTTTGCTGAATGGATTAGTTTTTGTATATTTGCATTCGAAATCATCGATGAAATCGACAGTTTTTTGTCATGTTCATCACATTTCAGCGAATAATTGCAGAATAAGTATGATGATAAAGAAAGTCAGCATCACAATCGTTTACTGGGCAGTTTCCATATTACTTGTGGGAAATGTCCTGGAGAGTCTCGGCTACTATTTCAGCGAGGCGTTGCTTGTGGCGTTGATGTTTCTGCCAGGTGCATTGGCTGCCCGCTATCTGCTGTTCAAGATTTCGTTCAAGGACAAGAAGAAGGGTCTGATCGATGCCTTGTATGTCACTGCTGCCATCCTTATCGGTGAGATATTCCTTATAATCACGGCAAACATGTCGATTCAGCGAATAAGTTCTGTCATGTATTCCCCCGAAACCATTGTCCCGATTCCCGGTATAACAGTCAATCCTGTCTTCATAGCCATCATCATCACCGTGCTGTGCATGGGCGATGTCCTGCTCGACACATACATGAAGAAATGGTTTCACGACGACAATGCAACCATTCGCTTCAACTCCAACCGCACACCGGTGACACTCCGCATCAAGGACATACTCTATGTGGAATCGAACGATTCTGAGACATGGGTCTATGCCTCCGACGGCGAGAAATACCGCAACAAGACTCCTAT
This sequence comes from Candidatus Colivivens caballi, assembly GCA_018065565.1. GTDB lineage: Bacteria > Bacteroidota > Bacteroidia > Bacteroidales > Bacteroidaceae > Colivivens > Colivivens caballi. The sequence continues at coordinate 3,362 of JAGHSZ010000092.1, forward strand.
TTCGCACTGGGAAGCCAACCTCGGCGACGACTTCATCCGCATCCACCGCAGCTACTTGGTCAACCGCTCTGCCATCACCAGCATTGGCGCTGACACCGTAATGCTCGCTGACACCGAACTGCCCGTATCGCGCAAATATCGTGATGCACTGGCATAAATCCTCATAAACACCACTCTCCGTCAGGCTTCTGCATCCGCTTTTCTATGCGATATGATGCAAAATAAGACATATCGCAAAAAATATGTTATAACACATATATTATTATTTGGGGAGATTTGCTTAACTTTGCAGACGAAAATGAACGAGCAGCGTCTCTGCGGCACTCTGTATGGGGCGAGGCTCGTGCCTCAATGAATACAATCAAGACTTACAATAACTAACTAAACTATTTTTATCGTATGCGAAAACTTTTTCTTTCATGCTTGATGGCATTGGGTGTTGTTGCCACTGCACTGGCACAGCCGACATTCCGCAATCCTGTCATCAATGCCGATGTACCCGACATCAGTGTCTGCAAGGTGGCGGACACCTACTATATGGTCAGTACCACCATGCACCTCATGCCTGGCGCACCAATCATGAAGTCGAAGGACATGGTCAACTGGGAAATCATCAGTTATGTGTTCGACCGCATTGACGACGGCGACCGTTACAACCTCATCGGTGGCACTGCCTACGGACAGGGCCAGTGGGCAAGCAGCATACGCTACCACATGGGCAAGTTCTATGTGTGGTTTACTGCTAATGGTGCTCCCGGCAAGGGATTTGTGTATAGTGCCGACCGTGCCGAGGGACCTTGGCACCTTGTTGCCCGTCCGCCTCACATGCACGACGGTTCGCTCTTCTTCGATGAAGACGGGCGCGTGTATATGTTCTGCGAGACAGGTCGTCTCATCGAACTCCGTCCCGACCTCACCGGCAAACTTGATGGCGGCATCGACAAGAAACTGTTTGAACTCGATGACGAGGAGCGCGGCGCCCTGCTCGAAGGCAGCAGCGTGTTCAAGCACAACGGCAAGTACTATCTCTGCATGATTTCGATGAAATGGGGCGTGCCGGGACGCTATCGCCGCGAAGTGTGCTACCGTGCCGACAACATCGAGGGACCGTACGAGAAGAAAGTCATACTGGAATCTCCGTTTGAGACTTACGGAGGTGTAGGTCAGGGTTGCCTTGTGGGCGACGAACAGAGCGACAAGGGATGGATGGCACTCATCTTCCAGGATCGTGGCGGCGTGGGCCGTGTGCCTTGTGCCATGCCTGTCACCTGGATTGACGGATGGCCAATGTGTGGCGAGCGTGTCACTCCTGAACACGAGGGAGAGGTGACAAAGGCAGACTTCCGTGTGCCATCGGACCTGAGCAAGAAACATCCGTCGGTCAATGGTGTCATCGGCAGCGACGAGTTCGACCGTCAGCCTGTCAATCCCGACGGTGCCTACCATGCACGCATGGGACTGAAACTCTACTGGCAGTGGAACCACAACCCTGTGGACGAGGCATGGAGCCTCACCGAGCGCCCAGGCTATCTCCGCCTGAAAACTGCACGCGTGGTTGACAACCTGAATGTTGCTCCCAACACACTGACTCAGCGCATGGCTGGTCCGGAATGTACTGGCTCAATCAGTGTCGATGCCAGCAAGATGAAGGATGGCGACATCTGCGGTCTGGCTGCACTCAACGGCGACAGTGGTGTGCTCCGACTGGTGAAGCGTGGCAGCAAACTGGTGCTGCAACTCACAGAGGAAAAGGCAAAGTTCGGTCGTAACAAGAGTGTGGACCGTGTCGATGTCGAGGTGATCGAGGAAGTGCCTCTGAAAAAGAAAGTGGTGTATCTGCGACTGCACGGCGACTTCAACCCACGCCGCGACAAGGCAAGTTTCAGTTACAGTCTCGACGGCAACGAGTGGATCAGCATCGGCCGTGAGATTGCCATGAACTTCGACTACCAGCGCCATTTCATGGGCTCAAAGTTCGCTATCTTCAACTATGCAACCAAACAGACCGGCGGTTATGTCGATGTTGACTGGTTCCATTTCGTGAATGAATAGTTCAGAACGAAAGAGTGAAAAGCGAAAAGTTAGGCTGATGCCATCCACGCTAAGGGTTAATGGCAAATGACCAAAACTCTCGTAATAACACAGAGTAACGGGATTATCACATTTCACAGAAGTGCTTTAATAATCCCGTTCACAGAGAATGCCAATGGCATTACCGAGTTCGACAGAGCCATGTGGACACCCACACTCAGTGTCCTCTCCATGTGCCACAGGCACACTCTGTGAAAAGGTTTGTAAAATAGATAAATGAAAACCTTCTCTGTGTTGATTGATAAGAATGCTCAATATCTACAACGATACCAAACGAATCCAGCCACACACAGCGCATTGCCGTGTGTGGCTGGATTCGTTTTTGGTGTCAATCTCATTATGCTTTACCGTCTTTCACTGCCGCCTCAATGTCTTTCAGCGTGAAAGAACCCGAGAACACGATGACTGCCACTCCGTTCTGTGAGCCGGAAATCATGATGATGACCGACTGCTTGCTGCCTTCGCGGTGGTAAATCCTCACCTTGTTGTCGTCTTCATCGACCTGCATCAGCATTTCATAGTTGTCTTTGTTGACAATGTTGATGGCGTCAGCCTTGATTTTCTTGCTGGTGCTGCCCCCAGCCGAGATAATCTGGATGGCAGAGAGCTTGGGTATGATGTTGTCCATATTGGTCCCTGGTATCGAAGGTGCTGCGAAGTTTGAAGCGAGTTTCAGCATTGCCTTCGAGATATAGACATACGACACACCTTTCATGTCGGAATACTTTTCAAATGCTTTCACTTGTGCTGCCGCACTGATGGCGCTGAACATCATTGTCACGACCATCATCAGTTTCATTATTCTTGCTTTCATATCTTGTTGGTTGTAAATTAAACTTTGTTCACGCAGATTTCACGGAGTGAACGGACTCATTGTTGTTCTGCGCATTCTGCGTGAGATTAAACGGTCAGTGATACAGTCCGCATGAGTGCGATTCGTGTTCAAGAAAATAATAACCATTTCAACACAGAGAAGGTTTTCATTTATCTATTTGATAAACCTTTTCACAGAGTGTGCCTGTGGCACATGGAGAGGACACTGAGTGTGGGTGTCCGCATGGCT